>MFGW01000036.1:28955-37867 GCA_001780385.1 Candidatus Fischerbacteria bacterium RBG_13_37_8 | reverse complement strand
CACTGGATGAAGAACCAGCTTTGCTTCCCGTAGGAAAAGCAGAAGTTCTGCGCAAAGGTTCCTATGCTGCACTTTTTGCCCTCGGCACAACCGTTTATCCCGCTATGCAAGCCGCTGAAATCCTTAGCCACGATAATATCGAATGCACCGTGATAAACAGCCGTTTCATTAAACCAATTGACAAAGACCTCATCATCGAAATTGCCCAAACGCATACCTATATTCTTACTATTGAGGAAAATGTATTACATGGTGGTTTCGGTTCTGCCTTATGTGAAGTACTCGCTGGCATGCCCTCTGCCGCAAAAATTTTTCACCTCGGCATTCCTGATGAATTCATTCCTCACGGCTCCCAGAACCTGTTGCGTGAACGCTACCATTTAGACCCCCCCGGTATCATAGCGACTATCAAGTCTTTAAAATAGGCGGACAGGTGTTCACAAGTTCACAGCTAATTGCTATTACATCACAATAGTGCATCTTGTTGTATTTTGACGAAACATTTAAGCCAGGCAAAATTATCATTAGAATATCATTAGAATAGTTGGGAAGCTTCACGAAAACTAAATCAATGAAACACAGGGTATATAGGAAAAAGCCACATTCTATTAATAACACATTGAATTCATAGAGTTAATAGTGCAGGGAAATCAAAATAATTATCAAAAAAAAGAAATAATAAGCAACATTTCGTACTCTACAGCAGATAATATAATATGGCAAAAAGTCCAAGGTTACAATATGAAGATGCTCTTTATCACGTTCATGCACGTGGAAATGAAAGAAAGCCTATTTATCGCAACAAGGATGATTATCTTAAGTTTCTTTCGCTTTTATCAGAACTACCTGCCCGGTTCCAGGTAATTATTCATGGATATGTACTCATGAGAAATCATTTTCATCTTCTCATTGAAACACCTGCTGCAAATATTGGACAGGCAATGCATTATTTGAATGGGGCTTTTGCATGGTATTTCAATAGAAAATATTGGCGGGTAGGACATCTTTTTCAGGCGCGATACAGTTCACATCTTATTGAAAAAGAGAGCTATTTATATATGGCAAGCCGCTACATTCACCGGAATCCTTTGCGCAAAAATATTTGCAAGCACCTTCAAGCATATCCGTGGAGCAGTTATGGACAATACATTGGTTTAACACCAAAAGAGCATTGGCTAACAACAGAATGGATCCTAGGGCAATTTTCTGATTATGAGAGTCAGGCAAGAATACTCTATAAAGATTTTGTTGAAGATGGAATCGACAGTGATACAGAAAGTCAAGAATATGAAAAGTTCATATTTAGCAAAGAGACAATTGCAGATGCTATGAACGAGAAGATTTTTAGGCCAAAAGACCTAAAGATTCCAGATGATGACATTCCCCGCATTTCTTTGGAACCTGACCAGGTAATACAAGCTGTACAAAAAATATTTGATGGAGGAGCTTCTTTACATGAGAAGTACAGCTATAATAATCCATCAAGACGCATTTGCATTTATTTATTGAGGCGTTATTCAAGAATGAGTAATAAGGAAATTGGCCATTTTTTTAGTATAAGAAAGTCGGCAGTGAGTATGAGTAAGAAACGAATGGAGATAGAAATAAACAAAAACAACTATATGAAGGAATTAATTAACAAAATAATATTAGAATTAGGAATATCAATTAAATAGTACTATTATACATTAGCTGTGAACTTGTGAACACCTGTCCGCCATCATTTAGTAGCGCGTTCGAGGCGTTTCATAATGGAGAAGATAACGGTAGCGGAGATCAAGCAACATCCTGCAAGAATGGCCCATAGTAGCCACAGTGGCACTTTCATCCAGAGTGCTCCGATAATGGCGAGCAAGTAATTGCCCGTAGCAGTAGCGGCGAACCAGAATCCTTGCATCATTCCTTTGTATTTAGGAGGTGAAACGCGTGACACGAATGAAATACCCATGGGGCTGGTGAACAGTTCAGCAATAGTGATAATGAAATAGGTGGAGATGAGCCAGTAAGGAGAAACGAGCATATCAGCAGGTGCAACCTGACCGCCGAGAACTTTTGGACTGGCAAGTCCCATGGAACCAATGGAAAGTACAGCAAAGGAACAAGCTGTTATGAGCATACCGATACCAATTTTACGAGGAGCAGAGGGTTCGATTCCTTTACGGTTTAAGTAACTGAAAAGACCGATGATAATAGGGGTCAGGACCACGATGAAAAATGGATTGAAGTGCTGGAATTTTTGTGGAGTAAAGGGATTAGTTTCTTGGTATGTATTGAATCTCAGGTAAGCCAGCACTGCAAATAGAACAAATCCGACAGCACCCACCAGGCGTATTGTAGGGGTGCTATTTTTCTTCAGCATGAATAGTGCTCCCAGGACAGAGAGAAAAATAGGAAGCAGACCAAAGAGATCGAACCATAGATTAGTTAATTTACCGACACTTGGCATAGTATAATCACGGGCAAAATACGTCATGGTAAGACCACTTTGATGAAAGGACATCCAGAAGAAAATAACCACGAAAAATACTAAAAACAATGCAATCATGCGCTGACGTGTCTTTTCAGGGGTCAATTCCACAATTTTGTCTTTATATGCTTCGCTTTTTATTTTTTGTTTTTCGGTCATATCAGCCTGTTGATAATATTTTCTGAAAATCCAGAAAACGAGCATGGAAATAACAAGGCTGATGCATGCTACGCCAAAACCGTAGTGGTATGATTTACTAAGGGAATTGATGTAACTTTCTGAAAAAGTTTTCAGAGTTGCCAATGTCACTGAAGGATCTTGAGCTTGTGCAATGGCGAGATAATCTTCGATTTTTTCAAGTTTTCCTCTAAGGAAACTATGAGCCATGGCTGGGATTCTGGCATCATAAAAGAATCCAGATTTAGCGAGGATCCAATTACTGATTTCCTCGGCAGCAGTAGGAGCAAACATTGCACCGATATTAATACCCATGTAAAAAATATTAAAACCTCGATCCCGGAAGGAACTGTATTGCGGGGCATCGTAAAGATTGCCCACCAGTGCTTGCAGGTTTCCTTTAAAGAGCCCTGTACCGAGGGCAATAACAGCGAGTGCGACAACAATCATTCCGAATCCGGTACCCATCTGACTAGGCAGGGAAAGCAGTAAATAGCCCAAAAACATTGTAATGAGGCCAATGCTAATTGTTTTGCCGTAGCCGAAAATACGATCAGCAATTAAACCGCCTACCACGGGAAGAAAATATACACTTGCCATGAAAATACCGTAGACCTGGCTGGCAGCTGCTGCACTTAAACCATATTTTGCCTGCATAAAAAGAATAAATATTGCCACCATGGTATAAAAGCCAAAGCGTTCACCCATATTGGCAAAGAATGCAATGTATAGACCTTTGGGGTGTTCTTTCAACATGAGTCAATACCTCCTAAATTGGGGACTTGTGGATAGGGACTAGAGGAGGAACGAAGCTTGTGTTCGCCCTTATTAATTATTCTTATTCTCTGTAAGAATTCAGTCATGGCAGATTCTAATTAATTTTGTTCTTAGTATATGACATTTTACATAGTAGACGGGTTCATTGCAAGAGCATAAATGCATTTATCCTATTGAAATAATGAAAGATTATTGTTAAAATTACATTTATTTCTGATGGAATTAAAACATGTTCTTGAGCAAACTGCAATTAATGACATTAAACAAAGGGCGGACACGCGAATCCGTTCCTTCGCTATTCCCCATTCCCTAATATACATAAGGAGGTAATTATTTATGAAAGGAAATAAAGGAGTAATTGACAGATTAAATGCACGGCTTGCTGATGAATTAACGGCAATCAATCAATACATGGTACATTCAGAGATGTGCGATAATTGGGGTTACGAAAGGTTGCATGGAGCAATTGAAAAGCGTGCCGTCCAGGAGATGAAGCATGCTGAGAAATTAATAGCACGTGTTTTATTTCTCGAAGGATTACCCGTTGTCAGCACTTTGAATAAGATAGCGATAGGCCCAGATGTGGAAGCTCAATTCAAGAATGATTGGCAGGCAGAGGCAGATGCTATCAAAGCATACAATGATGATATTCGTTATGCTGTTGAAGTTGGTGATAATGGTACACGTGAGCTTCTCGAAGCCATATTAAAAGATGAAGAAGATCATATTGATTGGATCGAAGCTCAACTCGACCAGATCAAACAGATGGGTATTCAGAATTACCTAGTTGAACAGGTTTCATAATCATAAGGGTTTTGCTGAAAATATTTCTCCCTAGCATTTAAACGTGTTTGAATAACATGAAGCAGGAGCTTATTATGGTAAGAACAGTTGCCTGTTTTTTCATTATTATAACAGCATGCATGCTCATATATCCGGCAGTTTTATGGGCTGAAAGTGAAGAAACGGGAGTGGAGGCATTCAGGGCACCGCTGATTATATTGCCGAGGTACGAAGGCGATACTACAAAAGGTATTTTTGTAATCAACCTTAGTACCGGGGCAATGTATCTTATTGATAATGCGCAAGATTCACCATCCAGACTTCAATTAAAGAAGATGAAACACAACATATTCGATGCATTAGGGCGGGAGTCAGTCAAGCCAGCGAAGATTGGTGAGGTTGTGGTACGAGAAATAAGGGAGGAAAAGGGTGACGTAAAAACTTTAGTAGCGATTGATACCCTGACAGGAGCCATGGCATTCATCACTGATCTTAGCAATGATCCTGACAAAGGCAAAATACAGCAATTAAGTGAGAAGCCTGCCCGGGAGTATAGTTCCACAGGCGGGAATTTTATTCTGCCGATGCACTACAGCAAGACAGGAGAAACGAATGGCGGTTACCTGTGTCATCTTACAAGAGGCAAATGTCTCTATTTCAATGAGCTTCATAAGATGCACAAAAAATATGCGCCTGTTTCAGTTGACAAGGTTTGTGTCATACCGGATAACGTCTCTATGTGCGAGATACATACCGGATTAAAGGGTGCACGTTTTCAGCTGTTAATTGACAGCGTAACCAGTGAAATGTACTGGATCGAAGTAAGTCTTGACGATGCCGAAAAGTTATACTGCAGAGAGGAAAACATCAAGCTCCGGAAAGTATTTCCGGAACAGGCCGAAGTAGCGACAATTTCCCGGTATGCTGTCATTCCTATAATAATTGATAATGACAGCACATGGGAGGCACTCATTGTGGATGGGGGAACTGGTAATCTTGCATTTTTTAATGTACACGATTACAAGAAATGGGATCTTAAAAAAACCGGCAAAAATATTTATCAATACTTACCGAAAGAAGTCAATGTTTCGCGAAGCTTCATTGGAATTCCCAGAATATCTAAAGGATTCACGAAGGGCGGATGGGTATTTGATAGTGCAACCGGTTCCATTCTTTATATTGACAAAATTGATGACGGAGATGATTTGAAAATTCAATCTGTTGTCATAAAAGAAAAATAAGCATGAATTTATTAAAAGGAGAGAAGCATGTTTGAAGCATCTGTTTACAGTAAAAGGCGCGAACAGCTCCGCAAGAAGTTAAGATCCGGATTGATTTTATTTTTAGGTAACAATGATAGTCCTATGAATTACACTGCGAACATATATCCTTTTCGCCAGGACAGCAACTTTCTTTATTTCATAGGCATTGATCAGCCGAATTTAGCCGCGGTACTTGATATAGATGAAAACACTGATATACTATTTGGCAATGATGTCACGATAGAAGACATAATCTGGATGGGACCGCAACCCTTATTAAAGAACACAGCATTAAAGTCAGGCATCAAGAAACAATTGCCACTTACCCAATTAGAGGAAGTAATCAAAAAAGCAATACAGCAAGGGCGTCAAATTCATTTTTTGCCTCCTTACCGGGCAGATAAAGCGCAATGGCTAGAATCATTATTCGGTATATTTGCATCTTCCGTAAAAATATATTCTTCTCCTGAACTCATAAAGGCGATAATAAGTTTGCGTTCAATCAAGAGTGTTATTGAAATTGATGAGATAGAATCTGCGCTAAAAGTAACTGCACTAATGTATGCAGAAGCCGCAAGGATGGCTGAACCGGGAGTACGTGAGAATGAAATTTCAGGGAGGATAGAAGGAATAGCGCTTGAGGCAGGTGCACGCTTGACTTTTCCAGCAATAGTAACAATACGCGGGGAAACTTTGCATAATTCCCCAACCTCTACCATATTAAAAAAAGGCAATTTATTGATCATTGATGCTGGCGCAGAATCGCCACTTCATTATGCATCTGATATCACACGTACAATGCCTGTAGGCGGCACATTTAATACCCGGCAGAAAGAAATATATCAAACGGTTGCCAGGATGCAGCAAACAGCGATCAATGCGATTAAGCCAGGAATTCGTTACCGCGATGTACATCTTGATGTCGCAAAGATATTAGTTGAACATATGAAAGTATTAGGGCTCATGAAAGGTAATGCAGAAGAAGCAGTTTCAGCCGGTGCACATGCGCTTTTCTTTCCGCATGGGCTTGGACACATGCTAGGTTTGGATGTGCATGACATGGAAGACCTTGGTGAAAATTACGTAGGTTATGATGAAAAAAAAGAACGCTCCAAACAGTTTGGTCTCGCTTATCTGCGCCTTGCAAAGGAATTAGTCCATGGATTTGTACTCACCGTGGAACCGGGAATTTATTTTATCCCGGCACTCATAGATCAATGGAAAACAGAGAAGAAGCACGCCGGATTTATCAATTATGCCAAAGTAGAAACTTACAAAGGATTCGGAGGTATTCGAATTGAAGATGATGTATTGGTTACACGAACTGGTTGCCGAGTGCTCGGCATCCCTATCCCAAAATAAAAAAGCCAGGAGGTAGTTTATGAACCAGAATATTATTATGCGGCTATGTCTAGCCGTAGTAATTATCATGAGCATTATTGGCGATCTTCATGCGGAAAAAGCAGACGCAGAGATTTGGAACAATGTACCTCAAGATATTCTTTTAGTTGCACATTTTCGTTCGAGTAATCCAGTTGAATTCTATGATAAAATTTATGGTTATCTTACCAGTGAGACTCGCAATGAACTTGATGCATGGATTCAATCCATGCAAAAAGAAACATCTTTAAAATTCAGGGAAGAATTTTTACTCGGACTAAAAGGTCACTACAATCTTATTATTTTAGGAAATCTTGATAATTTAAGCGGAGATCTTCCTCCGGCATTTGCCATGCTTCAATCATTGGGCAACATTGTTTTTGCATTGCAGCCAGGTGATTATGCTAATTTTGAAAAAACATACAATGCATTAGCCTCTGCAGAACTTAAAGGCAAAGAAAAAATGACCTTAAAACTGCCTGCAAAAAATGAAACCGCTGCACTTCAAGTTCCGGAAGGGAAAATACCCTTTGAATTGCTTATTTTCCGAGATAACAAGAATACGCTTTTCATCGGATTAAAGGAAGCGATCGACCAAATACAATCTGTCCAGCGTGAAAAAGCACCAGCACTCTCCAGCTTACCCAATTTCACTAATACTTTTCGACATTTTCGTAAAGAGGGGGAAGTAATAATCCAGGTAGTGGTAAATCCGCAAAAAGTAACAGAAATAATAAAATATGCTACAGAAGTAGCTGGAGTCGCAGATGACCAAACCAGAACAAATCTGGCTTCATTCACAAAAAAATTAGAAAAATCTTCCACATTGCTCGCTTTTCAAGCTGTATCACTTGATGATACAATCTTTACTGAATCTACTATTCCTTCGGCACTGTATGATATGTATTACTGGTTGATACTGTCAAGCATGAATGAAGGTCTTAATCGCGGGAAGCAAACAAAAACAATAGCACAAATGAGAACATTATCTACTGCTCTAGAAGCATATCTTGCAGATAACAACGAATATCCGCCTTTGAAGAAAAAGAAAATAAGTGGTACCATGGAAGAAGTATTAAAAGCAATACTTGAGAAAGAAGGAATCATTTCAGAGGTGCCGCTTGCAGATGATTGGGGCAATGCATTTTTCTATGAGAAGACAGATACTGACACGTACACTTTGACCAGTTACGGGAGAGACGGTAAGCCGGGAAATTGTTCTGGCAAAGGCACTGAGAAATCTTATGATGATGATATAGTAATAACATCAGGAGAATTTACCTGCATACCTCAAAAGTAATTCTTACGGATTCTCCTGTCATATTATTGACTATGAAGACTGAATTATTGATCAATCGTTGGCGCATAGCATTTTTGGTGATCTGCACGATTGGCGCATGTTTAAGTTCAGATTTAATACGTTTACATATAAGGGTGCATACTGATCCAGAATATCATTCATATTGTGCTATCAGTGAACGAGTTAACTGTGAAACCGTTGCAGCAAGTAATTATGCTGTTTTCCTTGGATTGCCAGTAGCGCTTTGGGGGCTATTAGCGTATCTGCTAATGGGAGCACTTGCAATATGGGGACTGCGTCGTCCACAATCACCACTTTCATGGCCATTTGGACTTCTTTTCTGGTTTAGTCTTTTTTCAATCATTGTCAGCATATACCTGTTTGGCATATCTCATTTCATTATTGAATCTATCTGTGTAGTATGCACAGGTACTTATATAGTGAATATTGTTTTATTGGGACTTACGGTAATAGAACTACGTCAACTTAAGACAGGTACGCTTAAAGGCACCGCCGAGGAACTGAAATCATTTGCTGCGCGAAAAGCGTCTCTCATCATTATGGGATTAATTATGGGCGCTGCGGTAGTAATATTCTGGGTCGCCATACCGCCTTACTGGCGCATACAAGCAACAAAGGGTCCTGGAGGATTTCCTATTGGACTTACAAAAGACGGACATCCCTGGATAGGCGCTGAAAAACCAAAATTAACTATTGCAGAATTCAGCGACTATCAATGTCCTTATTGTCTGCGCGGACATGATGA
>MFGW01000036.1:28427-28606 GCA_001780385.1 Candidatus Fischerbacteria bacterium RBG_13_37_8 | reverse complement strand
CTCATCCCACTCATCATTTTCAGTTAAGCGAACTACTTTGCCTGTTTCTATTTCAATAGTATATATCTCCATGTCATAATAAAATTCATTCTTATTCATACCGGAAAAAATAATCTTTTTCCCATCAGGAGAAAAACCATGAGTCTCACAAAAGTGAAGTTTATTTGCTTTTAATGTAC
>MFGW01000036.1:26345-28421 GCA_001780385.1 Candidatus Fischerbacteria bacterium RBG_13_37_8 | reverse complement strand
TGGTAACTTTCGGCTTATCATCCTCCACGGTAAAATCTGCAATTTTTATTTCCCATTTGCCAATTTTTTCCTTTTCATCACCGGTGAGCTCGCTCCATATAAGTTTGGTTCCATCCGGTGAAAAATGAGGATGAAGTGTGCCAAAGCGATCCTTGACATGTGTGGCAAGAACATATTTAGCGCCATCTACCGTCATTACCCAAATATTATTATTCACGCCAATGCCGGGACTGGTAATATATTCTTCAAAACGTCCTTGAAATTGCGATGGTTGTTCTGTACCGGGCGGGCGTTTTCCATGGCCTTTAAAACCACCGCCAGGTCGTCCTGCACCACCCGGTGGAGGAAGTCCATCACCACGTCTCATGGTGATTAAATACTGATCTTGTACCTGCAGAGCAATATATTTACCGCCGGGATGCCATGCCGGATTACCATTATTCTTAGATGGAATACGCTCCTTTTCACAAGTAATACAGGTCAATTCAGTACCATCCGGTCGAACAGTGTATACATCAAAATATCCGTCATCACCTTTCTTATCAAATGCAATAAGATTCAATTCTTTTGACCAGGAAACACGTCCACCCTCTTTCTGAAATATCTTCACATCCTGCACTGCATAACTATTTTCAGACTTTGCTTGTTCTTTCTGCTGACTATAACCGATAATAAAAGCGCTTATTACAATTAAAACGCCTATTACAATTGTTATTAATTTCATTGTCAACTCCTATGCATTTAAGGTGTAGGAGCAGACCTGTGTGTCTGCCCTTTTATAATATCTCCGGATGAATTGCCAGGGCGAGCCTTGTGTTCGCCCGCATGGCAATTCTAAACATATTGTCATTATGAGTCCCGCGCCAGCGGGACGTAATAATCCGTAACGGACTATGCTTTCTATAATCCCGTTCTGGATTATTACGTTTGCCTTCGGCAAACTCACAATGATAATCCGTTCGAGATTGCTTAATAAAGGCAGACTCATAGGTCTGCCCCTACAGCAGAACTCGCAAAAAATAATTTGAACATATGCTCCTGCACATGTCGTCTAATACACTATATAATCTATTATTTCTCATAAAGTTTCAACATCGGTGCCTGGCACCAAAAATGGAGGTAATAAAAAATGCAGAAACTATTGGTAATGATTGTAGTAATTGCATGCTTTCTTGTATTTTTTGCAAATGCAAGCAACAGCAACACAGGGAAATTCGCAAACCTGAAAGGAGCATACCTTGGGCAAAAACCACCGGGAATAGAACCTGTGCTGTTTGCACCAGGAATTGTTTCAACCGGCATGTTTGAGCGTGATGTAGTGATAGCAATGAATGGCAAAGAATTTTATTATGGTTTGATGTTTGGAACGCAGGCAACAATAATGGTTTCACGTCAGAAAGACGGCATATGGTCAGAACCGGAAATCGTCTCATTTGCTTCGGATATGAAATATTATTATTTTGAGCCGAGCATAACAAACGACGGCAAGAGAATGTTTTTTCTTAGCACTCTTCCTCCTGCTGGTAAAGAACCGAAACCTGGCTGGAGCTACCAGAACATCTGGGCTGTAGACCGCTTAGAAAATGGCGTGTGGGGAAAACCATACGAACTCGATACGCCCATCAACAGTGATGAGCATAATTTTTATCCCTCTGTCACGAATGACAGTACTCTCTACTTTACCCGGGCGACGGCAAAAGATTTCAAAACTACTATCTACCGTTCCCGTTTGAAAGAAGGAAAATACACCGAAATTGAGAAACTTCCCGCTCCTGTCAATGGGAAGGGAACCCTATACAATGCTTTTATTGCACATGATGAAAGTTATCTCATTGTTTGTGCGGCGGATCTGCCCAAGAATGATACTGGTGTGCCGCAGTACTACATTTATTTTCGTGATGAGAATGATAAATGGAGTGAGCCAATCAATATGGGAGAAAAAATTAACAAACCGGGAGCTACTGCTTCTTCAGCATATGTAAGTCCCGACGGCAAATACCTGTTTTTTGCCTCCACGTGGAAAAAACCGCCTGAGCAGCCACTGGCTGGTACTCTCTCGCTAAGCAAATTACTGCA
>MFGW01000036.1:25978-26119 GCA_001780385.1 Candidatus Fischerbacteria bacterium RBG_13_37_8 | reverse complement strand
ATAAAAGACAATAGGTTAGTGCCATAATGAGAACTTGCTTTGTTGATAAAAACATGAGCATATCTCAATGTTATGATTGCAACAACCAGGTAGAAAACAGTGCTGAATACTGACGATGCAATATTCCAGGCGATTCCTGCA
>MFGW01000036.1:24743-25959 GCA_001780385.1 Candidatus Fischerbacteria bacterium RBG_13_37_8 | reverse complement strand
CATTAAAAACATATGGCATTATAAATAAAATTTCCCTTATCGAGAAAATCCCTTTTGCAAGAAAATAAATCCCAAGAAATTTGGCTACAAGTATAAGAATATTATTCCTGGTCATTTGTCTCATTCTTGAACATTACCAACCTACAACGTCCAGCACACCCTGGTAATTTCTATAACCCAGGTCAATCAGATGTCCTGCTAATTGTGGCACTCCACGAGCCAGACACCATACCGCTATTATCATTACTGCAATTTTCAGGATTGGTTCCAGATGCGCTGGATTATAAGAATATGCTATTTCTTCATCATCAGAAATGAGAGCTTTGGCAATGCGATTTCCATATCCAATTAAGACGTATGCAATAGCAAAAGCAAAAAGAAACGCAACTACTTGGCCTATAATATAAAGGATATGCGATGGAATAGTTTTAAAGATATACGCCTGGTTCAAATCTATTATAAATCCCGGAATAAACATTAATGTTTCTATAGCAAAATATACGCCGAGCACCTTCAATGCCAATGCAAGCAGTTCAGCCCTTGTCATAATTCCCTCTTACGTGAATGCAATCTTTTGCGAGCTTGCCTTCGGCAAGCTCGCAATGACAGTACAACATTAACTTCCACTAAACTCTCGATGTGCTCAAAGTTTTATAAAATTATTTTTTCTTCGTGTTCTTCGTGAGCTTCGTGGTTTATTTTCCTTCTAATTGCAGGTACCGATTTGCTGCGGATAGCAGGGTGTGGATGCTGCCGGGATTTCACTACCAGAAGAATCTTTTCCGTAAGAACCTTCGAAACTGTTTTCCTGTGCTACGACAAGGAAATAATAACTGCTAGTTCCGGCTGAGGTCGAATAAGAGGTAGTGCCTACAGTGCATGAAAGTGATGCGTGATCATATCCAGCCCATGGCAGATTGCCACGATAAACGCCATATGCCGTAGTAACACACGGAGATACGGGCGATGTCCATGTCAGGTTAAGATTAATATCAGATTTTGCAACATAGAGTGTGTCAAGTATTCTGCCCGGTTGACCTGTGCTGGCACATGTATCACTATAGGCATCGCATCCTTGAACAAGTACGTTGGTGAGACTGATATCATCGACATACACTCCTTCCCTGTTGGCTGAACCATCGGTATAGTATTTAATTTCTATTTGAATATTTTTGCCGATATATGAATTCAGGTTGAATACTGAATTACCCCAGAA
>MFGW01000036.1:23730-24547 GCA_001780385.1 Candidatus Fischerbacteria bacterium RBG_13_37_8 | reverse complement strand
TGGTTCAAATGCCCATGTTTTTGTGCCGAGAACAGAATCTATTTCATGAATGAAGGCAAATGAATCAACATTAGGACTGGCTTGACCCTGCGCTTGAACAGAGACACTCAGACTGCCGTTTTGCATGCAGGTTGCTTGATTAGCGCCGGCGCCGACGAGGTAAGTGAACTGAATTTCAGAGGATCCTCCTATCGGAATACTGCTGATGGTGATTGGCATAGGCGTGGTAACAGTAATGAAATTGTCTACCGGTGTTATAATAACCTGGACATTTTGTGCAATGCCTGCGCCGATATTTTCAATAGTAGCCTGTGCAGTGACGGTTTCGCAATTATCAGCATTTGCATCACCATCGCCGCCACTTGGACTACCAACAATAAGATTGCTTCCTGTTTGATATGCAGCGCAATAGGTGCATGGAGGTGGTACTGCGGATTGGCAATTACTCATATTAGAGGTACAGAATCCATCACTTGCAACTGCTTCGACATAATAGTAATAGGTAGTGCTGCCGACAACATTGGTATCAGTCCAACTAAGACCTGTTGTATTAGTTTGCACCAGCCATTGACCCTGGCATCCTTGTGTCGAGCGAAACACGCGGTAAGTACTGGCGCCTGCAACTGCTGTCCAGCTCAGGTTCACCTGCATTTCACCCGCTGTTGCAGTAAGAACAGGAGCGGTGGTAAAACATGCCTGAATGGGAATTGCCATTGCTGCAAGAGCGCCAATACCTGCTCTCGAAACATCATATGCATATGATGGATGCATATTCGCAAGTGTATCATTGACGGTATGATAATAAGGATTAAAGGTA
>MFGW01000036.1:20679-23687 GCA_001780385.1 Candidatus Fischerbacteria bacterium RBG_13_37_8 | reverse complement strand
AGGAAATTCGTGGTAGGGTGGTCATTCACATATGCTGCACTCCCAAGAAGACCTTGTTCCTCACCACTGAAAAACATGATTTTAATAGTACGCTGGAAACGAAATTGCCGAAGTAATCTAGCAGCTTCCATTAACATCACAGTTCCTGATGCATTATCATCAGCACCAGGCGCAATTCCTGATGAAGGCACATCATCAATATGTGCACAAATGCCGACAATATCATTCGGGGTAGTTTGTCCTGGTATGGTCAGAATAATATTCTTCCATCCACTGCTCCCATATGGATCTTCCTCAATATTAGAACCATAATTATAAGATTGGGCAGTAGTTAAAATATAATCATATCCTTTAGCATTGGCAGCGCCACTGAAAAGTGTGCTTGAATATCTTGTGGCACTCGTATAAGTGGTTCCTCCTATTTCAAAATTTTCCAATCCTGATAATTTTTCATCCCAATCTGTCCATTGCGCAAGATTTGCCCTGGTCATTAAATCAGCAATGACAGTATTATAGGTACAAGTAAATGGTATAAACGTTTGTTTCTCTTCCCACGTATATTCCCTGTGCTGTAGTTTTATTGTATGGTAGCCCTTGTCAACCCATTCTGTTGCTTCTTCGGATTTCATCTGGATCAACACTTCTCTTCCCTTTTGAAAAAGAATTCTATTCTTCCATTCACGCGGGACCTGCTGAGTTTCATTAATTTCAAAAATATAATAATCTTTTGATATATCAATATCCTTGACTAAAATTTCAACGGGAATTGATAATGATTTTGCTAGTAATTGCTGCTTCGAGTCCCATTCTACTAAAATATAAGATGGTGTTTTCCATGTATATGTCATATTATTTCTTTTTAAAATATGTTCATGTGTGGCATCAATTACTAAGAGGTCTTTTTGAACTTCCTTTGAAATTGCATTGCAGGTAATAACCAACAGCACAATAAGACCAATAATATAAACTCCTTGTTTCATTACGACCCTCCTAAAGGTTATAGTGTTTTAAGGTAGTATTTCATATATAGATATCCTTTTTCAGGAATAGTGATTAATTGAGATGTCAGGATGATAAGGTGCAAGATGCTGCTGGGGCGGAATGTGAAAATAAATATTCATCGTTCTGGAATTGTAGCATGAATAGTTATTAATTTCAATATGGGATTCGAGGATTCAAGGAGTCAATGGGTCATGTGTCAAGAAAAGAAAAAACTCGCATGTGGTTTGTATTTATTCTATTTTTCTTATATACTAAAAAGGTGAAAAAATATTTTATAATATTAAGCTTTAACGCCTTTCGGGAGGTGTAAATATGCGTTACTCTATAATTTTCCTTTCAATAATTGCCATATGCATTATTTTGCTCTGCGCATCTATTGCAGATGCAAAAAGAATGCGGACAGAAAAAAATCCAATAGAACAGCAAGAATTTCAAATAGAAGAACTTTACATCAGCCAATCTAATCTTCAATTCTCAAGCATCGTGGATCTATTACCTAACAGGAGTGAATGGCTTTCTTTTATAAGCATTCACCCTTACAGTAGTATTTATTTTGACCCACGCTCTGGCAGGCCAAATTCTATTACCGTAAGCATCCCGCTTATCCCGGGCTCCGGGGAAAATAATACAATTACGCTTGAATCGCTTTCAAGAAAACTTGGCTATCACATTGAAACTATTAATAATGATATTATTCGTAATGTAGTTTTGCAATTTATCACACAGCATGAAAGACTGCTGAATATAAACACAAATGAATTTGCACAAATTCGTACCACGCAAGTAGCAGATTTCCTGTGGCAGGTATTTATTACGCGGCAAATCAATAACATACCAGTGCGTAATGCTAACATGACACTTTCAATTAATCATGGGAACCTGGTGCTTTGGGGAGTAGAAAAATGGGGCAATATCGCCATCAGTTTAGTTCCTGCGATCAGCGAGCAACAGGCACTCCAAACAGGATTCGCTTATATTGGCGGGCAACTCCCTACCGATCAAATTATCACAAAACCACACCTGGAATTGGTTCCAGTCTCTTCAGACAAGGATGGATTCATGGGAGCAGGTTATGGTTATCATCTCGTTTGGGCATTCATTTTTCATAGAGAAGAATATCAGAATAACTGGGAATTACTTGTTGATGCTCATACAAACAAGGTAATTCAATTGATTGACAAGAATCGATATGTTATAAAGAAAATAATTGGTGCTACCTATTCAAAAACTAATGATGATTGCTGCCCGGAAGGCTGTCCGGAGTATGGTGCACCCATGCCTTACACCAATACCGGATTTGCTGCACCTAATAATTTTACCTCCCTAAGCGGGCTTTATGATTATACATCCGGTACTGCAACTACTGCGCTGAACGGCCCATACGTATCAATAGATGAACGCTGTGGTACTATTAGTGAAAGCTCAGCAACAGGTGATATTGACCTCGGCGGCGCTTATAATCAACATGATTGCACAGCCGCGAGTGGTCATTCAGCAGGTGATACTTTTTCGGCACGTACATGCGCATCCGAGATTGCTCAGTTGAATAGAATTGCGCGGAATTGGATAAATTATTCATGGCTCGATAATACTCCAGTGACTTGCATTACAAATTTCAACCAGACATGCAATGCATTATATTTTAACAATCAGCTCTACATGTATCGTTCAGGAGGAGGTTGTCGCAATACTGGTGAGGAAGTAGCATCAATGAATCATGAATGGGGACATGGGCTGGATGAACATGATGCGAATGGTCAATGGACAAATCCTGAGGAAATCTTTGCTGATCTTGTTGCACAGATTAAATTGCATGCCCACTGTTCCGACCGTGGTTGGTGGTGGACGTATGATACTGGTTGCGGAGGATGGACATGCCCGACCAATCCTTCTTCAACAGGATTCAAATGCGATGGGTACGGTGATTGTTGTACCGAATGTACCGGTTTACGTGATACTGACTGGGCAAAACATGTGAGCGGTCAACCTCATACACCGATAAATTT
>MFGW01000036.1:19590-20671 GCA_001780385.1 Candidatus Fischerbacteria bacterium RBG_13_37_8 | reverse complement strand
TCTACTGTACTGATTGGGGAACCGGGGGTCCATGCAATGGTGAGATCCATTGTGAAAATGCCCCAGGTGCAGAAGCAGGATGGGATTTGGCAGCACGTGACTTGCAAGCAGCACCTTTCAATCTCGATAGGCAAACTGCCTTCATGTTCACCATGAAATTAGTAATACAAGGTACCGGAAACGTAACTGATTATCATACTTGCAATTGCATAGCAGGAACATCGGATGGTTGCGCTTCAACGGCAGCCTACATGCAATGGATCACTGCAGATGATGATAATGGCAATCTCAATGACGGTACACCACATATGACAGCAATTTACAATGCATTCAAAAGGCATGAAATCGAATGTCCGACCCCAGTACCGCAGAACAGTGGATGCGCAACCGGACCTACTGCTGCACCTGTGCTTACTGCTACACCTACCAGTAATGGTGTAATACTGTCATGGACTGCTGTGCCTAATGCAACTAGCTACTATGTCATGAAAGGAAAAGGACCATGGGGTTGTGATATGGAAAAAGTACGCATTGCAACCGTAACCGGTACTACTTACACAGATCAAGCAATGGATTGTCATGAATCCACTTACCAGGTCATGGCGGTCGGCAGTAATTCCAATTGCCTGGGACGAATGAGTGCCTGCGTGATCGTCATTCCACCTACTGCTCCCCCGGCTAATGTCACTGCCACCCCATCAGCACCAGGTCAGGTAACAGTAACATGGTCTCCAGTAACAGGCGCGACCGGCTATAACGTGTTCAGACAATATACTCATTGCGGTACTTTGTACGAAGAAGAAATTGCAACTAATATTGCCACCACAAATTACATAGACAATGCAACTGTGGTAGGCGTTACTAACTACTATGCAGTATCAGCAATAGCTGCGTGCGAAACAGCAAAAAGCACCTGGGCACTGGTTAATCCTACCGGTACCTGCAGTCTTACACCATGTTTCGGCGGCGCAACCAGTGCAGTAAATAATGCGCAAGCTACCTGTGGTATAACCGTCAACTGGTCAGCAGGTGCATCAAGTTGTGCACAGTATCCCGACCTGAAGTACAACATTTATCGAAG
>MFGW01000036.1:6652-19557 GCA_001780385.1 Candidatus Fischerbacteria bacterium RBG_13_37_8 | reverse complement strand
TCTGCTTCAAAATTGCCTGACTGGCACTTCATACCTGGATACCAATGTTACCTTCAATACTACCTATTATTACGTAGTGCACGCAGAAGATAGCAGAACCAACGGTTCCGGCCCTTGCAACAGCGGTAATACTAATACGAATATGGTTAAAGCAAACACAGCGCCTACTGGTCCCATCACTACTCCCTTCAGCGATGGGTTCGAATCCGGTACAGGCAACTGGACTATCTCTGCCAACTGGCAACAAAGCAACACCTACTCCCATACCGGCACCTATTCCTTCTGGTCCAATGATCTTAATAGTATTGCCTGCACCACAGCTCGCAATACTAACGCAATAGTTATACCTTCCGGTGTAGCTTCTCCCCGACTACATTTCTGGACACGCTTCGCCACTGAAGATGGCAGAGATGCAGGAATTGTTCAGTCTTCTACCAATGGCACAACATGGACGAAACTGAACCTCATTCCAAATTACCCGGGACAAACAGTCGCCCAGGCACCATCATGTCTCGGAACAAATCCGCAACCCGCATTTACCGGCACCGGCAACACATGGACCGAATATGATGCCGACCTCACTTCATTTACAGGCGGCAATTTCTACTTCCGGTTCAATTACGCCACTGATAATAACGGCTTATTTGGCGGATGGTACATCGATGATGTTTTGGTTCAATATGCTACTGCATGCACTACCGCAAGCCAGCCCCCAGGCACCGTCCTCAATAATCTTGCAATCGCAAAATCCGGCACCAATCTGAACCTGACATGGACTTCACCCGGAGGAACATGCCTGACCACAGCGTATGGGATCTATCGCGGAACACTCCCCTTCAGCATATATGATCATGCATCACTCTCCTGTTCTACAACCTCTACATCATTCACCACACCACAGGATACCAGCAGTTATTATTTTCTCGTTGTCCCGCTCAATACCAATGCCGAAGGTTCGTACGGCACGGATTCTGCCGGCGCCCAAAGACCTCCCGCAACCACCCCCTGCAAAACACAGGACTTATCTCCCTGTTAAATAATGCGGACAGGTGTTCACAAGTTCACAGCTAACTGTGATTATAGTATAATAGTGATGTTTATTGTCGATTGTTATCCCAGGATAGAATTTCATTAACTATCGATAAACATGCATAAATATATATAAAATATGCTATTAATACTTAGCTGTGAACTTGTGAACACCTGTCCGCCTATATAAGTTCAGCTATCTGACGGTCAATATCGGCAGGGGTAAGATTCTTGAAACGCTCGGGGAGAAAGCGTGCATCGGTGCATTCCTTCACCGCCAGCAGATCCATGATCTCAAGTTTGGCGGTATGCGCAGATGGTCGAAAATCTGCCATCGCTTTCTTTAAAATGTCTTTGAATGGTGCGCTGCTTTGTTCATCCTGCATTTCAAATTCCCTCAGTGCCCGTAATATTAATCCTTCCAGTTCGTTGCCACTGACCGGTTCCTTAAAATTAAAATCCGGCACTTCATCAAAGGGAAGCTCTATCTTATATTTTTTTGCCATAGCGACAAGAAGATCCTTTTTGTCTTTCTCATCAACAGGTGGAAATAACGGTATGTGAACATCCAGTCTCCCCTGCCGTTTCAAATCTACTTCAAGTAAATCAGGTCTGCTGGTTGCAAATATCCAGATAATTTTTCCGCGGTTATCCGTGTCCGCCATTTCTCTTGCCAGCATTCCATAGACTCTCCCTGAAAGTCCCGCATCACCTTCACTGCCTCCTCTTCTCCCCGTCGCCTGGTCTGCTTCATCAACAAAAACAACGACCTGTCCCAGCGCATGAAGTATGCTGAATATTTTTTCGAGATTGCCCTCCGTTGCACCTACCCACTTCTCCCTGAAATTCTTCAGCTCAACGAATGGAACTCCACATTCCCCTGCAAAACATTGCACGAGGTAGGTTTTTCCAGAACCAATTCTTCCCGTAATTAAGTATCCCATAGGTAAAGCTCGTGAGGCTCCTTTTTTTAGAAGCAATGCATCTTCCCTGAGCCATTTCTTCGCTTCCACATGCCCGGCTACATCATCAAGTGTTCTTTTACTCTCGATGAATTCAAGCCGGTCTGAAGCTTCCTTCTCAATCGTTTCTTTCTTGAGTTTGCTAAGGTATTTCATCGTTATTGGCTCATTATTCTTCAGTGCTCTCATTACCAGATTTTTTATATTAACCCGGTTAAGTCCTGTAAGTTTTGATGCAAGCGCTGAAACATTAATTTCACTTAATTTCTTAAACTCTTCCTCTACCCCTTTCAAAATACCGTTGAGGTATTCCTCTATATCTTTACTATTCGGTAATTCAATTTTTATCTTAGAATTATATGGATTTTCTATCAATGCAAGGCTGAGATCATTCAGATTTTCTGCAAGCAATACCGTTGCAACTTTCTCTTCAGCTATAGATGGATTTTCTGCCCAGTTAAGCACCTTGATAAGATTTGTTCCTATTTCACCGCTCATATAAATTGTTTCTCCGCGCGGAAAAATAAAATTTGCATAATCTAAAATGATCGCGGCAGAAATTCTCTTACCGTCTTCATTTCTTTTTGAAACTACCGGTATACTCATTATGAATCTATCCAGAAGCTCCAGGACGAGTTCCGGACGTCGTGGAAGTAAACCTGGTGACTTCAAAGCTCTATCCGGATCCCCGGCATCATAATCACTCGAATATTTGCTTCCATGAAATTTATCAAAGATTGAAATATAGTTATAAAAATGCTCCCATCCCTTCGGTATCTGAATGCCTCTCCCCTTATCATAAAAAATAACAACATCAAAAGACTGGAACATAATGCTTGATAAAAAATCCCTCAATGAATAAAAATGACTATTACCATTCTCTTTATAAACTACATAATCCTTGATATTACCGCTGATTATGAACTGGTTGATAGTTTCTGCACGGTAAATCTCACGCATTGATTCTGCCCATGTTGGAAGCACTACTTTCGACATATATTATTCCTCCTCGGGATGTTTTAGAGGTTCGCTGATTAAACCCTTCGGTATTGATGAATCTTCTATAGAAGCAAATATTTCCGTATGTTCCGTCATCCATTTTGAAGTGCCTTGCAGGGATGTCATTATTCCGTCAAGTCTCGCAGATATAATATCAGGGTCTGAGCTTACTTGGGCTTCTTCACTGATCAAACGTACATGTTTTTCTATTCGTTCAAGCTCCGATTCTATTACCTTAAGATTTTCTTCAGCTTTCTGTATATTTTCCAGTCTTCTTTTCTCTATTTCAAGTGTACCCATCAGTGAGCGGTAAAGCGCTGTTGATTCATTTTCTTTTGAAAGTTTAGCTTCAAGCATCCTGATTTCTTCTTTAATTTTTTCTTTCGATGTTTCTGAAAGAATCGTGTAAATTTTTATTCGTGAAAAAAGAAGTTTCAGGAACATCCATGAAAGTTCGCTCAATCCTCTTATTCGAATATCGTCCGTTTCCATTTTTCCGAACGCCATTTCAGCACTTCTCAAAATTCCCTCACAATGCGAGACAAGTCTTTTGAAACGTTCCTGCGAAACATGATCAAGCTGCGAATAAAAATCTGATTGTTTTTGAGTCCATTGCTGTTTTTCAGCCATTATTTGGGTGCCATCCACGTATTTCTGGAATCGCTCACTGCCAGACATATACAAAAGATAACCAATTTCAAAGGCAGTTCCAATAAACCAGAAACCGGGATTTCCAAATCCGAGAATAACAAAACCAGCAAGCGCTAATTTATTTACCGGCAGATATCCGAGTCTTCCAACATCCATCTTAAGATTGAATGCTGCTTTTACATAATCCCAGAATGAGAAAACTCTTTGTTTCATTGATTCCCCTGTTCAATTTTTCTGAATTCTTCTGCGACATTATCAACGGCATCGGTGAATTCTTTCTTTTTCTGAAATTCCATTGGAGGCATACCCGGAATGGGTTTAATAAGGTCTTTGAATATTTTGACTATTCTACCCGGTGATTTTGAAAAAAGCCAGACCATGTCTCCAAGATAAACTGCTTCAACAATTGAATGAGTCACAAGAATTACCGTTGCTTCTATTTCTTTCCATAGGTCAACCAGCAGAAGCTGCATTTCAAGTCTTGTTGGTTCATCGAGTGCTGAAAACGGTTCATCCATGAGTAATATTCTCGGTTTCAACACAAGACTGCGTGCCAGGGCAACACGTTGTTGCTGCCCACCTGAAAGTTGATGTGGATACTTGTTCTCATGCCCTGAAAGTCCGACTTTTTTAATCCAATCACGTGTGCGTTTTTCAATTTCCTCCTCGCTCAGAGCAAGAAATATGCGATTTATATCCAATCCAAATCTGACATTATCAATAATGGTTAAATGTGGAAAAGAACTATATTTTTGAAATACCATACCCCTGTCAATTCCAGGTCCAGTTATAGGTTTTCCCCATAACAGTATTTCACCTGATGTAACGGGAAGAGTTTCCTGAAATCCAGCAAGAAGATTAAGAAGGGTCGATTTACCACATCCCGATGGTCCAAGTATTGTTATCAATTCTCCTTTCCCGGGAAGATCCTCAATAACAAAATTTAAATCTTTGAGCGCGGTAAATGCTTTGCTGGTTCCTGGATTCCAGACCTTGCTTACCTCTTTGAATTCAATTATCTTTTCATATTGGTGCGTAGTGTCGCTCATCTTATTTCCTTGTATGGGAAGAGTATTTTAGAAAGCTTAAGCCAGAACCTGTCGGTCAGGTATGCAATCAGCACTATCACGATCAGCACGAGGTATATATGTTCACGGGGACCTCTTCTTTGCGCCACGATTATAATATTCCCGAGACCTCTTTCAGCAGCTACCATTTCAGCAAGTATAATATATGTCCATCCGATGCCGAAACCTAATCGCATTGCCTGTATAATCTTTGGAAATGCAATCGGAAATAATACTTTTGTCACTATATGCTGTCTTTGCGCGCCTAATGTATAGGCGGTTTGAAGATACACATTATCGACATCATCCACAGCTTTCACAATTAACGGCAGAAGATAGATAAGGAATGCCAGGGCAAGAAACATGATTTTTTGCATTTCATCGATACCAAAAATACTCATCGTAAGTGGGACAAGAGCTGGAATAGGCAGATAGGCAAGAAAGATAGAAATAGGGTCAAACAAAGCCTTAATTTTAGAAAAAGAACCCATGAATATGCCGAGTGGAAAAGCACATGCGAGGCCTATGAGGAAACCAAGCACAACTCTCTTTGTACTCGCAACTACACTTCTACTCAATTCAGCTTCAAACCAGAGGGATTTAATTGCGCTGACTACTTCAAAAGGTGAAGGTAAGATCAAAGGACTGATAACCCTTTGCTCCGCTTCACCGTATGTCAAACTCCACCAAAGAAATAGCAATACTACAACCGGAATGACACCAAGAATAATCTTTAACGAAGGATCAACCTTTTCCCTGATGCCAAAAATTTTTTTCGAATTTTCGTTTGAATTGAATAGACCTTTCATTTTACATTTCTGGCGGATACACTGAGATTTCAACTCTCCTGTTCAGTGGTTGGTTCATAGGATCCTGTGAATCTGCCGGGATATCCCATGCTTTTCCTTCAATGACAAATTTATTGGGATCAAAATGGTATTTATTAATAAGCGCTTTTTTTACAGCTTCAGCCCTGTCAAGCGAAAGTCTTTCCACTTCGTTTCTTGGGACGCGTCCTTTCATTGAACTATCGGTATGTCCGACTATTGCAATAACAGCTCTTTCATATTGACCCGCAAGACGTGCTACTTTCTCTATAGTAGCTGCTGTATTGGGATCATAAAGTGTATTTGCCATTGCACGTCCAAATTCATCATGCTGCGGTTCAAAAATATTTGATGAATTCGGATAGAAATTAATCCTGATAGTTTGTGTCAATATGGGTTTCTCGGCTTGTACTTTATTATAAGAAGAAGGCGCAAAACTGGTGATGTACTCGTTCTTCATATCTGCAAACTCACCTTTCTCATCCAGCTTCTTTATAACAGAGAAATCCATAATCTCATCGAAACGGTTTGGGGTATCAAGCAACGCAAGTTCTTTATAGATGAATGTAATATTTTTCCATGTTCTTTCAAAATTAGCTGGGGAATTAGCATTGAGGAAGAATTCTTTATTTTCAGCAAAATTGGTAATATGTGCATCAAATTCCATGGAACGTACATCATCCACTGACATTCCGTAGCCTTCAGCCATCCACTGAAATGCCTGCGCTTTCAAAGTATCTTTTTTAAGCATTCGCATTCCTTCAAATATACCTGCTGCTAAACCTTCAATAATGTCCGGATGATCCTTTGCAAAATCAGCACGCACTGCATACACATCCGCTATCAGTTTATTGGCTTCCGATGTCGTAGTTAATATTCTTGTCCCTTTTACTTTTTCCGGGATATTATATATATCAGGAGCCCAAGAAACACAACCATCAATTTTCTTGTCTGCTACAAATGCAGCAGCAGCTTCAAATGCAGTTTCTGTAAATTTGTGTTTCACCTCATTAGGTTGAATACCTGCATTTATGAGCAGGTTATTGATAAAATATTGTGAAGGACTATTCTGCGCATACACTATTGTTTTCCCTTTCAGATCCTGCACACTGGAAATATAACTTCGTACTACGATTCCATCACCGCCATTCGACCAGTCTATCTGCTGAAAAATTCTTGGAGCTGTCCTGGAATCTTTCATTAGCTCCGGCGTAAAAAGCACCATCATATCCAATGTACCCCACAACACATGACTACTGCCTGCTGCATATGCATCCCTTGCAGCAACCGGATTATCTATCAGTTTTAGGTTTACCTTAAATCCATATTTTTTATAGAACACGCTGTTTTCATTTGGTGCAAAACCATTATTGGCAGCAACAATAGGCAACCATCCAATCCAAACATTTATTGGAAATTCAACAATTTTTTTCGTTGCATCCCATTTATAAGAACTTGTACCTTTCACCGGCGGAAGTTTTTGTGCCGGCACATATTTATATTCACTCACGGTTGTAATACCGGTAGGATCAACAGCTTCTACATCTTCCATTTCATTGTATTTATCCATATCTATTTTGCTGATACCCGGTTTTTTTGATGTCGGAAAAATTGAATCTCTGAAAAAATATCCTGCAACCAATATGCAGGCTAAAATAAAAATTACTCCGACGAATTTACCCAGCGTAGTGGGTCCTACCTTATTTTCGGTCATAACATCCTCCTTGTTAAAAGTGGTCTGTGAACAGTGATCAGTAGGGGGAAACCTTCTGCTCACTTATTCATCTTTGCGAAGCAAAGTGTGGCAATCCTGAACACATTGTCATTATGAGCTTTGCGAAGCAAAGCGTAATAATCCGTAACGGAATATGCTTTTTATATCCCGTTAGGGATTGTTACGTTTGCCTCCGGCAAACTCACAATGACAGAGCATCCGATTAGCATGCAAGAGCGAATACGCGGGTCTGCCCCTACAGAATTATTTTTCTTCTGGGCCAAGTTCTTTCGCAGGAGCTTCCTTTGCGACGGGTGTTTCTTCTTTTTTCTCTTCTTCTTTCGGAGTGACAAATCCATAAGCAGCTTCGAATTCCTGCAGGGCTTGTTCAGCAAGTGCAGTCTGTTCAGCCTCTTTCAGTTCAACTTCCTTAATATCAATACTGCTTGAGGCAACACGCGCACGTCCTGCCGCTTTATCTCTTCGTTCTTGCAAATATTCTTCAACACGGTTGAGTGTATCGCCTGAACCACCTACCTGGGATATCATTCCGGTTGCCATTTCCTGTAATTCCGCCTGTGCTTCCATCATTTCAGTTTCTGATATCAACCGTTTCAACTTTTCAATTTTCGCCTGCGCTTCCTGAACAGAGACATCCCTCGATTTCACAAGTTTCTTGTATGTCTCTTCCGCAACCACAAGTTGCTCACGGTTTTCCTCAAGTTGTGATTTTACCGTCTGAAGTTCCAGCGCCATCTGCCCCGCTACTTCCCTGTTCCCCGCTTTTATATTAGCCGCTATCTTGGCTGTTAAGGTACGCTCCTTCTCTTCTAAATTCTTTACCTGGCGCAACAGTCTTTCAATAAAACCAGCATGCGTTGCTAAATTATCATTAAAACGCGCTATCTGACTCCTTAAATTTTCTTTCTCTGCTTCAATTAATGCACGGGGATTCTGCCTTTCAATCCCGCTAATAAAAAGGCTTAAAAAACCTTTAATAAGATTCACAATTCTTCTAAACATTTTTCCTCCTTTTTTCATTACAGGAAAATCTTGCTTTGCAAGAAACTAATTGTAACAAACTGCCGACTGGATTTCAAGCGGGTAATAGGGAATGGGGAACTATTCCAAATTCCCCATTCCCTGATTTGGTTTTGAATTAATTGCAAGGATTCAGGTTGAGAGTTCGACAGGGAGAAGTAGATGGAGGACGTTCATTGCCATCGGAATCTTTGCCGTAGGAACCTTCAAAATTGTTATTCGACGCTAATATCAAGAAATAATAGCTGCCGGTATCCTGTGGTGTACAAAACGAAGTACTAGCCACGCAGCATTGCACTGGTAGATGATCGTAAGCCGTCCATGGCAATGTTCCGCGATAGATATTGAAACACGTAACAACACATGAACCAGTTGGCACTAACCAGTTCATACATACATTAGCACCTGATTTGCCAGTTGTTACAGAATTACCTACTATACCGGGATCTTCCATTGCCGCCGTGCACCCCTGAACATTCTTATAGGTCACATCATCCATTCCTGCTTCAATAATATCCCCATTCGTGGTACCGTCAGAGGCTCTCACACGTATGCGCATCTGATTTGTTAAAGTTATGACTGAATCAAGCAGATGATCATTATATATCCAAATAGCTTCATTGGAAATATCACCGAGGAGGAGTAAATTCACCGGGTAGGAAGTTCCGCCGTTATTGGAAATATCTATACGGAAGTAATCATCAGAATCGGTGCCGGGGTCCCTGGTTCCATAAAAATAATTATAAGAAAGTGTAACCTGGCTTTGTCCACTCATATCGACATTTCCTGAAACACCAGTAACATAACCACCGTCCACATCATCAATTCCGACTTGACCTCCAGGATTCTGCGCAGTAAAGAAACACCTGGTACCGGGTGCAGGAGTAGCATCATCTTCCGGCTGGAACGTGGTTCCTATTGGATCATCAATTAGCCAGTTACCAGTAGTTGCAGTGCTGTCACCAGCAACATGTGTCCATGAACTCGATGATTCGAATGTTTCCTGGTTCAGTATTGTTTCCGGCCCGGTTACTTTGGCATTCTTTCTTATAAGATTGTCGTCAGCATTGCCGCTATTGCAAGGTCCACTTCCTGATGTTCCTGCATCTTCCGCACGCACTATATAATAATGTTTCACGCCGCTTGTCAATCCAGTTGTATCTGTATAACTTGTACTGGTAAGACAACTTGCAATCAGGGTTGAAAGATCAGGAGTAAAATAAGGATCCGTGCTTCGATAAATATTATATTTCACAGTTGGGTATGCTGAACAACTCGACGTACCTGTATTCCAGTTGATGGTCATTGAGCAATTTGTCTGCTTATTATTTACCACCGAGGTCACACCATCAAAACAAGGTGTAATTGCACACGTACCCGTCGCTGTCACTGAAATCCAATCACTCCATGCATGTTCACCACATGCAGCACTGATCGCTGCAACACTATAGCTGTAATTGATAGTTCCTGACACTGTTCCATCAACATAAGTAGTACCGCTGACATTAGTTGCAATTTGTACTTCATTAAGTGTACCGCACACGATATGTCTGCGATACACATTATATCCAGTTGCGCCGGTAACGGCTGACCATGATACTGTCACCTGGTTAGCTGCAGTAGCCGTAGCAGTAACATTTGCCGGTGAACCATAAGGAGGCGTAACTGAAACACAATTACTGGTCGGTCCAAGACATGCCGTGGTGCTGCCCACAGACTGCACGCAATAGTTATTTTGATTGCAATCCAGTGCCTGATCAGTGTAATTGGTAGTAGCTACGGTAGCAATAAGTATCTTCCCAAAATCACAGCCAAGCGGTGAAATCGATTTAAATACGTAATAATTTGCTGCATTAGGAACAGCAGTCCAGGAAAGCGATGCGCCGTTTGAGGCTGGCGTAACAGTAAGTACCGGTGCTTGAGTAGGTCCGGTTGTGCAACCGCTATTCTGCGGTGTCGGTGTAGCACAGGCAATCGCGTGCCGGTTAAAAGCATCATAAATTGCCGTCATATGCGGAGTACCGTTGTTCAAGTTGCCATTGTCATCGTCTGCTGTTATATATCGCATGTAACCATTGTTAGCAGAGCAACCGCCGGAAGTACTGGGGCAGGTGCACGTGTACCAACTTGTAACACTTCCACTTCCTACATAAATAATTCGCTCAGCAACCTGAAATGCAGTCTGCTTATCAAGATTGAAAGGCGCTGCCTGTAAATCACGTGCGGCAAGATCCCATGATGCTTCTGCCGCTGGTGCATTTTCACAATGCACTTCACGTGCGCATGGACCAGTTCCTGTACCACATTTCTGACAGATAAAATTTGCCGGCGTGGAAGGAATTCCGGATGCATGCTTTGCATAATCGGACTCACGAATTCCCGTACATTCGGTACAACAATTCCCGTAACCACTGCAATTGTATCCATAAATTACGCCTGGATTTGTCGGACAGCTATCCCACGGACCACATCCCTGGTTCGCTAACCATTGAAATCCTCTTCCTACGCATGATTGATGCAAGCGTATCGTGGATACTACGTCCGCAATTACTTCACTCGGATTGCTCAGGGAACCATTCGTATCATAATCATCAAGTGCATGTCTCCATTCATGATCAAATACCGCTGCTATTTCACCGGTATTTCTGCATCCTCCGCCGGAACGGTAAAAATTAATAGTGTTTGCACTGTAATACGCATTGCAGGTATTATTAATATTTACATTCACTCTTATGCATTGCCCGGTTGAACAATCAAGCCATGAGTAATTAATCCAGCCTCTTGCCTCGCGGTTTATACCAGTAAGTTCTCCAGCTGCAGATCGTGATGAGAACGTATCACCGGCTGAATGCCCTGTCGGTACCTGGCAATCATGCTGCCCATTGGTTCCGCCAAGATCTATATCACCCGTGGCAGAAGTTTCATTCACCGAACCACAATTGTCTGTGTTCAAAGTTACGTAGCGGCTGTCGAGCGTTGTGGTCACTGTACCAGATGTCCAATCAAATGTGCCATTTAATGATGTGTAATTATTAGGTGCTGCCAATCCTGTATTCATATGTGGCATGCCTAAAGAAGCTGCACATCCGTCGGGACAACATTCATCAGAACTAACCGGATAAATAGCACCTACAATTTTTTTTAGGACATATTGATTTTGATCCTGAAAAGACATGACATTCCTGGTATGTGCATCTATAAGTATTTCCCAAGTGTTCGCATATCCTTCACGTTGAAAAGTAAATGCCCATACAAGGTGATAACTGTACCCGGTACCCGGAACACCCGTATACGTAGACGGTGCGACAGGCACTAATTCAAGATGTGCATCCTCAACGAACATATCTCCGCTTTTCCTGCCACCAATATATGCAAAACCTGCATTCAATGCTTCTTCCTTGCTCACAGCAGGTACAAGCGAAACATCAATATCACCCCAACTCTCTACACCCCATATCACAAGATTGCCATGATTAATTGAAAAATTCAAATTTGCATTACGAACCGGTATACCCTGTATTTCACGTTTTATGAAAATATCCCAGAGATAATCTACCGGGTTGCCAATTCGGACTTCTCCAATCTCATCCATCTTTATACCAAGAAGAGCTGTATTCTCACCTATGAATCTTAAAATCAATTGCTTAACTTCATTGGTTCCTATTTTGTCTACATTATACCCAACTTTCAACGATACATTCTTTAAAGTAATAGAGTTATTATCACCCATTCCTGGAATGATCGGGATTACGGTAATAATCGTAGAGGGCCTGCCTGAACGCGGATCAATAAATACATGCGCATTCTTGTGTTGTACGATAAACTGCTCCCACACTGCCTTGTTCGGTAATTGAGATAATACATCCTGTAATGCATTAGTAATTTGACTGACATACAGTTCTTCTGATACAAATTCAAGCTTCTCAATCTTACTAAGCTCCGTCCTCGCTTTAAATGCATAACTGACATTCATGATCAACAAAACCACCACACCTATCAAACATACTTGTAGAGAGAAAATCTTACGAGAGTTCTTCATAGAACCTCCTTCCAAATTTTTTTTCATGCAGAAATTTATTATCGTGTGTCCTTATGTTACTGCTCATAAAAAATACACTAATCTAGTCGCCTTTCTGCCTTTAAACTTACGTCTCTATTAATTATTATTTAGGAACATGCAAGTCAATAAAAAAATAGTGCATCCTTCAAAAATATTCATTGCCACATTTTTTGCCCCGCTGCCCACCATTCTTTTATTGTTCAAAGTTTAAGGTTCAAATTTGAGGTTGACTTCTCACTACCAGGGCTAAAGCCCCGGATTAATCCCTATTCCCTTTTCCATAGCCCGAACAAGTCGGAACCCAAAGGAAAAAACCACAGAGAAAAAAGAGAAAATTATACTATAGCATTAGACCTCTTAGCTTGTTCTAAATTGCTCTCTCAAAAATCTTATTAAGAGCCTCTGTGTTTTCTGTGGTTCAATTTTTTTCTTGCTAAAAATGCAAGAATTTCACGATCAAGGGACTATCCCCAAATCCCTATTCACTGCTTGCTATTTTATCGTATGATGGATACAATAACCTTGTGAAGAACACTGAAAAATTAAGTTTTATTT
>MFGW01000036.1:6512-6641 GCA_001780385.1 Candidatus Fischerbacteria bacterium RBG_13_37_8 | reverse complement strand
GTTCCCATCAAAGCAAAGAAAGAAAGAAAGCATCCCTGACAGGAGGACATGAAATGAAAAAATTTGAACCAAAAACTTATCAATTAAAAGATGGTAAAGAAGTAGCAGTTCAGTCTCTCACTGAAAAAG
>MFGW01000036.1:3297-6458 GCA_001780385.1 Candidatus Fischerbacteria bacterium RBG_13_37_8 | reverse complement strand
GCGCGGGAGTTATACTTTTTGGCAGTATCGAAAAAATTGCAAAAAATAGTAGCAAGGATGATGCGGACGCAGGAAGGTGCGATTAAAATATTTCGCAAATTAGGATTTCATCATGAAGTCATACTTGATGATTATGTAAAGGACAGGACGGGAAGAACCCAGGATTTAATAATTATGAGTGTCAACATGAAAGAGCTCTGGCAGGAAATGGAGCACTATTTTCTTGATTCAGATACTGGCAGACGTGGATGAGCTTTGCATCCTATCCTGAATAAATTGTTTGCATGAACATTTCTGATGTATGATGTATTTTAATATATCATGAAATTATTGATGCATTATTTATTGCATAGTTTACAATTCGTACTTATTATTATGCGTAAGGGATTGCATAAGGGCAAACGCATGGGTTTGCTCCTGCAGAAAAGCTCGCCAATAATACAAGTCCTTTCACTTGAATCCTTGAATCCTTATTATTAATATGATTATCACAATTACATTCATCATTTATTTTATTGTATTATTAGTAGTCGGCTTTATCGCATATATGAGGACGCGCAATCTTTCTGATTACATATTGGGGGGACGCAGACTTGGCAGTTTCGTTACTGCACTGAGTGCGGAAGCATCTGATATGAGCGGGTGGTTATTGCTTGGATTACCAGGGTATGCCTATGCTGCTGGGTATGAAGCAGGCTGGATCGCATTGGGACTCTTCATCGGCACGTATCTGAACTGGCTGCTGATTGCCCCTAAACTTCGCATGCATCCTGCAGCAACCGGTGAATCACTTACGCTCGCCGATTATTTCGAAAAACGCTTCAATGATTCCTCACGTTTGCTTCGGATCATTATTGCATTCTTCACACTTATCTTTTTTTTGTTTTATACCAGTTCGGGATTAGTAGCTGGCGGCAAACTTTTCAACAGTGTTTTCGGCATACCATACGTCTGGGCAGTACTGCTCGGTGCATTTGCAATAATTATATATACGTTCATGGGCGGTTTTCTTGCCGTATGCTGGACCGACTGCATACAGGGAATGCTGATGTTCATGGCGCTGCTCATTGTGCCTGCTGTTGCAATAGAAAGCGTTGGCGGGTGGCAGGCAACACAAGATGCCATGCATGCAATAAATCCATCATTGCTGAATCCATTCAAAGCAATTGATGGCAGTACACTCTCCGTTATGGCAATTATTTCACTGATGGGATGGGGTCTCGGTTATTTCGGTCAACCACATATTCTTGCACGGTTCATGGCAATACGTACTCATACGCAACTACCTGCTGCACGCCGTATTGCAATGGTATGGGTTGCTCTTTCAATGTTCGGTGCACTCCTTGTCGGTTTTGTTGGTATCGGTGCACTTCCAGAACCGCTCCTGGGAGCCGACACAGAAAAAGTTTTCATTAAGCTTGTAGAACTGATGCTGCATCCCGTTACCGCCGGCATTTGTCTTTCTGCAATTCTTGCCGCTATCATGAGCACTGCAGATTCACAATTGCTCGTATCATCTTCCGCTTTCGCGGAGGATTTTTACAAACCATTCATCCGCAAAAAAGCCACCCAACGCGAACTGGTGTTTGTAGGAAGGATGGCAGTGGTAGTTATTGCAGCGGCAGCATTCATATTAGCGCTTAAACCCAACAGCAAGGTACTCGAGCTGGTCGCCTATGCATGGGCGGGATTCGGTGCTTCATTTGGACCAGCACTCATCCTCTCTCTTTTCTGGAAACGCATGACACGCAATGCCGCACTTGCCGGAATCATCACCGGTGGACTTACCGTCATTATCTGGAAACAACTTAGCGGCGGCATCTTTGACCTTTACGAAATCGTCCCAGGCTTCGCGTTTTCAATGCTCGTCATCCTTATAGTAAGCCTAGCAGGAAATAGGGACTGGGGACTAGGGAATAGCTACTTTCTGATCTCACCCTGAACGGATTGAAATGAATTATAAAGAAACATATTTTTTGCCAGTACATTGTAGCGTATACTCTTATGTGGTAATCCTTAACGGACTATCATCCCTAGTCCCCAGTCCCTATTCCCTAGTCCCCTTACTGTCCATTGTTCTCAATTCCTCCGCACGGCGCTGTACATCTTCCGCTTGCGCATCCATGGCTTGCGCTCTATTGAGATATTGATTAGCCTGGCGTAATTCGGACTGCGGATTCCGGCCCTGCTTCAATGTCAACCTCGCACGCAGAATAAATACATCTGTCATACCTATGTTGGAAATAAAATTGTCCGGCTTCTTCTCCAGTACTATCTTGAATAGTCGCTGAGCTTCACGCAATGAATCTTCAGAATGCAACTCATTATTGAATTCATACCTGGCTCTGAGTAAATATACATTGGCTTTTTGCGCGTTCATTTGTAATTGACTGGAATTAATCTCCAGGCTCTTGTCATAGTTCAGTAATGCCTGCTTTAGCGATTCTTCAGGATTCATCGCCATATTTAGTTCATACTGAGCCTGACCATAATATGCCTCACCCATATTCGCATAGGCAAGGTCAAAATTGGGGCTAATCTCAATTGCTTTTTTATAATAAGTAGCAGCCTGCTTGAAAGAACTTCTCGGATCCTGTTTGTGATTTAATTCATAATCACCCTGTATTGTATAAATATTGCCAAGATTATTATAGATGCTTTTATTGTTCGGATTAATCTCTATTCCCTTCTGGTAAATCTTTATAGCTGCCTCCCATGATTTATGCGGATCAATATTCTCCCTCACCTCATATTCAGCCTTCACACGATAAACAGATCCCATATTACTGTAAATGTTATGTATTTGGGGATCGATTTTTTTTGCCTGCTGATAGCTTTGAATAGCTTTTTGCAAAGATTCGGAAGGATTCATTCTCTGATCAAATTCATATTCAGCCCTGATTTTATATGCAATGCCTTTTGTTATATATAACGCAGATGAATTAGGATTAATTGCAAGTCCCTTATCGGCTGTTTCTATTGCTGCATTAAGTGAAGTGCGTGGATCATTTCCGTTAACCGATTCGTACCAGCCCTTGAACCATAATGAAATCGAAATCATATTATAAGCATTAATACTCATTGGAGAATAGGTGATTACTTTCTGCCCTGCGGCAATTGCTTTATTTAGACTTTCGATGGGATTTTCACCATTATGAAGC
>MFGW01000036.1:2984-3259 GCA_001780385.1 Candidatus Fischerbacteria bacterium RBG_13_37_8 | reverse complement strand
AAAATAGGCGTCACTGCTTTCCTTGTCAGCTTTCAATGCTTCATTACAAGCATCAAGTGCACGATCAAATATCTCTTTGGGCGATTTTCCTGTTTCGAGGGCAACATCAGCCTGAAGATTCAATGTCCTGCATATACCCTCATATCCACGGGAATCACTGCGTGCCATGGAAATAACCTGCTGATAGGCTTGAGCAGCGCTTTGATAATATTTCAGTGCTGCATCACGTTCTCCTTTTTGCATTTCATCCCTGCTCCAATCAATATAAATTTCTC
>MFGW01000036.1:0-2935 GCA_001780385.1 Candidatus Fischerbacteria bacterium RBG_13_37_8 | reverse complement strand
TTGTGTTTTCTCGAGTGCATTTTGCTTATCCTTTTTATAATAAAGGAGAAATGCCTGGATATAAGCCGGGTCTTCCGTTTCAACCATTTTTCCTTTCTCCAGGTAAAACAAGGAAGGTTCAAGATATTCCTTATCTATCTTTTCCAGGCGCGCCTCACGCTGCTGTTTATCGCTGATTCGCGCAGCAACATCTCGTTCTTTTTTGTACAATTCCCCTATTACCTTCCCAAGAGCATAGGCAACATCTGCATCACGATAATTATTGTTCCATGCATCCTCAAGATGCTTGCGCGCTACTTCATATTCATTTAAAGCAGCATATCCCCTTCCTAATGCATAATGACCGGGTCCAAATCCCAGTGTACCTTTCTTCTGCATCTGCCGTTCGATGCTCCGCAGTTTTTCACGAACAAGCTTCTTCTCAAAACTGATATCATGCAGGGGAAGCATGTATGCATATCGCAATATGCTCTCCACCGTTTTCACTTCCTGCCCGAACCGGTACGCGATGGCAGCTTGCTCGCGCGCCTGTTGGCGTGCATATATTCCATAACCGGACATAATCGCTATAATAACAAGTGCAATACATATAATACTCAGCACTATCTTATGTTTGCGCGCTTTCTTGCCCATGATATAAAGCAGAGAATCACGCCGTGCGAAGATCGGTTCGCCATCGAGGTAACGCTGTAAATCCTCCGCTAAGGCGCGGGCGGATTCATACCGTCGGCTTTGTTCTTTCTCGAGACATTTCATAACTATGGTCTCAATATCGGATGGAATGGAAGAATTAACTTTGCGAAGCGGTACTGGCTCTTCATTAAGTACTTTTATGAGTACATCAACACTACTTTCACCTCTGAACGGAGGTTCTCCGACAAATACTTCATACATGGTCGCACCAAGACTGTAAATATCACTGCGCCTGTCCATACAATTGCTCTCGCCATGGATCTGTTCCGGCGACATATACCATGGTGTCCCCAGCACGGTTCCCGATTCAGTCAAGCCGGTCGATCCAAGCTCCCGCGCAAGCCCAAAATCCATTACATACGGATGCAGCATCCCTTCATCGGTAATCTCAACTATTATATTACCAGGCTTAATATCACGATGAATAAGACCCAATTTATGAGCCGCTTGAATACCATCTGCTACTTCTTTCATCAACCTTACTTTTTGTTCAAGTGTAATTTCTGAAGGTATGTCACGCAATGTAAATCCATCAATATACTGCATGGCAATGTAGAGCTTATCTTCTATTTCACCCACCTCAAACACCTTACATACGTTTTCATGATCAATGCTTGCCTGGGCTTGTGCCTCACGCAGAAATCTGCGTGCAAGCGCAGGATCTTCTCCTCTGATAAATTTAATTGCCACGTATCTTTTTAATACCGGATCAAACGCTTTATACACCCTTCCCATACCACCTTCACCAAGAAAATTAGCAATATCATAGCGATCCCATTCTCTGACGGGGACTGCCTCTGGCGTTTCCTGTTCATACTTATCCTGCAGTTTGGTAATGCCCTCAACTACAGGTGATGTAACGAATGCCGCGGCAGGACGGGTAATTGGTTCCTCTTTCTCTCCCTGTGGTTGTTTTGCATGATCAAAATCCTGCTCCTCCCTAGCTATTTCCTCTGCAAGTTTTTCAATAACAGCTAATTTTAGTTTCCCCATCTTGACCAATGCTTCAATAAGAAATCCCCATTTCGAGCTCACTGGTCCTGCTGTTTCAGCATGAATCATTTGCGCCTGTGCTTTCTCTATATCATCCGGAGACAGCAATCCCTGTTTGATTGCCCGCTCCATTATTTGTTTTACCTTCTTATCATTCATATAATGACTACTATAATAAGTCCGTCGCAAATATCTGGCAAGGAGGGGGACAGGCATTTATGAGCCGTCAACCCAGAATTCAATTTGAAGACGCCGTTTACCATATTATGGCAAGAGGTGTCGAACAAAGACCCATTTTTTGGGAAAAGGATGATTATCAGAAATTTCTTGAACTTCTCTCAGAACTCCCTGCCAGATTTAAACTTATTATTTATTGTTATGTTTTAATGACCAATCATTATCATTTGCTGGTAGAAACTCCGCTTGCAAATATAGGAATAACAATGCATCATTTGGCTGGTATCTATGCGAGCTTTTTTAACAGAAAATATAGTAGGGTAGGACATCTTTTCCAGGCTCGATTCAGGTCAAAAATAATCGACAAAGATGAATATTTGCTGAATGCAAGCCGTTATATACATTTAAATCCACTAGATATAGAAGACCTTTCAAATCTAGAAGATTATGAATGGAGCAGTTATCCTCAATATATTTATAAGAAGCCCAGGGTGACATGGCTAAATTATGAATGGATTCTTGGTCAATTGAGTAATAATTCAGCACAAGCTATTCAAATGTACAAAGATTTTCTAAAGGAAAAAATAGAAGGAGATGAAGGACTTTATAGTTATGAAAATCTCTCTCCAATAATTGGCAATTCAGAATTTGCGGATACGGTAATAAAAACGAAAATACGCAGTAACCGCAGCGAAACGGAAGAGATTGAATATAACAAGCCAATAGTAACATTCGAAAAAATACTGCAGCACGCAGCAATAGAATTTGCTATTGATGAAAATGACCTAAGGAGCAAAAACAGTGAATACAAGCTTATTCGAAAATTATGCGTGTATCTTGCAAGATGCTATACTGACATGAGCAACGACTGCATTGGTCAATATTTTGGAATCAAGCGTGCAGCTGTTAGTGCCATAAAAAGAAGATTGGATAAGCAAATTATATATGATAATTATTTAAGAATGACCCTAAATAAATTAATTAATGACATAATGAATAATGCTCATGAAGGCGGTCAAGAGTGAACAGGGACAGACGTTTATTTTTTTGTAAATTTGTAAATGCCTGTCCC
>MFGW01000035.1:7344-7542 GCA_001780385.1 Candidatus Fischerbacteria bacterium RBG_13_37_8 | reverse complement strand
GCAACTTATGTTGTCGTGCAGGATCATTTTCTGTTTTTGCTGTAAGGAGATAAAGAACACCTTTCACGGCGAATGCTTCTTGTAACTTTGGATTAATTGAAATAGCTTTATCAATCATTGCCAGTCCATGGGTAATTTCGCTGCTCGCTGAATTGTTTTCCGATATTTTCCATTCTGCCTTCCACCGGTATACATCTG
>MFGW01000035.1:868-7328 GCA_001780385.1 Candidatus Fischerbacteria bacterium RBG_13_37_8 | reverse complement strand
ATCATGAAAATAATTGGAATATGTTATGCTCCGTTCCATTTCCTTTAACGCACGATCGAAAGCTGCCGCCGGGTACTTGTGCTGTTTCATAAGCCATCGAGCTTCAGCAGTGAATACTGGACTATAATTACAAGTGGCTCCCCTCTCGGATTGAGTATAATAGCTTTTTGAAAAGCAGCAAGAGCATTTTGTTTACTACTTTGCATATCTTTTTCTCTTTCATGATGCAGATCAGTTACTGCCTTTAATGCATAAGCGGAGCCAATATTCCGATATGCCAGAGCATTTTCCGGTTGAATTTCCAGGACTTTCTGAGAAGCTTCAATTGATTTCTGCGCAGCATTAGATGCGTCTATATTAAATTGCATCACCCACCAAAGCCATTCATTATGAACCATGGATTGCGAAAGATAGATATCGGCATTCTCAGGGTCCGCTTGTAATGCCTTCTCGCAGGCAAGTAATGCTTCTTCATACCGGTTTTCATAGAAAGCTATCTGTGCTTCTATGAATTACGGTGCAATTGTTTCAATTCCTTTTGCCTACTTCAGATAGTGCAGCGCCGGTTGCCGATACAATTGCTCGACCTTCTTCCTTTTACTATCACGAAGCTCCTTTATATCTATCTGTTCTACCTCCTGCAGATTCTTCCTATATAAGGGATGAGATAGTTAATAATATTAGTCTCACCTTAACCTTTGAACTCTGAACATATGGCATTTGATATTTCAAAGGCTTTATAGTATATTTTTTGTGGAGGCTATTATGAAATTAAAAATCATTATACATAATGCGGAAGAGGGCGGCTATTGGGCAGAAGTACCTTCACTTCCGGGGTGTGCTACTCAAGGTGATACAATAGAAGAACTAATAGAGAATGTATATGAAGCAGTAGCGGGCTATCTTGAAGCCAGGGAAAAACATATTAAGCTTGATAAAAATTCAAAAATTCTTGAACTTGCAGTATGAAACAATTATCAGGAAAGGAATTCTGTTCAATCCTTGAGAAAAAAGGATGGAAGAGGGAAAGAATTAAAGGCAGCCATCATATTTATGGCAAGAATGACCAAAAAATAAAATTATCTGTTCCTGTTCATAAAAATAAAGCACTGAAAAAGGGATTGCTTACCTACTTCATGAAAATTGCTCATCTATCAGAAAAGGATTTATAAGTCAAAAACAAGGAGATCCAATTATGGGAGGGGATATTTATAGCTGTTTTTAAGTAATTGATTCACTTCATCGAGGGATGGTTGGTATTTTGCTTTTATGTTGCGATTTTCTGACAGAGCATCCTCAAGCAATTTCTTTGCTTCCAGGAGCAACTTAATGCGCCGTGTGCGATCATTTTCTGTTTTTGCTTTAAGGAGATAAAAAACACCTTTCAGCGCGAATGTTTCGTATAAGTTTGGCATAATGGAAACAGCTTTATCAATCAATGTCAGTCCCTGTTTAATTTCACTGCTCGCAGATTTGTTCTCCGATATTTTCCATTCTGCTTTCCAGCGGTAGACATCTGCTGTATAGAGATAGCATTCAGCATAATCAGGTGTGTATGCGATGCTACTTTCCATTTCCTTTATGGCATGATCGAAAGCTGCAGCCGGGTCCCTGTGTTGTTTCATAAGCCATCGTGCTTCCACAGCGCTTAATGGATCATAGTCCATGAGGCTGCGAGCTTGGCCTAAAATTTTATTTGCTCTCTGAATTGCCTGGTTTCCTTGCTTAATGCTGTCAAGAGGATCCATACCATGCTGAAGCTCATAAAGTGCCTGAGCGCTGTAAGCAGTTGCCATATTATAATATGGATTAGCATAATTTTTATTCATCGAAATAGCTTTTCGGGCATACATTATAGCTTTCCGAGCGCTTTCACGTGGATCATTTCCACAAGTCATTTCCCATGCAGCATTAACCGCAAAGCTACTGGCTATTGTGTTGTAGCTTTTGGTGTTATTTGGATTTATTTCAATAGCTTTTAAACATGCCTGTATTGTTTTTTCATGACTGGCATGCCAATCCTGTCCTGAATAATATTCATTATTTCCTTTCAATATATATGCCCAGCCTTTATAATAATGTAAATTTTCATCTCTTGGGCGGATAGAGATAGCCTTTTGAAAAGCGGCAAGAGCATTTTCTATATTTTGATTACTATCTTTTCCGTGTAATTGATCATATGCTGTTTTCCATATATATGCTTCTCCAATATTCTGATATGGCATGGCATTCTCAGGTTGAATTTCAAGAGCTTTCAGGGAAACTTCAATTGATTTCTCTATAATATTAAACGGATCATTCCCTCTAAGAATTCCTGCTCAGCTCTTCTATTATAAACATTTGACTGCGAGAGATAAGCTTCGGTATTCTCAGGGTCTGCTTGTAATGCCTGCCGACATGCTTGTAATGCTTCTTCATACAATTGTTTTGATGTTTCTACTATGCTAGTTCTCAATATTAAAGCTTTTGCCTTGCATACACCTATATACCCATGTGCATCACTCCTGCCTATTTCAATAGCAGCAGAATATGATTCCGTGGCTTTCTTGCAATAATTTTTCATCTTATTCATTGAGGCTTGCCAAAATTCCTGCAGTCCTAACTGGTTGTAGATATCGCCTTCAAGAATGCGAGCTTCATACAAATCAGGCATGCGCAGGTATGCCTGGCGTGCTTTCTTCAATGCCTCATCATACCGGTTTTCATAATATGCTATCTGCGCTTCTACGAATTGCGGCGCGACACTTTCAATTCCTTTTGCCTGCTTCAGATAGTGCAGTGCCGGTTCCCGGTACAATCGCTCAATCTCTTTCCTTTTACTATCGCGCAGCTCCTTTATATCTATCTGCTCTAGGTCCTGCAGATGCTTCCAGTACAACGCGCCGAATATGCGTCCTAATGCATAAGCGACTTCCGGTTTTTGATATCCGAGGTTCCAAGCTTCTTCAAGATACCCTTTTGCTTTCTCATGCTCATTGAGCGCCAGGTACCCGCGTCCCATTGCATACAAACTTGGCGCTTTCGCATAACCGGCTGTCTGACTGGTGCGCTCAATCCCTTTGATCATCTCACGAATCGAGTTCTTTTCTTTTCGTGTATCATGCAACGGCAGTGTATATGCACGATACAGAATATTTTCCATCTTTTCTATTTGTTGTCCGAGCTGCTGACTCAGTTCCGCCTCCTTATTGGCAGTCCATTTTAAATTTATTGCATAACCTGCTGCCGTGAGAACCACCAGTAATGCTATTATCAGTGACACAATTACTGTTTTATTCTTGCGTGCTTTTTTATAGAGACGGTAGTAGATGGAAGTAGGATGAGCGAGAATTGGTTCACCTTCCAGAAATCTCCCCAAATCCTCGGCTAATGCACGTGCAGTATCATAGCGTCGTTCAGGGTCTTTCTCGAGGCATTTCATGACGATGGTCTGCAGTTCCTCTGGTATGAGTGGATTCAACTTTCTCAATGGCAGCGGTTCATCCTGCATTACCTTCACGACAATATCAGCGTTGGTGTTTCCCTGGAAGGGAGGTTTGCCGCAGAGTAATTCATACAATGTAGCACCGAGTGCATAAACATCGGTCCTTCTGTCAAGGTTATGAATATCACCGCGAGCCTGTTCCGGCGGCATGTAAGCGGGTGTTCCTATGAGAATACCGGTGACGGTCAGCCCCGGTGTTTTTTGCTCGCGCGCAATGCCAAAATCCATAATATACGGCTTGTAACTGCCATCTTCGGCACGCTCCACCATAATATTACTCGGTTTAATATCACGATGAATCAAGCCAAGCTTATGAGCAGCATGTAATGCTTCAGCAGCTTCCATTATTGCTTTTATTTTCTGTTCGCGTGTCATTTCAACGGAGGCATCACGTAATGTTTTGCCTTCTATGTACTGCATGGAGATGAACGGCTTGCCGTCTGGCTTGCCATCCGCTTCACCAACTTCATGAATTTTGCAGACATGTTCATGCTGTACCTGCGCTTGCGTGCGTGCTTCACGCAGGAACCGTTCGATAAGATCCGGTTCATCGCTGCGCAGTATTTTTAGCGCCACGTAGCGCTTCAGCGATGGGTCGTATGCTTTGTAGACCTGTCCCATTCCGCCTTCACCAAGCAAACAGATGATCTCATACCTGCCAATCTGTTTTTTCTGTGGCGGTTGTTCGGCCTCCATGATTGGCGCACAGGTATCTTGTGGCGCAATAGTTCCTGCACTGGGCACTGATTCCGGTGAAGATATTCCCTCGTCCGGCGCCTTAGTTACAATCGGTTCCTCATCTTTATTTTGTCCCATATCCTTCTCTATTCTCGGGGAAAACCTTCCATTTCTCGTCTAATTGAATAATTGTACAGTAGAATCTTATTCATTTCAATAGAAGGAATGAACAGCATCTCTCTTCCTTGTGCTCTCTATATTCTCTGTGTGGTTTAATTCAAAATTCGATGAAATTTGACAAAACCGCTCTGAAGCTCAGTTATGGACTGTATCTCAGCATAAGTTAATGGGACGGTGCGACCCTCCCTTTCGCCTCAAGCATTTGCTTGACTGATTCTAACGATGGTTTGAATCTATATGCAAGATCGCTGTAAGTGGCTAATGCTTTCTCTAAATTCAGTTGCGCTTGCTCAAGTAATTTTCTCTTATGCATCATGGATATTTCTTCCTTGGCTTGCAATAAGTAAAATGTACCTTTAAATGCAAGTATTAGTGCCTGGTTCTTTGTATCATCACCACGGGGATAAAATACAGGTTTATTTAAAGTTTCCAATCCTTTTTGAATTTGCTTGCGTGCAGTGAGTTTTTGCATTTGCTTCCACTCTGCTTTCCAGCGATAGAGATTTGCAATATCTATTCCCATATTCTCTTGAGGATTTTCTTCGATAAATTTCCTTAAGTTTTCCTCAGCACGCTCAAATGCCTCACCTGGATCTTTATTTTGTTTCATTAGCCATCGTGCCTCTATTACATCCAATTCGCATTGACAAAAATAAATATTACTATGAGGAGCAAGGGATGCAAACTTCTGATTCGATTTTGATGCATATTGAATGCTTGCAATTGGACTAATATTATGCTCCAATTCATAATATGCCTTTGCCATATAGGTTATCGCAATTTGATGATAATACCCTCTATAATTAAGATTTATTTCAAGTCCTTTCTTTGCAGTTTGAATTGCCATTTCAATATTATTTTGCGGATTTTCACCTGACAAAGAATTGTCTAAAGCATTATAGGCATAAAAATTGGCTAAATTATTGTAAGCCCTGTTAAAATAAGGATTTATCTTGATAGCACGATTATAGCATTGCTTAGCTTTTTCATAAGAAGATTGCCCGGATTGCATGAGATATGCCCCTGCTTGAAGAAAGTAAGCCATCTCATCATTGGGATTTATTTCAGTAGCTTTTTGAAGATTGGATATCGCATTTTTTATTTCTTCGGAAAATATTTTGCCGCTATAAGCATTCCATCTTGCTTTGGTTAATAAAGCAGAGCCTATATTCACATATGATCTGGCATCCCCCTGCTTTATCTCTATAGCTTTTTGTGCTAATTCTATTGTTTTGAGAACATACTCAGTGGGATCTTTATATTGAAACCTTAAGAGAATGTCTGCTTGTTGATTATAAAAAGTTGACTCCATAATAAGCGCGTCTGCATTTTGCATATTCACTTGCACTGCTTGCTGGCATGCTATGACTCCATCTTTGTAATATTTAGACCATTCCGAGTTTGTTTCTTTCGCACAAAGTTCGATCAAAAGACATGCGCAATCACAGAGCCCTATGTAAACTGCTGCATCACTGCGCCCTATCTCTGCTGCGGATCGATATGAGTCCTGCGCCTTCAGAAAATAATCAAGCGCATTTTTATATTCGCCATGAAGCTGCTTATTTTTTGCCATCTCCTTAAAAATATCTGCCTCCAGTATGCGTGCCTCGTACAAAGCCGGTAATTCTGTATAAGCCTTGCGTGCTTTCTTCAGTGCATACTCATACTGCTTCTCATAGTAGGCTATCTGCGCTTCTATAAACTCCGGCGACACCGCAGTTATCCCCTGGCTCTGTCGCAAATATCCGAGCGCCGGCTCACGGTACTGCTCGGCTATCTTCTTCTTGCGTGATTCCCGTACTTCCTTATATTCAATCTTATCAATATCCTGCAATTCTTTGCGGTACAACGCAGCTAATGCACTGCTCAGCGCATACGCTACTTCCGGCTGTTGGTAACCGATTCGCCATGCCTCTTCCAGATTCGCTCGAGCATCCTCATATTCATTCAATGCAAGATACCCACGCCCTATCGCATAACTACCCGGTCCCCTCGCATAACTCACGCTCTCCCTAAGCTTTTTTATTCCATCTATCATCGCCCGTACTTCATTTTTCTCCGGACGCACATCATGCAAGGGAAGTGTATGTGCACGATACATAATGTTATCGATTTTTT
>MFGW01000035.1:350-828 GCA_001780385.1 Candidatus Fischerbacteria bacterium RBG_13_37_8 | reverse complement strand
GCTCGCCTGCCGCGTCACATAAATACCATACCCGAGTGCAATTAATCCAATGACTACCGCTATTGCGAGGGCTATAACCATCACCTTATGCTTGCGTGCTTTATTGTAGAGGCGGTAGTAGATGGAAGTTGGATGAGCGAGGATCGGCTCACCTTCCAGAAATCTCCCAAGGTCCTCGGCTAATGCACGTGCAGTATCGTAGCGGCGTTCCGGATCTTTCTCGAGGCATTTCATCACAATTGTCTGGAGTTCCTCCGGGACGAGTGGATTCAATTTTCTGAGTGGCAGCGGTTCATCCTGCAGTACCTTCACCACAATATCAGCGTTGGTATTTCCCTGGAAGGGCGGTTTGCCGGAGAGTAATTCATACAGTGTGGCGCCGAGCGCGTAGACATCGGTGCGTCTGTCGAGGTTATGAATATCACCGCGAGCTTGTTCCGGCGGCATGTAAGCGGAGGCATCACGTAATGTTTTGCCT
>MFGW01000035.1:0-312 GCA_001780385.1 Candidatus Fischerbacteria bacterium RBG_13_37_8 | reverse complement strand
TTCATCCACTTCATGAATTTTACAGACATGTTCATGTTGTACCTGTGCTTGCGTGCGTGCTTCACGCAGGAACCGTTCGATGAGTTCCGGTTCGTCACTGCGCAGTATTTTCAGTGCCACGTAGCGTTTCAGCGATGGATCGTATGCTTTGTACACCTGTCCCATTCCGCCTTCACCCAGCAGGCAGATGATCTCATATCTGCCGATCTATTTTTTTGGTTTCGGCTGCTCAGCCTCCGTACTTGGCGCGCAGGTTTCCTGTGGTGCAATAGTTGCTGAACCGGGTGCTGAATCCGGCTTATCGGCAGGCAC
>MFGW01000034.1:4771-6126 GCA_001780385.1 Candidatus Fischerbacteria bacterium RBG_13_37_8 | reverse complement strand
TCCGCTGCAATTATAACCAACCATGCTTCCTGTGCCGGGACATGTCCACTGCCCGCATCCCTGATTTGAAGTAAGCCATAAGCCCCTCCCTATGCATGAACTGTGCAATCGTATATTTGCTATTATATCTGCAAATACATCACCGGGATTAGAAATAATGCCATTTGAATCATTATCATCAAGACCGTGTGCCCATTCATGATCAAGTACAGCAGAAATTTCACCTGTATTTCCGCATCCATTTCCTGAACGATAAAAATTTACTGAACTGCCATCCCAGTATGAATTACAGCTATTGGTAACGTTCATATTTGCCGTAGGGCGACTACCAAGCCATAGATAATTAACCCAGCCGCGTGCAGTTCGGTTGAGAATGGTTAGTTCGCGAAAACCGGTGCGTGAAGAAAAGGTATCACCATCAGAATGACCGCCAGGCTTTTGACAATCATGATGACCATTAGTACCACCTAAATTAATATCACCTTTCTTAGAGCTTTCACTAATCAAGCCGCAATTATCATTTATCATAATATGTTTTCCAGTTAAGGTAGTAAGCGCTGTGCCGGAGGAATAATCATAAAATCCACCGAAATTCGTAAAATCATTCGGTACAGCAAATCCCGTATCCGTAAACGGAAACGGAGTCAATTCTTGCGCGCATCCATTCGGACAACATTCATCATTACTCAGGGGATAAATTGCTCCGACAATTTCTTTTGCCACATAATAGTTCAAATCCTGCAATGACAGCACTTCTCCACTGTGTGCATCAATGATCATTTCCCATGTATTGGCAAAGCCCTGTCGTTGAAATGTAAATACCCATGCTAATACATGATCATATCTAATTCTGTTGTTCATAATAGGAATAATTTCAAGATGAATCTTGCTCATCAGAATATCAGAAGGAAGCTGACCTCCTATATAATTGAAACCTGCCTGCAATGTTTGTTCTTTAGTTAGAGCCGGAGTCAATTCCAGTACAATATCACCCCATTTTTCAATACCCCATAGTACAATATTACCATGATTTACCGTCAAACTGATATTAGCATCACGTACCACAATGCCATTCACTTGCCTTGTTACGGTAATATGCCAGAGATAATCAACCGGATTCGCAACTCTTATTTCACCCAACTCATCAGGATTAATATTTAACAGTGCGGAAAAATCAGTGATAAATTTTTTCGCAAGTTGTTTAATTTCTACGGATGTTATTGTATCGAGGCTATAGCCGAGCTCAAACGAAAGCAATTGCATAGTGAGAGTATTACCAGTGCCGGTTCCCGGAATAAAAGGAACCGTATAAGTAAGTGAGGCAGGTCTGCCGGAATGTGTATCAATATAGGCAT
>MFGW01000034.1:3664-4726 GCA_001780385.1 Candidatus Fischerbacteria bacterium RBG_13_37_8 | reverse complement strand
TCGGGAGTGTATCAATAGCTTGATTAAGGGTGATATAATTTTGACTAATATGAAAATTCTCATTTCGAAATTCTTTCGCTTCAATATAGTTCGAACTTACTTTTTGATTCAATGCGAAGGAGTTTTGTGCTCCCAATAAAACAATAAACAGAATCATACAAATTAGGAAACTCCTGTTTGTATTGTTTGCGTATTGCATAGCAGTCCTCCTAATAATACATAAATACTTTACCATTACTTCTTCAGTGTAAATGAAAAATAAATTAATTTCAACTATGGCAATGACACTAGTCAGAGATTGCCATGAACGGGCAGACGCATTGGTTCGCCCCTATACCATTCCCTAATCCCCAGTCCCCAGTCTCCTGCTTCATTGACATTTTTTTGCTGTTGCGTTATAGTCTTTCCTTGCATAAATATTTAATTACAGGTGGATGAATATATGAAAAAATTACGGCTTGTGCTCCCAAAAGGCAGGTTGCTTGATAATGTTGTCACATTGCTTGACGATGCAGGAATTACCGTGCGACTTAGTGAACGACTCTACCGCCCTATGAGTGATGACCAGGAATTGGATATTAAAATAATGAAGCCACAAAATATCCCTAAATTGATAGAGTTGGGTTCACACGATGCAGGATTTACCGGTTATGATTGGGTCGTGGAAAGTTCGGCTGATATAGTAGAATTGCTTGATATAAAAGCTGACCCGGTAAAAATAGTTGCGGTGGTACATTCAAGCCTCCCGCAAGATGCATTAAAAACGGTAAAACTACGCGTGGCATCTGAATATGAACATATCTCAAAGACCTATCTTGAGGAAAAACAATATAATTATGTATTTCTTAGAACATATGGGGCTACCGAGGTGTATCCACCGGATGATGCAGATATAATTATTGACAATACATCTACGGGACGGACATTGGAAGAACATAATCTTTCTATAAAGGATACTATTATTGTTTCATCCACGCGATTTTATGCAAATAAAGCAGCGCTCGGGAACCCGGAAAAAAGAGAGAAACTGGAAGAAATGACGATGCTGCTTCAAGCGGTACT
>MFGW01000034.1:2004-3657 GCA_001780385.1 Candidatus Fischerbacteria bacterium RBG_13_37_8 | reverse complement strand
CGCGAACGCGTCATGCTGGAAATGAACGTACCAAAGGATAAATTCGAAGAAATCATCAAGATACTTCCCTGCATGCGTTCGCCTACGGTAGCGCCTCTGTATGGTGAACTTGGTTATGCAGTGAAAGTAGCCGTAAAAAAAGAACAGGCACGCAAACTTATTCCACTCTTGAAAAAATTAGGCGCAACAGATATCCTTGAATATAAATTCATGAAAGTGGTCGTATGATTAGAACAAGCAAACATTTGAAAAAAGTCAGCCAATACCAGCCGCCTTCGCGCAAACGAAGCAGGAAGGTTAAGTTAGACCTTAATGAGAACATGCTCGGCTGTTCACCTAAAGTGCTCGATGCGCTTAAAAACATTGACTGGGAAAATATTTCCTGTTACCCGGAATATGATCTATTAATAGAAAAAACGGCAGCTCATTATCATGTCAAACCGGAACAGATCCTATTTACTAATGGCGGCGATGACGCAATACGATGTGCTATAGACACTTATATTATGGAAAGTGACAGAGTACTTTTACCTGTGCCAACCTTCTCGATGTTTGAAATTCAACTGAAGATACGCGGCGCCAGGATCAGGTACCTACCTTACCAGCCTGATTTTTCCTTCCCCTTCGATACATATCATCGTTCTTTGTGCAAGGGCATTACGATGGGAATCATCGTTAATCCAGGCAGTCCAACCGGAAAATCTATTAAGCAAGATCAATTGCTGAGTATAGTCGAAAAAGCTAATACGCACAACATAGTTATTTTACTTGATGAGACATATCATCATTTTTCTGGAAAAACAAACATGGAGTTGATAAAATCCTACAGCAATCTCATCATAATGCAAACCTTTTCAAAAGCATTTGGTCTTGCTGGGATGCGGCTGGGTTTCATTGCATCGCAGGAACAAAACATCCTTCAAATGCAGAAGGTAAATCTGCCCTACACGGTAAATTCGCTTGCAGTAATAGCCGGATTGGCGGCTATTGAAGATTATGATCATATTAATAAAGTTATATCACAGGTAAATAATGAACGAGAGTTCCTTTACCGTGAATTAACGAAACTCGGATTAAGACCGCACATGACGGAAACTAATTTTATACTCGTAGATTGCGGGAATTATTGCAATGATATATTTCAGCAGCTTGCTGAACGCGGAATACTGGTACGCAATATTTCATCGAATTTGCGCATGGAACATATTCTGCGCATATCAATAGGCACGCGCAAAGAGCATGAAATACTGATTGCAGCATTAAAGGAAATCATCCCTTCGCTAAAATAATCATCGCGTCGCAAGAACGCGCAAATGGATTAATGGTAGTTGTTATGACAAAAAGACAATCACATATCGAAAGAAAAACAAAAGAAACACAGGTCACTATCTCGCTGGTTATTGATGGCACAGGAAACAGTACCATCACTTCTGAGATAGGATTTTTTAATCATATGCTTGAATTATTTGCGCGGCATGGTTTATTTGATCTTACAGCAAAAATAAAAGGAGACTTGCATGTTGACCAGCATCATACCATAGAGGATGCAGGAATAAGTCTCGGGACCGCATTCAAGCAGGCGCTTGGTGAAAAACGAGGCATTAAGCGCGCAGGATTTTTTATTCATCCGATGGATGAAGCGCTTGCGCTGGT
>MFGW01000034.1:1532-1962 GCA_001780385.1 Candidatus Fischerbacteria bacterium RBG_13_37_8 | reverse complement strand
AACACTCAGGAGTAAGAAGATTGGAGATCTTAGCACCGATGTACTTGCTGATTTTTTTGAAGGGTTTGCAAATTCATTAGGCGCGGCAGTCCATATTCGTATTTTTTATGGCAGGTCAGATCATCATAAGGTTGAGGCAATTTTTAAAGCATTTGGAAAAGCAATGAAGCATGCCTGTGAAATTGAATCTCGCGTAAAAGATAAGATACCAAGCACAAAGGGGATGCTATGATAGGAATAGTCAATTACGGAGCCGGCAACCTGCTCTCAGTAAAGAAAGCTTTCGAATATTTAGATGTCAAAGTACAAATTATAGAAACACCGGATGCGTGCAGGTCTATATCACGAATGGTATTGCCGGGTGTGGGAGCTTTTGAAGCAGCGATAAAGAAATTACGAGAAAAAGGACTGTATGAACCAGTTCATGAAT
>MFGW01000034.1:0-1520 GCA_001780385.1 Candidatus Fischerbacteria bacterium RBG_13_37_8 | reverse complement strand
ATAAATCATTTCTTGGCATATGTCTCGGTATGCAGTTACTCTTTGAGGAAAGTGAAGAATCACCGGCAGTTAAGGGATTCGCTGTTTTTAAGGGACAGGTATCTCGTTTCCATGATCAGCGCGTCCCACAAATTGGCTGGAACCAGGTCTACAGCAGAAAACAGTCTCCTCTGCTAAATAATATCCCGAATGGCAGTTTTTTTTATTTTCTGCATAGTTATTACGTTGCACCTGCTGACAAAAATATAACTACCGGTACTACGGAATATGGTATTACCTATACATCAATAGTTGAACAAGGCAATATTCATGCAGTACAATTTCACCCTGAAAAAAGCAGTTCCGTCGGATTAACCCTTCTCAAAAATTGGATCGAATTATGATGTTTGCATTCTTTGCGAGCATTCCGAAGGAATGCGTGGCAATCCCTGACGTTTTTGCTTCTTATAACACGTCAAGGATTGTTACGCTTTGCTCCGCAAAGCTCACAATAACAATATTACCTTAATTCCATGGTGAACTTATGTTAGCAATACGAATCATCGCTTGTCTTGATATAGAAGAAGGCAAGGTGGTAAAAGGAATAAAATTTAAAGGAATCCAGGATGTAGGAAATCCTGTGGAATTTGCTCGCTATTACAACGAACAGGAAGTAGATGAACTGGTATTTCTTGATATAGGGGCATCCTACAAAAGCAAGGAGATCCTAATTGATGTAGTGCATGCTGTTTCGAAAGAAGTATTTATTCCACTTACGGTAGGCGGAGGATTGCGCAGTATCGAAGATATCAGGAAAGTACTTAATGCAGGCGCTGATAAAGTAGCACTGTGTACTTCTGCAATTGAAAATCCTGCACTTATTTCTGAAGGAGCATACATATTTGGTTCACAGTGCATTGTGCTGTCTATTGATGCCAAACGAGATGGAGATAGTTGGTATGCATTCACACGTGGAGGAAGGCATAATTCGGGACTGGATGCTATTGAATGGGCAAAGAAAGCTGAACAATTAGGCGCTGGCGAAATCCTGCTTAATTCAATTGACATGGACGGTACTCGCGCCGGCTATGATATAGAACTCACGCGCAAGGTACATGAGAGTGTAGGAATACCTGTAATTGCATCCGGCGGTGCGGGGGAATTAAAGCATATGCTGGATATAATTAATGAAGGTAAAGCAGATGCCGTACTGATTGCATCACTATTGCACTACAGGGAATATACTATCCATGGCATGAAAAAATATTTAAAAGAAAATGGAGTGTGTGTACGATGATGATTGCTTCAATAGATATAATGGATGGCAAAGCAGTTCAACTCAGGCAAGGTAAAGAAAAGATGCTGGAAAAAGAAGATGCCTTAAAGCTGGCAAGAGAATTTGATAAATATGGTGAGATAGCAGTTATTGATCTTGATGCAGCGCTTGGCAGGGGTAGTAATTTTGAATTGATAAAAAAAATATTAAAAATTTCAGAATGCCGGGTTGGTGGGGGAATCAAAACAGTTGAACAGGCAAAACA
>MFGW01000033.1:12608-17811 GCA_001780385.1 Candidatus Fischerbacteria bacterium RBG_13_37_8 | reverse complement strand
ATCCACTTCTGAACCCATTATTCCACCATTCCACCATTCCATTAACCCAATTGCGTCGCCTTGCGACGCTATGTTCTTATGTATCTCCTTCATTCTTCCGTCCTGGCATATAAAGAGGATTGCCGTGCTGATTGAATTATTACATGATATATGCTACAAAGATTTAATGAAGAATAAGCATAGACGGTTGATAGTGAGTTTTTCAATATATATGCTGCTTACTACTATTTTATTTCCCCAAGAGGTGCATAAATCTAATATATTGCAAACAGCTCAGCAATTAAGAAGCTTTCTCGTTGAACCAGGAGATGCAAATCTTCCTGATAACGCAGTTAATTTGCAAACACAATTTAAGCATTTGCTTCGAGATATGTTCATTGAAGTTATGAAGAAGAATCCTGATGCTGAATCGACTGAGCTAAAACAATTATTTGAGTCGGCATTGAAGTCCAAAGGCATTAAATATGAAACATCTGATATTGGATATGATTCAAAGGCGAAATTTTCAATATATGGATTTGTTTTTCCTATAACCATAGATAAGCAGAAATCACATCCTCAATTGCTGGCAGTTACGATACCAGTATCCGTGATGTGCGGTAAAGATACATCGTTATATCTTTTTGAAAGGCAGAATGAACAATATCAGCATATTTTGTCTTATGAAGCTCCAACCTATAAAACTATTGATAAAGCGCATAGTTTGTTTCAATATCAAATTTCGCCAAAAGATAGGAATGGCAAATATTTCATTGTTGCTGCCAATGTAAATCCTTGGTGCAGCTCTAATTGGCAAGAATTGCACTATGTAGTCTTGCGACCAGGGCGCTCACCGGATAAACCAAAAATTCTTTTGAAAGGCAAAGATATTATTTATATTGGAGCTAATGAACCAATATATAGCCTCGCGGTGACTTATTCAGGATTTTCTCTTGATTTTACCGGAGAAGATCCTGATCCAGAAATCATCATGAAACATCATCACATCAAGCATACAATTCACAATAATACGATCTATTAAATAGTTTAGTCAGTGAGGCGGCTAGTTCGTTGCGCTCCCCTCCCCTTAGTCTCCTAAGTCTCCTAAGCACCTTCAGTCATTCTGTTAGGATAGTTATGTAGTTATATAGTTAATGCACTATTCCTTTGAATTTATTTTCTCATCGTCGAAATGTTTCTTCATTTCGGTTAAAATTGCTGATTCTAAAAAAGGATATCTCTGCCAAATTGTTCTTTATTTTACTTCATCGTAAGGAAAATCAGACCAGCAATCCAGTTGGACTTCCTTGGTTTTAGGAAGTTTATGCTCCTCGAAGGAGCGGTACTTTGTGGTAAAAGCAGGCTGAGATGGATTGGTACCTTGTTTCAGCATTTGCTTCCATTGCGCATCCGTCAGGCGATTTGAGTAAGGCTGCTCGAATTCATAATATGAGAACACGGCACCGCGTGTGAGGGTTTCTCCTTTTTCTGTGGGAATGATGGCATATAGTTCATGAGGAAGCCCGACGCCAACTTCCAGTACCATGTCTCCTCCTCTTGCTACATCAATTATAAGCGCCATATCTCGTGCTTCATTAGTAGGACGAATGGAAGAAACATACACAAGAAGAGATTCGATGTAAAATGTTTCCATTTCTGCTCCGAACCGGTAGATTCTATCAATTTCTTCTCGAGTTAAATTCTCATTCATCAGTTCCTTGTAAGAAATTTTTTCCAGGAACTTAAACATATTATCAGCTTGAGTCATTAGATCTATCATTATTTCATCACTATCTTTAAGCTCCACACTTTTCATGCTGAAGATGAGCATTAGTTTTTTTGTGAGTTCTTGTAATGCCTGGTATACATCAGGACGAGGCTCCACATAGCCGACCGGTACTTTCTCCAGATCATAATCACACTCTGCCATCACTTCAAGTGTATAGAGCACGAGAGCATGACGCAGCTCCGACCAGCTTGCAAGGTAGCTTTCAAGTGTTTTATATTTCCATTTTTCGCGTTGCATAAATGCAGGCGCTTTATCGGGAGCAGAATTCAGATATGTATTCAGACAAGTTAGCCATAATTCCACAATAGTTGATGGAGATCTAATGACTGATTGTGCTTCTTTCATTTTCTTTGGATATTCAGGCCATTTCTCAGGAACCTTCATTATATTAACAAGATAATCATAGGCAAGCTCATTCCCGAATATTGCAGGAATATCCATGCCGCTCGGTAATGGCCTCTCGGGCCATTTCACAAGTTTCTCCAATTGGAACATATCAATCTGATACCGGTAATTCATCAATCTGAATAATGGTTCTTGTGGAGCTCCCAGAACATGGGACTGCATAAAAGGAGTAAAGGGTCTTTGCCATTGGCTAATGAAATGTCTTATGAGATTGTCATCCTCAATTGCATGGAAAAAATTTTTATCATTTAATTCTTTTTTAAATTCATGTACAAAATCTTTCAACTTATAGCCCCAGGATATTCCTATCATATCATTGAGAATTTTATCCAATTCAATGAATGCTTCAGATGTTTTTTTATCACCCGTCTTTGCCTGATTGAGCAAATAAATAAGGATCGCCGCTCTTCTTATCGAAGTAATATTCTCTTTTTTGATTTCATCTTTTGTATAGAGTGTGAAGCCACCATTGGTAAACCATGTTACTGCAAGAAAGTATGTTGTCAATTCCGGACGGTCAGCATAATGACCTCTCACAATAAAATGCGAGTAATCAATATCGTACTCAAAAATGGGACTTCGTGCTATTCCGGCATGAGCTTTTATCAATGCAAGCTCCTCTTCAGCAAGCTTTTGAGACTCCTGCGGAACTTTCATAGATATATCCTGGAGGCTCGCAGCAACTTTCCAGTATGCAGCCATATGATAAAAGTCATCTTTGACAACCGGAGACATCTGTTCGATGTTAATTGTTGGAATCACATCAGCAAATGCCTGTATATTCTGCTTGATTTTGGGAATAAGGATTTCCAATTCCATTACTTCCAACGCGGCTTTATAAGTCCAGTACCACCACTGTAATGCTGAATCCACAGTAATAAAACTGGGCAAGCGGTAATACTGATTCACTTCATAAATGTGATACATCTGCCGATGCTGCTTTGCCAGCACAAAGAATCCATCCTCATTAAGCATACTGAGCTGGTTATCGGTGAAATCGCCAAATTTATCATAGTACAATACCTTATCGGCATCGGATGCTTGAGCGGTCACTGCAATCAGCGCCGCTATGATTAAAAATATTTGTTTCATGATTTACCTCCCGCAATTCTTGATAGATTGTGCATGCCATGCCTTCTGATCCCAAAAAACAGCAAAACATGATTGAGCATCACACAGGCATGCATAATTATTTTGCTGACTTTCACGATTGTGATCGCTCTTCATATAAAAGGATTCTCCTACAAATCCGAATTCATCCCATTGCAATGCCGATATTCTATTTCCCGGATGCAGCAATAACAAATAATCATCATAGTAGGCAAAATCCAGAATTTCTCCAGGAGCAAATGTGGCAAAATAGAACGGATATATGCCATTTTCATCGAGCGAGTAAATGCGGATCCGTTTTTTTTCAACCGGATCAAAATGTGCTTTCTTCTTCACCCCTATCAGTACTTCTGGAAAGCCATCCTTATCTATATCATGCAGCAGTAATTTCCATGCATTCACCATACCGAGACTTTTTTCAATTCGCCTATTATTATGTACAACGCACAGAATGTTATCATTCGCGTTTGATTCAATAACAGCAGCGTAATCCCCATAATTCTGCATCAAAATCATTGAGGCTATTGCCGCATTGATAATAAACACCATCATGACCAAGTACCTTCCTGCAAATTCAATTCATCATTTTCATTATAATGAGCAATTTCTATACCAGCAATAAACGCCGGCATAGTTACTCTCCGCTGCTGATTTTTGCAGTTATGTTTGTCAATTTTAACACAGGCTGAGTCCCCTATGATACAGTATGTGAGTACCAATTAAATTAAGTATTTCAGACCATTATGTTCAAAACATATCCCGAAGGACAATGAAGTACTAATAAGAGGCTTTCAATAACTGATTATGAAGAAGCGCTTTGCCTGGAGCACATCCGTGTTCGGTTAAGAGTTACCACCAAAACTGCTACAACACATGCTGAAAGTATATTCACAACATAAGGCACCCAGGTACCTCCTTTCACTGGTTGTACAAAAGCTGCAAAAGTAGGCCCAAAGTTGCCAAAAACTTGCAAGAGCATAAGGGGTGAACTTCTCAACTCCGAATTTGATCCGATAGCTGTGGCGGAAGGTGCAAAAACAACGAACGGTATCCAGAATGCCCATGTAATTAAATAAGCCAATACAAAAAAGGCTACGATCGAATGTTTTTTTTCTGATATTGCTGACATAATATGTATCTATCTCCAAAAATTTTATAGAAAAAATGCTTTTCCTATAAAGTCTTATTTTCCTCTGCCGCAATGGGATCTGAAATGCCATTTAATTTCACTTATCAGGTATAGCACATTTGTACCATTTTTACAATGTGAAAAGGGGAACTATTCAGTAGTCTCCAAAAACAACTTACAAAGATAGTAAGGTTAAGGATTTGTATATGATTGCCTCTTCTCAACTTCATCCTTGCTGTCATCTGTTTTCATATTCCCGTCAACTCCGTCCCTCGCAATTTGACAAGATATTGCAAGAATATTATATTATAACTACTAAAGTTATTAATAGGTAAAACAGTAAGTAAGTTTTTCAAAAACAACTTAAGCTGCTACAGTAATAAATTTCAATCAAACAATAAAGTATTTCAAACTGATAATTAAAAGGTACTCTTCAAAAGAAGACAATCTTCTTTAATTAGATTTTGAAAATACTACAAATTTAAGGAGGTAATGATGCATATCAACATTAAACAAATCTTTTCAATAGGATTAATAATGCTAATTACGGTAATATTTTATGGAAAAGATATTTTTTCACAAGAAACATAGTCTCATGCATATGGTGGAGTCAACCAGGAAGCAGCCGGTCATATTGAATTAACTGCCGATGGCGGGTATATTTTAGCTGGTTACACTAATTCATATGGTTCTGGGAACAATGATTTTTGGGTTATTAAGTTTGATCAGTACGGGTATATTGCATGGCAAAAAGCATACGGTGGAAGCGCTTATGATAAAGCTGAAATAAT
>MFGW01000033.1:6382-12592 GCA_001780385.1 Candidatus Fischerbacteria bacterium RBG_13_37_8 | reverse complement strand
GGAGGTTATATAATGGCTGGCGGTCATAATTCGTTTGGCCCGGGTTGGTGGGCTTTTTGGATTGTAAAACTGGATAGTTCGGGGAATATTTCATGGCAAAAGACAACAGGAGGTTCAGGTTATGATTGGGCACATAGTATACAGGAAACGTCAGATGGTGGTTACATTGTTGCAGGTTATACGACATCCTATGGTGCAGGTAATTATGATTTTTGAATAATGAAAATAGATGCTACTGGTTCTATTTTATGGCAAAAAACTTACGGTGGTGCTGATGATGATTTTCCTTTTTTCATTCAGCAGACAAGTGATGGCGGTTATATAGTTGCGGGCAACACTATGTCATTCGGCTTAGGATCAACTGATGCCTGGGCTCTCAAATTGGATAGCACCGGCAATATTTCATGGCAAAAAACATACGGTGGCACAGCGGATGAAGATTGTCGATCAGTGAGGCAAACAGCTGATGGTGGATATATCCTTGGTGGCTATACAAGATCATATGGAGCAGGTGATGCTGACGTTTGGATGATTAAATTAGACTCCACAGGTAATATTTCATGGCAAAAAACATATGGAGATACTGGCTACGATTCAGGGCAGTTTATTCAACAAACTATCGATGGCGGATTTATCATTACCGGTAGTACCTCATCGTTCGGCTCGGGTAACAATGATTTCCTAATACTTAAAATAAATTCTACAGGAAATATGCATTCGAGTTGCACATTCATCAGCGATAGTAGCGCGAGCCCTATAGATTCTACAGCATCTGCAGCTGATACGACAATTTCACTTATTTCATCAACCGCTGCTGCAACAAATACTAATGTTTCCAGTGTTAACGGAACTGGAATCGATTCACCCATCTGTGAAAGCCAATCTTCATAATTACCCGGTGCAGTTCCTGATAATGATAATTATTCAGGAACTCCTCTTATAATCTCTAAATCCGGTGCTGAATTAACTCTGAATTGGAGTGAACCAGGAGGTACTTGTTCAACTCAAGATTATGGCATTTACAGGGGTACCTTGCCTTTGTCCGGATACAATCATTCTTCAGTAGAATGTTCTACGGGAGGTGTTACCACTTTTAATATTCTATCTGATACTGATAGTTATTATTATCTTATAGTTGCACAAAATGATGGTTACGAAGGTTCCTACGGCTTGGATTCTTTTAATACCCAGCGACCAACTGCATCTACTTCGTGTTTAATTCAACAAATTGGGAACTGTAATTAAAAGGTCCCGCTATTTTATCATGCAAATTATAAATCCGAACAGCATTGCTTCGGCCGATCTTACGTGCTATCTCCTCCGGAAGCTGCTCCATGATTCTCCATGTTTCTTTAAATGAATCTTTCGGGCGAGCCTGCTGCTTTATCATTCCCATGAAATCGTCACTACCTACGACAATGCGGTCAGAAAAATCAGTCATAAATTTTACCCATTCAGGATAGATTTTCCAATTGTCATCAACTATTCGATTAGCCATTTTACCACTTTTATCCATTTGCATTTGACGATATTCCACGCGTATTGCAAGGTAAAGATTCGAATGTTTTTTAAGCAGACCTGTAAGTCGTTCAATTGTCATGAAACCAATATTGTCCCATCCAATATGCTGCCATACTATTTTAGCTTTGCGATTATGCTTGAGTAGGTTTTCCAGACCGCTGATATTTGCCTTAAGTTTTTTTGGATTACGCGAACTTATTTTTAAAATTGCTTCTGGCATCAGAATATCTTCTGGAACCGCTTCCATGTGCAAATCTATGGGGATATTATGTTCTGCTGCAATATCAGCAAGCAGCAGAAAAAGTGGATGATCAGGATCAACCTGCGAAAAAATATGATGTTCCTGCATGGAGAGATGAAGAGCTGCCATCTCCCCGAATACCTTAATACCTGCCTTGACTAATTTTTCAGCTTCCTTTCGAAACTGCGCACGAATTTCCTGTGTAATCTCTTCTCTGCCGTATTGGTAAATTAGTGGATTTAAGTTATCGCCTCCTCCCCCGAGGAGCAGACGATCAGGGTAATATTTGATCACGGAGAGACACGTCGCATATGTGTATTTTATCCCCTGCTGAGAAGGTACTTGCGGAGGTGGCATAAGCATAGCTCGCTCGACACCCATTTTATCCATTATCGAAATAATATTTTTGCCTAAATCCTTATAATCAATTTTTTCTTCATTCGATTTCCTCGGATTGTTCGACCTCTTTGTAAATGAAAATCCCTCTTTTTGCAGAGCCATTGGATCAAGATGAATATGTACATCCACGTATTCGTTTTCTTCGCAAACTATACCCTCGCAAAGAAACTGGAAAAAGCAGAAAAGCACAAGTACAAATCTGATTATATTGCGCATTAGTTTTACAGGATAATCTTTTTTCATAATAATTTGATTTATCAGGTATATCATACCAGTACCATTTTTACAATGTGAAAAGGATTCTCTATTCAATTTTAGTTCTGCTTTGAAATACCCGCATCTTCATCTTTTTCAATTAACAAGCTGATACGCATTTTCATGATACTCAGTGCTTATTATTACTCTTTTACTTTTTTCAAATACATCACATAAAGCGGCTTAATAGCAGAAATTACTGCAAGAACAACAAACCACCATACACTGATAGTCATTATTTCTGGTACTAATTTCACTATGATAAGCATCACACACATCGCTGCGAATTGTGCTAATTTAATATCCCAGATGCTGAATCTCTTCACCCTGTCATTCATGTATTGCATAATTGACATTTCATATTCCTCCTGATGCTATTGCGTGCATCAATTCTATTGTAATAGAAGCGTAATGCATTTTCAAGAATAAGAGTCAATTTCATAAAATTCATTCATGATAGGAATCATTTACCATTCACCTTCCGATAATAGTAACATGCAAAAATATGGAAGAAGATCAATTCGCTTAAATGCTTTTAATTATTCTAAAAAAGGCAGATATTTCATTACTATTTGTACTTATAAGCATAGGCTTATTTTGGGAGAAATTTTTAATAGTCGATTTATTTCAAGTGAGGTAGGAGAAATGGCAATAAGATGGTTGAATTTGATACCAAATAAATTTAAGTCAGTAAAATTGGATGAATATATTATAATGCCAGATCATATGCACGCAATTATTATATTAAAACAGAATAATATGAATTCATTACCTCATATAATACAATGGTATAAAACCATGACCACGAATAATTATATAAAAGATAATAAAACAGTCAATTTTAAATACCTTTGCGGAAAATTATGGCAGCGCAATTATTATGAACATATTATCCGGAATAAAGAGGAATTAGCTTATATAAGAGAATATATTAGTACAAATGTTGAAGCGGAGACACAATTGCCATATTGTAAGGGCAGACCTGTGTGTCTGCCATTTTTTTCATGCCGACATTAATTGCATCAGGCAATATTCTTATGTATAACAATATGGTATGCCAAAAGGGCGGACACATTGGTCCGCCCCTACAATCTCCGGAATTAATTGCATCAGGCGATGTTGTTGTGCTAACAATATGGTATGCCAAAAGGGCGGACACATTGGTCCGCCCCTACACTTGACATCCGCTTTTTAGCATGCTACTATTGCGTGTTACTTTTATAAACAAAGGTGCTACTGATTATGAATAACTACAATAAACACATAATCGCCGGTATCATTATCCTCTGCCTCTTCCTTGCACCTGTTCTTGCCTCCGATAAAGATGAAACTATCCCTCTCCCTAATCCACAAGAAAAACTACAGGTCACTGACCAAATTACCGTTACCGCTACCGCTACGAAAAAAGAAGTGAAAGATTGCTCAGCAACCGTAAGTGTGCTCTCCGAAAATGAATTTGCGTTGTTTAATGTGCATAATGCTATCAATATACTGAATTCATTGCCCGGTATTTTTGTGCAGAGAACGGGTGATTATGGCAGGGCGGATGTGGAAATGCGTGGTCTAGGTTCAAATGGCAGAAGAATCTCCATCATGGTGGACGGCAGACCTGAAAAAATGGGTCTGTTCGGATGTGTGGTCACACATTCCTTCGCACTCGATAACATTGCAAAAATCGAAGTGGTTCGCGGTCCCTCCTCAGTTATTTATGGACCGGATGCCATGGGGGGTGTGATCAATATTCTCACCAAAAAAATAGATGACGGTTTTCATACCGACGCAACACTTTCATACGGTTCCTTCAATACGCAGCATTACCTTGTGCGTCACGGCGGCAATATCAACAAATTCAATTATTACATAACATTCGACAGGGATCTTTCCGATGGGCATATCCCTAATTCACAATACGACGGATATGATTTCACGACCAGGCTTGGATATTCGCTGTCCCCGAACCTGGAATTTACACTCCAGGGAAAATATTTTGCGGGCAAAAAATACGAACCGGGCACCATTCACATACCACTCGTGGATTATTGGAATAATTATAAACGCGGCGCTGTTGATTTCACCATCGCAAGCTCATGGCAAAAATCAGAAGCATCCTTTAAACTCTATCGTAACTTTGGTCATCATGTGTTCTCCGATGGTTTCGATTCACGCGATTACACGAATGGTTTCGTCACACACTACACAACCCGCGCATTGTCAAATAATGAACTGACCATCGGTGCCGATCTGAAATACCTCGGCGGTGAATTGTTCAGTGCGCCTGCCGGTAATTGGGATAAAAACGAATACGGTTTCTTTTTTCATAATGAATATAAGCTCTTTCACAAGGTCATTCTCTCCACGGGATTACGTATTCACCACGACTCCATCTACGGTAATGAATCCAGTCCGCATATCGGTGCAGTCGTTCACCTGAATGACAACACGCACATCAGAACTTCTATCAACAAAGGCTTCCGCACTCCTCAATTGAATGAATTATTCATGTTCCCCACTTCTAATCCTGAGCTTGAACCGGAAAAAGTATGGAATTATGAATTGGGCATCAACCATACATTCACACCCTGGCTGGAAGCTGATTGCACCATTTACCGCATGAATGGCAATAACTTGATCCAATTAAGTCCTAATCCTTCCCCACCTCCCGGCTTTAAATTTATGAATACAGGTTCATTCATATTCAAAGGACTTGAAGCGGGATTAAAATATCATCACAGTACTTACCTCGAAGGTCAATTTTATTATACCTACCTCGACCCGGATGAAAATACACTCGGCAGAGCACATCATAAATTTGACCTCATCACCGCATTCACAAAAAATAAATTATCAACCTCGATCACTTTGCAATATGTCGCTGATTACTACGAACAAAATAATCACCAGTCACCTATGCCTGACTTTTTCACCGCCAGCGCTAAATTTGACTATCAAATTACCACAAAGGTAGATGCATTCCTTGCAATTAATAATATCTTCAACAAGCACTATTTAATCTATGTCGAATTACCGGGTGCTGCTGCAGGCGCATACCAAATGCCCGGCAGAACCTATACTTTCGGCATTAATTTTAATTTAAAAAAATAACCACGAAGGGCACGAAGAACACGAAGAAAATCATGTTGTCATTGTGAGCTTGCCGGAGGCAAGGGTAACAATCCCTAACGGACATGCTGTCATTGCGAGGAGCGAAGCGACGAAGCAATCCCTGGTGGACTATAAAAAGCATAAAAGAAACGAACATGAACACAACAAACCCGACAAACTCAACAAAACTCTCAACAACAACACTCCCCTTCCTCATTCTATTTTTATTGATTACTCTGACCCCACTCTTCCCCGCTGAAACAAATCCCAGAATAACCGTCATCACTACTACTTCACTCATCGAAACCATGGTCACCAACATCGGTAAAGATAAAGTCAACGTCATTTCTATCATCCCTGCAGGGATGTGTCCCGGTCATTTCGACATCAGCCCACATCACGTTCAAACTGCCGCTTCCGCTGATATTATTTTCTACCACAATTGGGAAGTATGGCTCTCAACAATACAAGGCGCACTCGAAAAAAAAGACATAAAAACAATCCCTCTTGAAACTAATGGTAATTTAATGGTGCCAGATAATTATTTAAATGCCATGCAGACCGTGCTTGATGAATTATGCCGTCTCGATCCGAAAGACAAGGACTATTATCGTAAAAATGCCGAACATTATAAATCAAACATTATGAAAGCTATTGAAAAGATCAAAGCTGACTCTGCTCCTCTAAAAAAC
>MFGW01000033.1:6138-6356 GCA_001780385.1 Candidatus Fischerbacteria bacterium RBG_13_37_8 | reverse complement strand
GGCAAACCTGCTCAACTGGCTCGGCTTAAAGGTCATAGCAACCTACGGCAGACCGGAAGACTTCACACCTAAAAGCATCATATCCCTGGTGCAAACCGGAAAGGAGAACAATGTACAACTCATCGTCGATAACCTGCAAAGCACTATGAAAGCCGGCGAAGAAATAGCACGTGAAATCGGATGTAAATCCTTAATGCTCACTAATTTCCCACTGAATG
>MFGW01000033.1:737-6012 GCA_001780385.1 Candidatus Fischerbacteria bacterium RBG_13_37_8 | reverse complement strand
CTTACAAAGACTTAAAGGTATGGCAAAAAGCCTATAAAATTTGCCTGGAGATTTATAAATTAACAAAGGAATTTCCAAGGCAAGAGATATACAGTCTTATTTCACAATTAAGACGATCTGCTGTCTCCATTCCCTGCAATATTGCAGAGGGGTATGGAAGAAAAACCACTACAGAATACATAAGATTTTTATATATAGCGTATGGTTCTTATTGTGAATTGGAGACACAAATATTATTATCAAGAGATCTAGGTTATATAAAAGCTGAACAAATGAATCAATTCCAAACAAAAATGATCGAAGTTGAAAGAATGTTGAAAGCACTTATAAAATCTTTAGAAAAAAAGTGCTTAAGTCAAAACAAATAATACTGTAACAATACAACGGAGGTTCTTCACTTGAATCCTTGAATCCTTCTTAAAACTATGATATTGCTTCGAAACATCTCAGTCGCACATCGACATGAATTTGCTTTGCTCGATATATCGCTGTCAGTGGGCCGCGGCGAATTCGTGGTTATCCTGGGACCGAATGGTGCGGGTAAGACTACTCTGCTCAAGGTGATTAACGGGCTTTGCAGACCGACATCGGGGAGTGGTGAGATATTTGGACAGGTGATGAACAGTAGTAATGCAGGCGGAATACGCCGCGCTATTGGGTATGTGCCGCAGATAATGAATATTGATCCGCGTTTCCCGATTACTGCGTATGAGGTAGTGTCATTCGGTCGGATCAGCAAAGCCGGTCTTTTCAGACAACTGGGGAAAATAGATAAGCAGGTGATTGAACAAGCAATGAGCCTTACGGGAATTGAACAACTTGCTGATAGGCCTATCGGACATCTTTCCGGCGGTGAACAACAAAAAGTCGCCATCGCACGCGCCATCGCACAAGAACCGGAACTTCTCCTCCTCGATGAACCTACCTCGAATCTCGATCTCTCCGCGCAACAAACAATCACCAGCTTAATTGAAACAATTTATCTTGAGAAGAAAATAACAACGGTCATGGTAACGCATCTCCTGCATCATATCCCACACCACGCACAACGGCTTATACTCATGAAAAAAGGTGAGATAATTAAAGACGGCAAACGTGATGAACTGATGGATGAACAAACATTATCAGAACTTTATGACTGCCAGCTCAGCAAAAGTTATATAATGAGCGGCACACTCTTTACTCCAGAAAAGAAATGATAGAACTATTCAGCTATAAATTTATGCAAAACGCACTTCTTGCCGCACTTATTGGCGGTGCAAGTTGTGGAGTTACGGGTGTTTTTGTAGTGCTTATGCGAATACCATTCATAAGCGTAGCCATGTCACATGCTGCGTTTGCGGGAGCTGTGCTGGGAATATTAACCGGCGTCAATCCGCTCATGCTTGCGATAGTTTTCTCACTGGCATCCGCATTCCTTATCGGACCCATTGCCGATAAAGCAGACATCGATACGAATATCTCCATCGGCATTATTTTTTCCATCGTGTTAGGCATTGCCTTTCTCTGCATGGGCTTGATAAAAGGACCGAAAACAGAAGCACTCAAATACATCTGGGGCAATATATTAATGGTGTCAAGCAATAATATAATTCTCATGGCAATAGTACTGATACTTGTCAGTTTATTTATCATACTATTATTCAAGGAGATGAAAGCTGTGCTATTCAGCCGTGAGCTTTCGGCAGCGTCAGGCATCCCGGAAAAAAAAATCTATTACATAATGTTGTTTCTTTCCGGGTTGGTAGTCAGCCTCAATTTAAATACTATCGGAGGCTTATTAATTTTCAGTCTCATTGTAAATCCTGCCGCGGCGGCTTACCAGCTCACCTACAGTGTCAAGCGAATGTTCCTCCTTTCTGCTTCGTTCGGAATCCTGTCAACACTGACAGGATTATTCTGTTCTTATCTTTTTGATGTACCATCAGGAGCCGTTATTATTCTTATCTCCAGTTCATTGTTTGGCATCGCACTGCTTTTTTCTCCTAAAAGGAAGGTGAAACACTATGCAACAGCATGATACACTTTTATCCACAGCCATTGCATTTCATGGACATCTCGGACCATACCTCGTACTCGGACTGAGGGCAGGTTTACATGCCAACCAGGTGCTCGGCAAAGAACCCATGCAAACAAAAGCTATAATCAAAACACACTCCGCCCCGCCGCAAAGCTGCTTTGCGGATGGTGTGCAACTCACCACCGGCTGCACACTCGGCAAAGGCAATATTTCACTTATTGATGCGGAAGGCTTATCTGTCCACTTCCAGCAAAATGATAAATCAATTACCTGCATTCTGAAAGCTGAAATAATTGCTGAGATGAGCTCACTTCCTCAAAAGGAAGAAGCATGGGAAGCCTTTGCGAAGAAGCTATATACCCAACCCATAGAAGAATTATTTGATATGAAGTGATCGACTAGGTAAGCTTCGTGATCTTAATGCCCCTCGGCAAAATAATCTATACCTGCTGCATATCTATTAATATCTTTTCTATCGCTTCTTTTAAAGGAGATAAATCCCGATGCACAGTTTCCCAAACTCTCTGCAAGTCTGTTCTAAAGTACTCATGCAAGAGGATATCTCGCATACCTGCAATATCACGCCATGGTATATGAGAATATTTTGTTTTAGTAGGATTGGGAATTTTTTTTACAGCTTCACCTATTCTTGCTAAAAGATACATGGTTGAATATACTTTTTCTTTATTATTTTTAAATGAGGCAAAATCCTTTATTCCTTTAAGAAATGCTTCTATTTCATTAATAGCGTCAATAATATCCGTAAGATAGTCCCTGATATCCTGCTTCATAAATAAATGACCTCCTCCAGAATCCTTTTGCCTATGTGAGGCTTCAAGCATTTTTTTTCCACAAGGTCTACCTTGACACCCAATATATCACTTAATAGATTTTGAAGTCTTATGTACTCAAGCAAGCTAATGTGCGAATCTTCCACAAACTCTACGAGCACATCCAAATCGCTTTTCTTTTTCTGCTCTCCTCTCACATAAGAGCCAAAAATACCTATTTCTATAATATGAAATTTCTTTTCTAATTCTTCCTTATGTTGCAGCAATATCTTTTTTGCATATGCAAGATTCATTTCTTATATTTCCTTTTCTGTCGTTATATTATTTTTAGAAAAATTTTCTTTTTCTTCATAGGGTCATTTTATCTAAAGAATTGAATAATTTCAATCAAAAGTGAGGGCTCGCGTCTTTTATTTGCAGTTTGGGATTATGCAAACTCAGCAGCCCAGCCAAAATGAGACTGCATGATGATTTCAGAAATCCATATTTTTAGAGATTAAAAATTCAGCACTTTTGCCCTGTATCTATACAGTTTTATGAAAAAAATGATTATGGCCTCATTAAATGTAGCTTTATGCTATTGTTCGGCGAAAAAAAATACGAATCTCGTGACAAGGATACTTCTCCAAAGGCACAGATAGCTATGGTTCTTACTCCCAATCAAGAGAAATCGTTTGCCTCGATTTGTGCTACAGATACAATCATTGGCATATTGGGAGACAGGTGCGCATTGCAGGCATATCTTCCCAGTCCTGATGGAATCTTAAAGAAAGGAAGCTACTCTGTCGTGGCTGATTTCACAAAAGGACCTGAACTATGGAGATACATCCAGCCTCCAGCTGGACCACATCTACCCCCAATTCCACTCTTAAAATTTATTGCTTAATTTATAATTCCAGGTAAGAAACGATATACGTAATGAAATTCTCTATATCCTTAAGATGATTCTTCAAAATGGAATAGAGCTCTTTTTCGCTGATTTTATCATATAGATGCACAAGACGATTACGAAAGCTTGCCATTACTTTTACCTTCTCCGCAAATTCTGGTGGAATTACTCCCTCTTTACCTAAGATAATCATTATGTCGCGATACTCTGCTGGCCGATCAAATCCTTTCTTAGCAATTATGTGATGACCTATATCGAGAAATGCTTCTATCGCTACCTGAAGTAATCGTTCTGATGCTGAAACTGAAATATAATCGGAGATAAACTCACTCTCAGATTTATTAGTCATATCTGAGAGACGCCTTAGATTGCTTCTTATTGTCGATATTTTGCTTAATACCAGGTCTTTATCGATTAAATGCTTTGCCATCTTTCACCTGTAAAAGTAATTCATTATCATATATAGCAAGCACTGGCTTAAAATCAAAATATAAATCTTCCACATATTGCTCAAAATCCAGCCGCTCCTGCTGATTCGCACAATACAGTACTTTTCCAGCACTTATTATTTTATACTTAAAAAGAAGAGGAGCTTCATTCAAAATTACAAAACTTATTTCATCAGTTTTCAAAATAGAATTTATTTTTTCTAAATAGTTAAGTTGCTCATCAAACGTGCATAAAAAATTCCTTCTAAAGAGAAAGGCTAGATCTATATCACTTAAAGCATCTTGCTCACCCCTTGCATATGAGCCAAAAAGATAAATAGCTACAATTTTCTTATCGTTTCGAAAATATTCAACAAGGGTATCAAATCCATCTTTATCAACTTTGATTGGTTTGCCATATTTAATCATTTTCAAGCTCCACACTCTTATAGTACATAATAATATAATTTTATTCAAGCAATTAGCAATTCTTTCCCCTTCCCGAAAATATTTTCCTAAACTTGACATTTACCCCTTGACAAGTGTCATAATGCATAGGATTTTATCCGCAGTGCAAGGATGCATTGCGGATAAAATGTGTTGGACTAAGCCGCTGAGCGGGAAGAGATAGTATTCTATGGGGATTGAAAAAATATGCTTTAATGAGGATGGGAATCAGATAAGTTTAATGAAGGAATTATTTTAAGAGAAGGAAACAGGATAAAGTTGATTTGTCTTGCAATAGATGAATTTTTGAACAGATTGGATATAGGATTTATTTCTATTTTGAGGGGAAGTATGCTTTGGAGAGTAGACGAGTACTGGAAGTTGTTATAAAGCGCCAAGGTAATACATTTTATTTTGAAGGGATGAAAGCACATAATCATGATGAATCAAAAAAATCAGGTTGGGCATAAAAAGAGGCAAAAGCAGGGGGAAGCTGAGCGATAATGCTCATAGTTCCTTTTTTGCACAGAGGGCATTGATTCAGGTCTCTGCCTGTTAATTCAAATAAAAGTTCTCTGGTTTTCATTTCAGTTTGTGGCATTGATTCAGGTGGGATATGAAGAAATTGTCTGCATCGAAAGAGAGAATGCTTTTTGCTGCGATTGGCAAGGAATCCGAAATGTCTGATGCGAACGAAGGA
>MFGW01000033.1:212-697 GCA_001780385.1 Candidatus Fischerbacteria bacterium RBG_13_37_8 | reverse complement strand
TCTGCATCAAGAGTCATCACCTTTAGCTTATTGTCATGTTTACGGTCTTTGTACTGAAAGCTTACCAATCGATCATGAGCTGAGATTATTCGGTTATTCGATATAGCAACTCGATGCGTGTATCTGCCGAGATAGTCAAGAACGTGGCAGGGCTCTGCGAAAGGTTTTTTTGAGTAAACAATCCAATCTTTTTCCCAAAGTGTGCGGATTAATCGTTCAAATTCATTGGCATTTGAAAGATGTGCTATTTTACCGGAGAAAGTGAGATTGCCGTCCGCAAATGCCTGTTTTAGATAATAAATGAATTTTCCTCTAAACTTTTTGGAAAGCGCCTTTACAGGAAAAAGGTAGTTTTTGCGAAGAGAAATCCATTGTGCGCCATCGAGAGAGAGCATGCCACCGGCTATGAGGCAATGCAGATGAAAGTGGTCCATGATAGTTTGATCCCATGTATGCAAGATAGAAATAAATCCAATCCTGCCACC
>MFGW01000033.1:0-193 GCA_001780385.1 Candidatus Fischerbacteria bacterium RBG_13_37_8 | reverse complement strand
TGGAGTGTTTCAGCAACAGCGCGAAACAGAATATTAAAGATAATTTTCTTGTTGCGTAATCCAATGAGGTTGAGTTCGTGAGGCAGAGTAAAGACCGTATGGAAGTAAGAGACCGGCAGTAATTCTTTCTTTCTATCTTGAATCCATTTTGCTTTAGGCAAACTCTGACATTTTGGACAGTGACGGTTGCGGC
>MFGW01000032.1 GCA_001780385.1 Candidatus Fischerbacteria bacterium RBG_13_37_8 | reverse complement strand
GAAGCTGAGCAGCCAAGCAATGAATACATATATCAGGGCGTCGTGCCAAAAAAATATAAAAAAGATGCTTTACATATAGCAATCGCTACAGTCAATGACATGGATATTCTCATGTCCTGGAATTATGAACACATAGTTAAAAGAAAAACTAAAGAGATTGTAAGGATGGCGAATATTCTTTCTGGGTATCATTTCATTGAAATTATTTCACCACCCGAAGCTTTAGAAGGTTAAACAAAATAAAAAAAATAAGCAAAAATAAAATAAAAGCATTTAGTGAAGAAGTTAAAAAAGAATTTCCTGCAAGTTATTCATTGCAACAGGTTCATTTAGCACGCTTAATAATTGACGAAAAGACAAAGGATTTAAATCAGAAAGAACTCATTGAGTACTATAAAAATGCTGCTAAGCAGGTTAAAAAAAACACTTGAAATGAATTTGATCAACTCCTACAGTTGCTCTATAAGCAAATGAAAAGGATATATTCCTTTACATGAGGCTTTAATAAAAAAGAATGGTGGAGCAAAGCGGACGACTTTCGCAACTTCCTCAGCAATAAAAACGAGATATTATCATTATTAAAATCAGCACGCGAACTATAGTAATTATAAAATAGCTAATTTCCTCTCTCAGCTAAACCTTCTTCTCCCGGCCATTATGAACCTCCAATTTATCTCTTATTTTAACGCATCTAAATGTCCGATCCCAATTGAAGCAGAATAAAGGGTGTAATTCATTTTTAATCAATTGCAAATCATTCTGTAGTTTTCTCTTTTATATTTTGTTTCTGTCTTCATCAATAATTCCGATAAAAGCATTATTTGAGTTTTGCGTGAATATCCATACCTACATAATATGTCATGATAATCATCCTTAATGATAGTTTATGCTAAGTGCATATTCTACTACCTGAGTTTCCTATTGAGGAAAACTTTCTATATGATTATTAAATTTGGGAGGGAATGAACACAATAATTAAATCTTGCTCATTGACCTAAATAAGAAATTAATATTTCCATTTTATTTTCTTCAGCATACATCAAAGCTGTTTTGCCATTATTATCTTTAATACTCACATCTGCTTTATAATTACCCAACAAAATAGGAATCTCAAGATTCTTTTCAATTATTGCCCTCATCAAGGCCGTACGCCCTTCTTTATCTTGTTCATTGATATTTGCGCCAAACGAAAGCAAAAGAGGAATTACCATTTTATTGCCTAATTCTGAAGCTATCATTAACGGAGTAGATCCGTGATTATCTTTCACATTTATCTTTGCTCCTCTTGAGAGAAGCAAATTGATAATATTTTTATACCTTTTCCGATATCCTTGTATAAATAATTCAATAGAATGTCGCTTTACTGCTTTGCAAATAGCAGGCGTTCCTAAATTATCCTTACTATTAACATCAATACCAGCATCCAATAACAATTTAGCAACTTCAAAATGTCCCAAATCAACAGCCCAGTCAAAAGCATTCCCATTCCAATCTCTTAAATTGATATTAGCTCCTTTTGTTATTAAGAATTTGACTATCTGAGAATGGCCTCTTTTTGCTGCAGCAATTAATGCTGTTTCTTTTATTTCATTTCTTTCATCAATATTATTACGCAAAGCAATTATCTTTTTCATCTTATTTATTTCACCATTTCTCGCCGCTTCTATCAATTCAATTCTTTTTCTGTTATTGCCTTCAGCTATCATTTTTTTTATGTATTTGTTAAGATGCGCAGATTCAAGTATCTCTTTATTTTCAGCATTTATATTGAAAGTTAGTCCTCTATTAAGGAGCAAAGATATTAATTCTGTTTTAAGAACCTCATCTTCATATAATCTACTCTTATATATAGCATAAAATAAAAGCGAGTGCTTTTGCTTGTCACATGGAATATTAGTATCAGCTCTTGATTCTATTAACAAATTTACCTTTTCAAATGATCCTAATTGGACTTCTAAATTGGCAATTTTAATACTGCAATTAGTTGCATTATTAAAATTCTCCATGGAATTAAGTCTATGTTTCCTAAAAAAGTCCATACATTTTGAAGAATCTCCAAATGAAACTGCCACACATAAAGCTGTTCCATTCTGGCTGTTTTCATTAATATCAGCCCCGGATTTTATCAGTAATTGCATAATATCTATCCTATTTCCAAGTATAGAAGCGATTAATGGCGTAATTTCAGAAAATGGATTATCAATGCCAGCAATAATATTTTGCTTTGTATCAATATATACTCCTTCTGAAAGCAATCGATTTACTGTATAAATATCTCCAATATAACTGCTTTTTATTAGAAGTTGCTCCTTTGTTAACTCTATTTCATCATCCATGTGATAAAACCAAACATTCGGCTTTGATTGATTTCTTTTCATTTCTTTTATTGGGTAATCCTCCATATAAAAAATAAAGTGAAAGAAAAAGTAGAGGCTACCAACAAAAGTAAGAATAAGTGAAGCTATAATTATTGGTTTAACAAAATTAAATCTTTTCATAATTCGAGACAATTTGGATGTGGGCCAACACCAAATAACCTAGCAAAATATTCATAATTATATGGATTAAGTATTGCGTCTTCAGGCCTATTTTTAGCAAGATTTTGAGCATCACACCAATTATATACGCCATCATGGATTGGCATGAAAGGCACTTTTGCACCGTACATATCTACCTGATGTATCAATTCATGAATAATAACTCCTGATTGAAAATCTATATCTGGATCATTTACTATATCTTTGCAAATCCACATTCCTGGATTCGGGAAGCAATCCCTTTTAGATAATGCATTGCAATAAGGAGTTTCTTTGTATACAATTTTCTTTCCAAGCATATCTTTAACAGTTTTTAATACTGAAATGACAGTCTCATTAAAACTTTTATTTTTTGTCCTATCAAAAAATAAATTATATTCTTCGCACGATGAACAAGCTTTTGGTATAGCTTTATTTATAAGATCAAGAGCATGGGGTTGAGCTTGTACTGCTAAGTAGTTGACCGATGAATCACTTCCGCAACGTTTTGGCGATTTTGGTGCATCTCCAACTATCTGTTGAATAGCATCTTGAGCAGCAAATAGTCCAAGGTAAAATGTTGCATCTATTGAATATTTACCACTGGGATCAACTAAATTAATTGGATTGCCAGAAACATAAAGATATTTGTGCAAAGTTTTAGGTTGACATTTACTTCCCCTAACAGGATCATTGGAAATAAAACTACCAGAAAATGGATAATAATAACGTTCTCGAAGATAATATAGATCTGCTTCATGATCATATTGCTCACCAATAAACAAATAATCATTAGAAGTAATTCCAGTTTTATAATTCATATTTCCAAATGCTTCATAAGAATAAGAATCAGTAATATCTCGAAAATGGTTTGTCAAAGCTCTCGTGCTTCCGATAGCATCATAATGATAATATGAAATATTATTTGAACGTTTTTGATTAATTAAATCGTCACCGTATTTATATTGAACAATGATATTACTATTTGCGTCGATTTCCTCAAGAACTTGCGCATAATTTCTGTTATGGTCGACAAGATATTTTGTCACATATTCATTTGCATTAGATTGGATACGAATACCATCGATATCATATGCATAGTAATGAAGATCTGAAGGTGTTTGAGCGCCAAGGAGCCTGTTCTCATATTCCCAGGAATAAGAGGTTGTACCAAAACTATCAGTTTTACTGATCATATTTCCATTGTCATCCCAGCAATATGTATTTGAGCCTTCCGTAAGTAATCGGTCGTTATCATCATACGAGTATGCAGTATCGATGCCATCTTCTATTTTTACAAGGCGATTGCCTGCAGGATCATATTCGTAGTGAAATGTTTTTGTAGTTAAGTCAGGATTGATAATTTGCTCGTCCGTTAAGCGATAAATATCATCATATACCCAATTTACTACTCTGCCATTATTTTCTGTTACACTTGTTCGATTGCCTGAAGGAGAAATAACGTAACCATATGATGAAATGACACTATCATCTGACCTCAAATTTTCAAGATAATAGAGACGGTTCAAACTATCGTAATAATATTTTGCTATGATGCCATTTGGATATTCCATAGTTTCCTTTAGTCCTACTTTGGTATAAGTATATGTTGTTGCTCCTCCCTGAAGATCTGTTACTGTCTGCAAGCGATTTAATTCATCAAATGTATAATTTGTGATTGAGGAAGGTCCTACTGTGATGGTTGTTAAAGAAGTTCGATTTCCTGCAAGATCATAGTCGTATTCAATAGACCAACCATTTGGATCGACAACTTTCTTTAGCCATCCTCTCGGATAGTATTCATAAGATGTAACGCCCCGACTGTCTGTTGCTGTTTCTCGCTGTCCATTTTTTGCATATGTGAAATTAACTTCTGTATTGTCAGGATATAGCTTCTTTTTTAAGTGACTGCAACACGTATCGTATTCATATGTAATTGTATTACCGTTAAAATCTGTCTTGCTCTGCAAATTTCCTATAGTATCATAAACCATCGTCTCGACTTGGCCTAATGGTAACGTTCGCGTAAGTCTTCTCCCAAGCGCATCATAATTGAAACTCGTTGTGTGATTATTTGCGTCAGTCTGTGTTAACTGATTGCCTATTTCATCGTACGAGTAATTTGTTTCATGCCCCATCGCATCAGTCACATTGATAAGACGTCCTAATTCATTATAGCCAAATTGTGTTGCTTTTCTTTCTTCATCATATTCTATGATTCTTCGCCCAAGTTCGTCATAAACTGTCTCTTTATAATACCCATTCTGAAAATAAATATGCGTGCGACGATTGTTCGAATCATAAATATAGGTTGTGGTATTTCCATTTGCATCAGTGACAGATTTCTGATTGCCATTATCTTCATATTCAGATACTGTCTCATTGCCAAGCGCATTAGTTACTTTTGTTCTTCGGCCTGCATTATCATATTCATAGAAAGTTTTATATCCTCGCTCATTCTGCACCCACTCCAATCGACCTGCATTATCATATTTGCTCTCTGTATAAGGAACAGGCTCTCCTTCAACCTTCGGCGGATAATATGTTCTCCATAAACGCCCTAAATCGTTATATTCAAACGTTGTTAAATATCCTGCACGATCTACCTGCGATGTGCGCTGTCCTTCTAAATCATACCCGTACAACTCAAATAAATTATCGTCGGGATTATCCGGTGTCTCATCGGGATAAATTAACTTCTCCATATAACCGCGTGTATTATACTCATTCTTGGTCGTTCTTCCAAGAGCATCTGTTATTGTCTCCTGTCTGCCGTTGTTGTCGTAGGTGTAAGTCATGGTATTACCAAGCGGGTCTGTATGCGTCAGCAATTGCCCGGAATTATTGTATGTCGAGATACTCGTTTCTGCTACCAACACATCATTAACGGTACGATAAACAGTCGAGCTGGTTTGATTGCTGTTATCATCATAGCCATACTCACGAATGTTGCCAAGTGCATCTATTGTTTTCGTCATATTTCCGTAATCATCGTATTCATGCGTGGTTACATTGCCTTTTGCATCAGTCTCTGTCCAGAGATTACCATCGGGATAATAGGTATAATTGGTTACATTTCCCATCGCATCTGTTATTGTATGCAAATTATTCGTGCCTTCATAATAGGCATTCTCTGTGACGTTGCCTTTAGGATCTTTTATTGTCAATATGCTGCCATAATTATTATAGGTGTATTCCGTTGAATGATTGAGTGGATCTGTCAGTTTCCATAAATTGTCTGTGTCTGGGTAATAATCATAAGTAGTTGTATGTCCCAGCGGATTAGTCTCCGAAAGCACATTGCCTCTATCATCATTTTCATAATGCATTATATTTCCAAGCGCATCTATGACATCGCTTAAATAGCCATTGGAATCATACTGATATTCTGTCGGTTTGCCAAGTCTATTCGTTATTGTAGAACCATTTGTTATCTCAGGATCATGTACAAGATTCGTTTCATTCCCATCAGCATCTATTAGTTTTACCACTCGCCCTTCTTCATCAAATACTATTGTCATTGCGGTATTATTATATCCGTCAAGAATATCTTCTATAAAATGATTCTCCTTATACGTAAATCCCACTGTTTTTTCATCACGATTCGTGACGAGGTCAAGATCGCCTTCCGGTGAGTACTGATAGGTTATACTTTTATCCATTGGATCAGTGATTGTCATAATGCGACCTGCGGTATCT
>MFGW01000031.1:22396-23478 GCA_001780385.1 Candidatus Fischerbacteria bacterium RBG_13_37_8 | reverse complement strand
AGACTTGTCCAGCACACTGGAATAGATACCAGCTCCCCTTCATTATCGATAAAAGTAACTCTTTGATCCCCCCAAAGATTATAATAGCTTACCAATTCGAACTCTTGCTTATGAAGAGGATGAAAAGGATGCGTTATTGTAAACCTAGTATCACGAGCATTACAATGACTTGCAGTTGATAACTTCTTGCAACTACACCATGAAAATTATCGCTTTCATCACTGACCGCCTCTTCTTCTTCCCCATTCCCCAGTCCCTAGTCCCTTCCCTCGCCTCTGGCCTGTTCAATATCCCCTAAAATTATCCTCAGATTCCCGTGCCTCCCTTCATTTCAAAATTACATTATATTTTGAAATGGTATTGACTTTTTGGAATATTAATATAAAATAGTTATATGAATGAACGCATATTATACACTTCACTATGGCAGGAATTGGCAGAAGATAAACAAATGGTCTTCCTCTCAGGACCACGTCAGGTCGGTAAAACTACTTTAGCTAAAATGATAGCAAAAAACTTCATAAACTCCGTCTATTTTAATTGGGATATTATAGCTAATAAGAAATTACTCATTCAGAATCCTTCCTTTTTTGAAAATGTTAACAGAAAAGATGCTTCTATACCGCTGGTGATCTTTGATGAATTACATAAGTACAAACATTGGAAAAATTATTTAAAAGGAATTTATGATCAATTTTCTGAGGATTACCTGTTTCTTATTTCTGGAAGTGGACGACTTGACCTATATCGGAAAGGTGGTGATTCTCTTGCTGGCAGATATTTCATGATGCATTTATTCCCATTTACTCTTGCGGAACTTATTGCAAACAGGAAGGATTTTAGTGCATTTATAAAAAGTCCCCTGCGTGAATTTGATTTTAATGATACAAGCGAGACTAAAACTATTTGGCAGGCTCTTTTCAATATTGGAGGATTTCCTGAACCATTCACAAAATCCACCAAAATATTTTATAGAAAATGGGCAAATAATTATGCCAGTCAATTAATCCATGAGGATATTCGAGAAATGGCAGATGTGAAAAATGTCGACAATCTTGAAATCTTGTTTTCATTATTAACTT
>MFGW01000031.1:19683-22383 GCA_001780385.1 Candidatus Fischerbacteria bacterium RBG_13_37_8 | reverse complement strand
TCCTTTATCAATGAATAATATTGCGAATGAAATACAGGTTGCATTTGGAAGCATAAAGAACTGGCTCAAGTTATTCGAAACCTTTTATCTTGTATTTAGGATAAGTCCATGGACACGCCAGATAGTCCGTGCAATTTCGAAAGAAAAAAAATTATATCTTTATAATTATGTGGAAATTACTAATGATGCTGTTAAATTTGAAAACATGGTAGCGCTTGAATTGATGAGAGCAGTGACTCAATGGAACGAGCATGGTTATGGAAAATTCACCTTACATTACATAAGGAACAAACAGAAGGAGGAGGTAGATTTTTTAATTGCAGAGAGCGCTAATCCTATTCTTTTATTAGAAGCTAAGTATACAGATGATACAGCATCGAAAAGTCTTTTTAATTTTCAGAAGATATTGAATGTACCAGCTGTTCAACTTGTCAATAGAGAAAATGTTTTCAAGTACATAAGAAATGACTCTCAAAATATTTTAATTATCACCGCACATCGCTGGCTTTCTTCCTTACCTTAATTTCAGCGGGATCAAAGCTCGACATTGAACATTTACTACGGCTATTACTCTAATGCCGCCAGAGGCAAAATAAAAAAAACATCTCCTGACAATAAATCAGAACCTCTTATTATTAATGATGCTCCCAACCGCTCCTCTTGCAGATTGTCCTGGGCTCGCCTCATCCACTTAATTTACGAAGTAGACCCATTGCTTTGTCCCTCTTGCGCCTCCTCAATAAAAATTATCGCCTTCATTACCGACCGCCTCCTCTTCTTCCCAATTCCCCAGTCCCTAGTCCCTTCCCTCGCCTCTGGCCTGTTCAGTACCCCCTAAAATTATCAGTAGATACGCGTGCCTCTCCTCTCCCTTTCCCTCATTTCCCAACTAATCCTTTCTCTTCAATTATTTAACCTCCTCTTTTTATTATAATACTACTTTGTCTGATTTTTACTCCTTTCACTCCACTTTCTCTTCATTTACACATTTTGCCCCCTTGTTAGCTTCCCAATCACGGTATCAGAAAGAGAAAAAACATTTTTTCTCTTTCTGATACTGTGATTAAACTTTTTCCCCATTAATTTCTGTTGAATTTGATAAATTTCTCATCTATAATCCTATATGACGAAAATTGATTTTCCTGTCTCATTTTTCTCAGATGATTTAAAGCTTGCTGAAATGTCCGGGAAATAAACAATGCAGCATTCGGATGTAAGAAAAATGAAAGAATTGCTTCAAAAAGCATTAGAGATAGCAATGAAAGCTCATGAAGGACAAGTAGATAAAGTCGGATTGCCTTATTTTCTCCACGTGGTTGCGGTTAGTGAGATGGGCAAAACGTTGGAACAGAAAATAGTTGGACTTCTTCATGATGTTATAGAGGACTCATCCTGGACCCTTAATGATCTTAAAAAATTGGGATTTCCTGAGGAGATACTGGATGCAATTGATCGTCTGACAAAAAGAAAAAACGAATCAATCAAAGACTACTTGAGCAGAGTAAAGGGCAGTCGGCTATCTTTAGAAGTGAAGCTGAACGATCTCTCTCATAACATGGATATTTCAAGAATTTCCAATCCTGCAGAAAAAGATTTCAAGAGAATCGAAAAATATAAGAGCCAGAAAAAAGAATTGGAAGAAGCCTTGAGTCACGGCGAATAGTCCTCAGCTAAATAAACTTTCTATTGAATTCGACCAATTTTTTCTATGTAATTCTGGATGGTGAAAAACGATTTTCCTATCAAGTCCATGACCACTCACCTTTCGTTTCATATTTTCCATATAATTGTATCTTTCTTCCGTCCCCAATAGTAAGCGATTTTTTGTAATTCAATAAGCGCTTTTATTTTATCCTCAAATGATTGCATTGCCCTTTTTTTTCGAAAATGTTCCTTTTCCTTGAATAATTCTTCCCTTGTCAAAATCCTTTCACCAATAACGATTTTTTGTTCCTTGCTCATGGTAACTTCTCTCAATAGCTTTTCTTATATTCTTCAAATTTATCAATTAAGCCATACTTTTGTAATACACTATTCAATTTCTCAATATCTATCTCGCTCTGTTCCAGCAGCATCTGTATTTTCCTTTTATCCTTTTCCCTGCCTGCTCGTAAGAATAAAGCTATTAAATATTCTGGAGTCATTATCTTTGTTTTCACCGTTTCATATTCTGTTTCTTGAGCATTTTCAATAGCTTCCATTTCTAGATCATCAGCAGGAAAAATGTCAACTGGCACACCTTCTATGATTAACCAGTGTTTTTCCCATACACAGCCTTTTGCTTTTAAGTATTCATAAATCGGTGTTAATACTATCAGTTTGCTTTCACTGTCATCTTTTTCCAATATTACGAAAATATCCAAATCCTGTGTGAAAAAAGGCTCAGTCCATCTTAGCGCTGCTATTGCGCCTCCTATTGCATAATCCTTTATTAATCCTTTCTCCCTTAATTCATTTAAAGCTTTTATAGTATTTTTCATTTTTCCATTTCAGTTTCTTTTCTCAAGATATAATTATACCAGTTATTCACACCAAAATCATTTTACTGCTTTTTTATATCGCATTGTTAGTCTTATATTCCTTGTAATCTGCTAATTTCAAGGATTGTAATTCCTGTATATGAGGAAAATACATTAAATTCATGGGATTTCATACTTTTAACTTTCTCGTGATTTCAAGGCTCATTGACCCAATGATAAT
>MFGW01000031.1:14659-19583 GCA_001780385.1 Candidatus Fischerbacteria bacterium RBG_13_37_8 | reverse complement strand
CACTATAATTGCTATAAGCTAAAAATTGACCCCCTTTATTATCTAAGGTATACTATCACACAATGAAGATTGAAGAACGTAATTTTGAATTAATAAGTGATGAAATTGTGCAAGTATTAAAGAAAAAAAGTCCTGCTGAGCGTATGGAAATAGCCTTTGATATTTGCAAAACGGTTCAAACTATTTTGGAAAATCATATTAGGTTTCTTCATCCTAAATGGACTAATCAAGAAATTAAAAAAGAACTTGCGAGGAGAATATCGGGTGGATCTTAAAGAGTTGCTTTGTCACATATTATCTGTATTTGAAAAACTTGAAATACCTTATTTTGTTACCGGTTCACTTGCATCTATGTTTTATGGTGAGCCACGGTTTACTAATGACGCGGATATTGTTGCTGATATTAAAGAACATCATATTGCCGAATTTGCAGCTTTTTTCTCTCCGAATGAATTCTATCTTGATGAAATGATGATTAGTAATGCTATAATTCGTAAACATCAATTCAATATAATACATCCTGCAACTGGATTAAAAATTGATGTATATATTTATAAAAAAGATTCCTTCGATAAATCCCGCTTCGATCGCCGCAAAAAGATTCACCTTTCTGAAGATATTACGGCATATATCGCTTCTCCAGAAGATGTGATAATAATGAAGATGATATTTTATAAGGAAGGTGGTTCTGAAAAGCATCTCCGCGATATAGCAAGCATGCTTAAAATTTCCTCAGAAGATATTGATAGAGCCTATATAGCAAAATGGGCAGAACTACTCAATATAGCTGATATTTGGGAGATAATTAAAAAACGAACAGGATAAGTGAAAGGTCTGCCAATCTCAATGCTTCTTATTTAAAAAGTAGCAAGGCTATATTATGAATGATACTTATTGTAAAGTTTGGATACCGAGGAGAAACTTCGAGTACTTGACCTATAAAAATACTGCGGAGCATGCTTTGCCGGAAGGTATTAGGGTGCTGGTACCGCTTAGAAATGAGCAGGTCGTCGGGTACATAGTCGGGCAGGAAGAAAAGGCAAATATCACCTTCCCGCGAATCAAGAGTATCAGCGAAATTATTGATAAAGCACCCATGTTCCCCAAGGGACTGCTGAAACTGATACGATGGGCATCCATCTATTACATGCGACCATGGGGTGAATTCATGCATGCTGCCCTCCCTTCAGGATTGCATGTCAGCCATAAAATGAAAGTAACGATCACACAAAAAGGCACACTGAAAACGCTGTCGCTGGAAAAACTTCCTCGACCGGAACAGGCAATCCTCGAATTCATAGCAGAACGAAAAACGGTTTCATATGGAACATTAAGAAAGGAATTTCCCACGACTTCCATTTTCCGAATACTGCAGCAAATGCATGACCAGCACTATATTCTGATCAAACAGGAACTGGAGGAAGCATCTTCACGGTCACGTTTCAAATCTGCCATTGAACTGGTCAGACATCCGGAAGAAAATGACAAGCTCACTAAAAAGCAACAAAGTGTTATCGACATATTAATTGACAAGGGGCGAAATACTTTGCGCGAGGAACTGAAGCAAGATATAACAGTGTCATCAAGTGTCCTGAAGGCGCTTGAACGCAAGGGACTGGTGCGCTTGTATGAAGAGGTGGTACAGCGGGAAGTGCTCTGGCCTGATATGCTTTCATCAGAGGAAAAAATCGTACTCACCGATGACCAGCAAAATGCATTCACCACCTTATCCGCTTTGCTCGATAAGGAAACATTCAATGTGTCGCTGTTGCATGGTGTGACGGGAAGCGGCAAAACAGAATTATACATACAGCTGATCGAGAGAACTGTTGCTGCAGGAAAAAGCGCGTTGCTGCTCATGCCGGAAATTGCACTGGTGCCCGCCATGATGAACAGGTTCAAAATGGCATTCGGAACTTCAATCGGCATACTGCACAGCGGATTGAACCAGGCGGAACGTGCGGAGCAATGGATCAAAGTGAAAAATGGGGATGTGCGGATTGTTATGGGTGTGCGTTCTGCTGTCTTCGCTCCACTGAGCAACATCGGTGTGATTATCGTCGACGAGGAACATGATGATTCGTACAAACAGACCGAGAACCCACGCTATCACGCACGCGATTCCGCAATCATGCGTGGAAAAATCGAGAATGCATTGGTGGTGCTTGGTTCCGCTACTCCTTCACTGGAGAGCTTCCACTGGACACAAAAACAAATCTACTCCTACATACACCTGCCGAAAAGAATTCACGAAGCAGTTATGCCGGGCATCAACATCGTTGATATGCGTACCGAATACAAGGAAACCGGCGATCCTTATTTCTCAGGTGTGCTGCTGCGCGAGATGGAATCATGCCTGCACAAACAGCAGCAGGCAATGATCCTGCTCAACCGCAGAGGATATGCGAATTACCTGCTTTGCCGTGAATGCGGACAGACAGTTGAATGCTCGCGATGCAGTATCAGCCTGCATTATCATCGTCAATATCATGCACTGGTATGTCATTATTGCGGATTACAGCAGGCAGTGCCGGAGCAATGTCCAAATTGTCACTCGGAATTCATCAGCTATATCGGTTCCGGAACAGAACGCATCGAAGCACTCCTGACAGAAAAATTCCCCGCGGCGAAAATTGCCAGGCTGGATAGCGATATCGCACGTAGTCACAAAAAACTGCTTCAGCTTCTCTCGGATTTTTCATACCGTAAAATTGATATCATGATAGGCACCAGCATCATCGGCAAGGGTCATCATTTTCCTTACGTAACACTGGTGGGAGTTATTTCAGCAGATAGCGCGTTGAGCCTGCCGGATTTTCGTTCCGCAGAAAAAACATTCCAGCTCATCACACAGGTTGCCGGCAGAGCCGGGCGTGGCGAACATGAAGGAACGGTCATTATTCAATCATTCCTCCCAGAACATTATGCTATCCAGGCATCACAATTCCATGACTACGCTCAATTTTACAATAAGGAAATTGCCTTCCGCTCACACCTTCAATATCCCCCTTTTATTTCGCTGGTCAATATCGTGGTTTCTGCCACTCGCAAAACACAAGCTCTTGAAGCTGGCAAAGCCCTTGTCACCATGATTCGCTCTGAGAGCAACGGTTCGCTCAAAGCACTCGGACCTTCTCCCAGCCCTATCTTCAAAATAGCCAACAAGCACCGCTACCATATCCTCGTGAAACTCTTCAAGCGCGAACCCGGCAAGAAAGCAATCGCCGCGGCCCTCGCCTACTTCCAGCAAACCTACCCCCGTATCACCTACACCTGCGACGTCGACCCCATCTCCATCCTGTAGAAGGGGGATAGGCACTCACAAGTTCACACCTATTATCGAATAGTGCATTTTATGTACGTTTACATATGTTCATAAAGAAATAGCAAGGATATTAGAAGCTCTACTATAAGTTGACAAAGCTAGCATTATATACTATTCGATTATATTAGTAGTTAGGTGTGAACTTGTGAACACCTGTCCGCCTCCCTTCTTGAAAAATATGCGAGGTTCCACTACAATAAATTTGTGCTGAGAAATAAGTATCATCTGATAGTAATATTGTCGATTCTGCTGATATGCTTCTGCGGGAATCTGCCGGCATTGGATCCAAACAAAGCCACGACGCAGTATGTGCATGAATATTGGACTGGCGATCAGGGTTTGCCGCAAAATTCAGTAATTTCAATATTGCAAAGCCGCGATGGTTATCTATGGCTCGGAATGGAACAGGGACTGGTGCGCTTTGACGGGGTAAGATTCACGGTTTACGACATGGGGACTATTCCGGAAATGAAAAGCAACATGATCTGGAATTTGCACGAAGGGAGAGATGGCAGTCTCTGGATAAGCACACATAACGGTGGTGTCACCCATATGAAAAACGGAAAATGGACTACGTATACGAAAGAGGAAAAACTTTCAGAAAATTTTGTGCGGGCTGTATATGAAGATGCAGAGGGATCAGTTTGGATTGCTACCAGGGATGGCGGATTAAACCAGTTTAAGGATGGGAAGTTTACTGTTTATACAACCAGGGATGGGCTATCAAGCAATAAGATCCGCTGTCTTGCTGGAGACAGCCATGGAAATTTGTGGATAGGAACATATGATAACGGCTTGAATCGCATGCGCGGGGGAGAAGTTACTGTTTTCACTGTTAACGATGGACTTTCCAGCAACAACATAAATACTCTCTACATAAGCAAAAAGGGCATTCTCTGGATAGGAACCGATAAAGGATTCAATCGTTTCCAGGATGGAAAATTTGGTGCATTTACCACAAAAGACGGACTCTCAAGCAATGCAGTTTCGGCTATCCTTGAAGATAAGGATGGAAATCTTTGGATTGGCACAGATGGTGGAGGTGTGAACCGTTTTTATAAAGGTAAATTCTCTTATTTTTCATCAAACGAAGGACTTTTAGAAACTATTATTTCTTGTTTCTATGAGGACAAAGAAGGAAGTTTGTGGATAGGAACTAAAGGCGGTGGATTGTACCGGCTCCGTGATGGAAAATTCATTTCATTTTCAACAAAAGAAAGGCTTCCATTTGACAGTACTACTACTGTTTACAGGGATTCACATGATAACTTTTGGATTGGTACTACAGAGGGTTTGCATCGTTTATGCAAAGGAGAGATTACCACATTTACTTTAAAAGAAGGGCTTTCCAACCTGAAAATCTGGTCTATTCTTGAAGACAAGAATGGGATTCTCTGGATAGGAACCGCTTACGGATTGAACAGGTTCTACAACGGGAAATTCACTGTTTTTACAAAGCAGGACGGCTTATCAGATAATGCTGTCTGGTTCATCCATGAAGATAAGAAAGGAGATCTCTGGCTTGCGACTAATGCCGGTGTAAATATCATGCATGAAGGAAAAATCACCTTGTTTCCTTCAAATGAAAAACTTTCCAAA
>MFGW01000031.1:13515-14605 GCA_001780385.1 Candidatus Fischerbacteria bacterium RBG_13_37_8 | reverse complement strand
GATGGAGGCGGCTTAATCAAACTGCATGATGGTAAGCTGACCAATTTTACCACAAAAGATGGACTTTCAATTGACAGTATTTGGTCACTTCACTCTGATAAAGAGGGAAACTTATGGATCGGGACATTAGGTGGAGGGCTGAACCTGTTTCACGACGGCAAATTTACCACATTTACCAGGAAAGACGGTCTTTTTGATGATACTTTATTTTGTGTCCTGGAAGATAATAGCGGGAACCTTTGGATGAGCAGTAACAGGGGAGTATTTCGTGTCGGCAAAAATGAACTGGTAGAATATTCACAAAACAAAGTTCCTATTATTCATTCTACGGCTTACGGTAAGGCAGACGGCATGCGGAGCCAGGAATGCAACGGCGGTTTTCAGCATGCAGGCTGGAAAGACAAGGATGGCAAGCTATGGTTCTCAACCACTGCGGGTGCTGTAATGATTGATCCGGAGCATATCACTATCAATGAACAGCCGCCGCCTATAGTTATTGAAGAGGTCATTGTCGATGGTAAGGCAATGAATAAAGCGACAAAGTTGACTTTAGAACCCGGGCTGGAACAACTGGAAATCCATTACACTGCATTAAGTTTCAATGTTCCGGAACGTGTGCTTTTCCGCTACCGCATGGAAGGATATGATCATAACTGGCAGGAAGCAGGCACGCGACGCGTGGCATATTATACGAATCTTTCGCCCGGTCATTATATTTTTAATGTGCAGGCATGCAATGACGATGGTGTATGGAATACTGCCGGCGCATCATATTATTTATATTTAAAACCTCATTTTTACCAGGCTTGGTGGTTTTATGCGCTATGTGCATTAGCGGCAGCAGCAATTGCATACGCTATTTATCGTTTGCGGTTGCGCCAGTTGAAACTGCGGCAGCAGCAATTATGGAATCTCGTGCATGAACGCACACAGCAATTGCAGGAACGAACTCAGCAATTAAAAGAGATGGATGAATTAAAAACACGCTTCTTTTCCAACATATCACATGAGCTGCGCACACCGCTCACATTGATCATCGGACCACTCGAAAATCTTCTGAATGAATTTGTAGGCGCTGCCGAAAAAGGCA
>MFGW01000031.1:12626-13450 GCA_001780385.1 Candidatus Fischerbacteria bacterium RBG_13_37_8 | reverse complement strand
TTGATTAATCAACTCCTTGATATTTCCAAGCTCGAAGCAGGTAAAATGGCATTAAATGCAAGCGCAGGGGATATAGTTAAGTTTGTACGCGAAACCTGCTCGCTTTTTGAATCATTGGCAAGGCGCAAGAATATTGATTTGCAGTTTCAGTCGGAAAAGGAACGTATTGAACTCTACTTCGATCCCGAAAAAATGGAAAAAATTCTTTACAACCTCCTTTCGAATGCATTTAAATTCACGCAGGACAATGGAAAAGTAATGGCAAGTATTTCTGAGCTTCCGGATTCAGTGGAAATAACCATCAAGGATACCGGCAGTGGTATTCCAAAGGATGAACTGCCGTATATTTTTGACCGGTTCCGGCAGGTCGCAGGCTCCTCTTCCAAAATGCAGGAAGGCACCGGCATCGGACTTTCGCTCGTAAAAGATCTTGTGACATTGCATCATGGTGAAATTAATGTAAAAAGTGAGCCGGGGTGGGGAAGCGAATTTATCTTGCATTTCAAGGCTGGGAAGGAGCACCTTGCTGCTTCTGAGATTACTGATGAAACATTGCAGGAAGTACCTGCTCTAGCATCACTTGAAGCGATTAGTGAAAGTGATCATTTAGCTCCGCCTGCTCAACCAGAATCCGAAGCCATTATCTCACCCAGCATCGAGCTACCTGAATCCGAGGCACTTGTGCTGATAGTGGATGATAATACCGATGTCCGGAATTACATCCGCAACATCCTGCAGGATCGCTATCGCATCCTGGAGGCGCGAGACGGTGAAGAAGGATTCAACATGGCGCTGGAACATCTGCCTGACATAATTCTCAGTGA
>MFGW01000031.1:12332-12613 GCA_001780385.1 Candidatus Fischerbacteria bacterium RBG_13_37_8 | reverse complement strand
AAACTGGATGGGTATGGTCTGCTGAAGCAGGTACGTGCCGAGGAAAAAACCAGTCACATCCCGGTCATTCTACTCACTGCAAGGGCATCAGAAGAAATGCGCGTGGAAGGTCTCGAAAAAGGTGCTGACGATTATATGCCAAAGCCATTCAATGCACGCGAATTGCTGGCACGCGTCCGCAACCTGATCAGACTCCGTCAGCAGGAGCGTGAATTGAAACGCTTTAACAAGGAGTTGGAACAGAAAGTACGCGAACAGTTGGATGCACTCCTGCGCAGCAC
>MFGW01000031.1:10805-12246 GCA_001780385.1 Candidatus Fischerbacteria bacterium RBG_13_37_8 | reverse complement strand
CCATAGTCTTCACTGACCTGCGCGGGTTCAGTGATATCAGCGACAGGGATGAACCGGAGCGCATCAACAACCTGCTCAATGATTACTTGACCGAGATGGTAGCATTAATCAATCAGCACGGAGGAACACTCGGACGCTTCATGGGGGATGGCATCATGGCATTTTTCGGCGCGCCTGACGACATGCCCGAAAAAGAACAGGCAAAAAATGCAGTATCTATGGCTGTTGCCATGCAGCAAAAAATGAAAGAACTATCTGATAAATGGCTGTCTGAAGGATTGGATCATAATATAAAAATTCGCATAGGCATCAACCAGGATTACGTCACCGTCGGTAATTTCGGCTCAAAAGAATTGAAAGAATACACCGTCATCGGCAAGGGAGTAAATCTTGCATCCCGCCTGGAAAATGCCTGCACACCCGGCAAAATCATGGTCAGCTTCCAGGTATATTCACTCACACGCGACGATTTCCCCTACAGCCAACTACAAGAACGCGAATTCAAAGGATTCGCCCGCGCAGTTAAAGTCTGCGAGCTTTAGAGAAGGGGAACTGGGACAAAATTCGTAAACATGAGCTAATGTTATGGTCTGACCCATTTTATATGAAAAAAATCGATTTTCTTATAAAGCAGAGCTGCCTCCGGAGATCTCTAATCAGATAATCTAACCTATTGACAAAGCAAATGCCAGGATATATTATTATCATCGAACAATATAGAAAAGATTGGTAAAGAAGAAGTAGTGTTTCTTCACTGCTTTTAAGGAGGTATGAGAATGAGAGTAAAGGCAAAAATCATTCTGATAATCTTAATCATATACCTCGGAGTAATCACACATGCTGCAGCAGTTCATACAACTATCCAGGTTCAGATACAATTAACCGATGATACGATTATGCAGAAGCCAATTGAAGGCGCTGTGGGAATGATTCTCCGAATCTACAACGCCGCAGAGGATGGCAATTTATTATGGAGCACTGGTAGATTTTCCGCTATTTTCAAAAGGGGTTTGTACGAAACAGAAATTGTTATTTCTGGTGAAAAAAATCATTATCTCGAAGTAGAGATCAATGGTATCATTCAAAATCCACGTCAAAAAATATATTCAGTTAAAAATTCTAACAAGGCACAGTTACAAAGTGGAATAGTAGCATTTTTTGATCTGCCACAATGCCCTGATGGCTGGAGTGAATTTACCCAGGCAAATGGTCGCTATATTGTCAGCCTGAATTCTTTTGGAACTTTAGGAGCTACTGTTGGGACCGCCTTATCCGATCTGGAAAACAGACCTGTTGGCAGCCATACTCATACCACAAATGATCCTGGCCACATTCACACTTCCTGTTGGCACGTTTACAATAGTTCCGGATGTAATTATTCTTCAGGAGTTACAGAATATAGTTGGATTCCGTATCCTGTTCCAATTTCTTCTGCTTATTC
>MFGW01000031.1:9649-10793 GCA_001780385.1 Candidatus Fischerbacteria bacterium RBG_13_37_8 | reverse complement strand
ACTTAATACAGGTACTGTTGCAGGAACTAATTCACCATATATTCAATTTATAATATGCATAAAGAATTGAGAGGAGGCAACCATGAAAACGTGCCTTTCTTTATTAACTCTGTTTGTTATGCTCTCATTTTTTGCATGTGCTACAACTGCAGCGGCAGAAATGAAAATAACCATTAAAGTCCAGGAGAACTCTGTTGATGCTATTCCTGCAGGTATTCTCCAATTTTTCAATCTGCCCCAATGTCCTCCTGGTTGGAGTGAAGTCGCAGTGGCGCAAGGAAGGTTTCTTGTAGCTTTAAATAGCAATGGAACATCAGGCGCCGTCGTTGGAACAGCTCTTTCAGATCAGGAAAACAGAACTGTTGGACAGCACACGCATGCAATCAATGATACAGGTCATACTCACAATTATTATAATTTGTATCCAAATATGCCGCACATGCTAGCTTATGCAACGCCAATTTATAAAATTCAAGGCGAGAATATTCAAACTTCCGTTTCCACTACAGGAATTACCTTGAACAATACAGGCACTACCGCCGGGACGCATTCTCCTTACATTCAATTATTGTTATGCAAATATAATGGATTTGTTGCACAATCAGAACAGGAATTGAATTCAAATACGCACGCTCCCTCCCAGGATGAATTTCCGCCTGGAGCAATAACCTTTTTCAATGAAACAAATTGCCCGCCAGGGTGGGCAGATTATGCTGCTTCCAATGGCAGATATATAGTATCGCTTCCATCCGGAGGCGTATTAGGCGCTGCAGTCGGGACTGCCCTTGCTGATAAAGAGAATCGTCCAGTAGGTCAACATACACATAATATCAATGATCCAGGTCATTCTCATGCAACTTCAAGAAGCTATCCACTTTCTGCTCTGCCATATAATGCTGGTGGGAATATGATTCAATGCACTTATCAAGGAGCCTGCACACCTTCCGGCGGAGGAATCTCTGTGCTTAATTCCGGCTCAATCAGCGGAACAAATGCGCCTTACATACAACTCCTTACTTGCCAGGCTTTCCACACAGGGCCAGGAAAGATATTGAACACTCTTATGATAAATAAAAATAATGGTTACCCTTTATTGACCTGGGAAACTGTAAGCGGAACATGCCTGACTAATGGGTATGCAGTG
>MFGW01000031.1:5861-9632 GCA_001780385.1 Candidatus Fischerbacteria bacterium RBG_13_37_8 | reverse complement strand
CTTTACTAATTACAATCACGAACCGTTGAATTGTGCAGTTGAAGTAACAAATTACCTGGATGATTTTTTACCCAGCGACAGTTATTACTATCTTGTACTCTCCAAGAATGATTCTAATGAAGGTTCATGCGGCACTGATTCTGCAGGCAATGAGAGACCTCAAAGTATCAATGCATGCTATACTCAGGATCTAATCCCTTGCAACTAATTGAACATCTGCGAATTTCTTTAAAGTATCACTATAATCATCCATTGGGGCTTGCTTATGAAAGGTACGCATTTTTTATTATGTGATCTTTTTTATAATCGCATTCCGGATTAGAATAGCATCCCCATAACCTGAAACAGTCCACCAGACCTGCTTTTGGGACAACCTGATTTCATTTCTAACGATCCCAAGACGGGCAAGCATCAACTTATTAGGCCCGGCAAAGCCTCAGTATCAACATCAGGTAAATTAGCCTTAGCCGGTACTGACAATGCCCGTATACTATTATGGAATTCATTCCCAACAGCTAATGTAGCCTGCAACCAGGGTGCAGAATGAACCAAGGCCATGGAACGACCCTCGTTAACTCGATTAAACCTGTTACCAGTTCTAAATTACTTTTGTTCCTGATTTTAGTTGAATTTGCACAATTTCTACTCTATAATCTTTACATGCTGAAAATTGATTTTTATATTAAACTGCTTAAGGGAGAAACAGATGCCATATGAAAGAATCTGGAAGCGAATATTATCGCAAAATGAAAAATTAGTTTTTGAATTTTCAATTGGCCGACGGTACCGGTTTTTTAAGATGCTTCTTCGTCTAGTTATATGGGCCGCATTGCTCAGTTTGATTGTCATAAGCATTGTATCTTTAACTCAGGTTGATCACAGCATTATTGTAATAGGTGCAATTGTTTTGTTTCTCCTTGCCACTCTCTATTATGCATTCTATTATTTGTATTATCAGGAAATATCGAATTTATATGCTTTTACAAATAAGCGGGTGGTCATTCATCGAGGGTGGTTTTCTACTGTTACTACCAGTATTGATTTTGATAAGATAACTGATGTTGTTGTCATGGAGCCATTCTGGGCTCGTGTCCTCACGAAATCAGGTAATCTTTCAATAAACACAGCAGGGACAGATCAACGTGAGGTAATTCTGCAGAATATTCCAGAACCCTACGAAGTTAAAAAGAAACTTGATGAGATCATGGGGACAGTTGCTTGATATTTTAAGAAACTAAGTATCACAGGTTGGTAATTTTGGTTCGCGAGAATTGAGAGAATACACCGTGATCGGCAAAGGAGTTGATCTCGCTTCCCAACTTAAAAATGCCTGCACACCCGGAAAATCATGGTCAGTTTACAGGTATATTCACTAACGCGCGACGATTTCCCTTGCAGCCCTCTGCAAGAACGTAAATTCTAAAGTTTTGCCCGCGCAGTCAAAGTCTATGAACTTTAAGAGATTCGACTATTTTCGTAGTTAGGTGTGAACTTGTGAACACCTATCCCCCTTCTACCCTCCTATTGTACTCCGCTTTTGGGCATGATGATAACTTTTTCGAGGACAGCTTCGTTCGGCGTGTCATAAATGTCCTTGATGGTGTCTGCAATGACTTGTGGGTCCAGCATTACGTGCCTGTTCCATGTGCCTGGTAAAGCGTCCCATAGGGAAGTATTAGTAGCGCCTGGCAGAATCGCAGTGAGGCGTATGCCATGCTCGAGTAATTCTGGACGTATCGCTTCTGTAAATCCCAAGGCACCTGCTTTCGCCGCACAATACACACTCCATCCGGGAAAACTTCTCTCAGCTGCAATCGACAGAATATTGAAAATATGCTTCTTCCTCCACATGTTTTTTTTCATGAACGGCAAAGCATGTTTCATGCAAAGGAACAGTGCAGTAAGATTAGCTCCTATGACATCATTCCATTCATTTATGGTTAATTCATGAAAAGGCTTAACCACGGTTAAACCCGTCCCATTCACCAAAACATCAATGCTGTCAGTCATCGCAGCAATATGTTCCATGAGACGAATGACATCCTCCTCCTGTGAGACATCTGCTCCATAAAATGAAATTCCGCAACGAGCGGGTACGATGGATTGAGATAAAAGTGACGTGCTGATGTTGCGTGAAACAGCAAGCACCCCGAAATTATCTTCAAGAAATTTCAAGGCAATCTTTTCACCCATTCCGCCACCACCGCCTGTTAATAATACGAATCCTTTTTCTGTCATAATTCACCACCACTATATTACCACAAAACATGCAATTGAAGTACTATTTATTCTACACAATCATTTTTTGCTGAAATTTAAATGCCCCCCTTTTGAAATGAAGTTGGAGAGTGCCTTGTAAGAGTGTCTAATGTTGAGGTCCGACCCTCGCCAGAATTCGAAGGGCGCGCAGCGTATTCCAGCGGCTTGGCAAACCCGGCTCTTCCATTTCGAAATGCATGGAACCCTTGTAGCGATTCTGAAGAATCCAGTACCCATCAGCGTTTTGTTTCGTGCGTACAACATCCAGTGCTCCCTTCATTCTTTCATCGTAGGCAGCACAACAGGCACGAAGATAATCCAATCCGCGCAATAAATCATAATGCCAATGCGGTGGAAAAGAAAAGCGAGTAACTGCGGGAAAAGCGAGCTTGCCAGTTCTGTGTGACTGGTATAGCTTATGACGGAACAGGAATTCATGTCCACGTTCCCTTGCCTTGAGTACCGCAGCACTGCGTTCAGGATAGCATTGCTCATATTCCCAAAACCCTTCAAGCACAGATATCGTGGTATGAAATGAACTATGCTCATCTCCTGCATAAACACGGCAATTCCATCCATCATCCGCAAGCTGCTGCCTGAGCAAATATTCGGTTATTGCATGAATACGTTCATCACCATAACGAAAATAGCATAACATGGAAAGAAGCATTCCCGTCACACAATCCTCACTGTGCTTCATGCGGACACTCCAATAATTAATGCCACCATCTTTATAAAAACCATGCTCGAGAAGTAATCTGCATGCTTTATGTGCCTGTGCTATATCTTTTGGTAGTCCGAAAAATCTCAGCAGCAGAAGCGTATAATGCGTGGATGTCCATTTCGGTGTATAATAGCCTCCACCCCACATTCCTGCATCATCCTGCAATGAAAGAAGTTTCGCTGTCCATCCTTCAGTGATCATTTTCTTTCTCTCGGCTTCCACCATGCTCTCTTCATACCCCTCCAGATCGCGCATCACCTGCCACCGTATAACCGGATCTCCTTTCATTAACCATGCAATTATCTTATCTCTATTCATATTAAGTCATTTTATCTTTCTCTATAAAAAAATGCCACATTCCTTAAAGTATCTCCAATGAAAATACAGGGATTGAGGATTCAAGTGCTAGGGAAAGAAACCTTCGCCAGTTCCCTACATTCCATTTTTATTATTTTCAGAGTTACAAGTTAAGCGAATTGGCGCTCATTATAACCTTGAACATTGAACTATGAACCTTGAACCACTTCATTTTAGCAGATGCATATTACCTACCTTGATATTCGTAAGGCCTGCCTGTTGTGCTGTGCTGGCACATTGTTCCGCAAGTGTGCGAGAAGTGGCAGGGAGATCATTCATGTAAAATTGCGGATAAAATGCCAGCAGGCAATAAGGAATATGCTTTTTCAAAGATGCGAGAAACGAGGCAATATGATGAACCTCTTCTGAATCTATGTATCCGGGAACCAGCAACGTACTCACCACTAAAAACGGCGGTTCCTGGCGATCCT
>MFGW01000031.1:2124-5854 GCA_001780385.1 Candidatus Fischerbacteria bacterium RBG_13_37_8 | reverse complement strand
GCTGCAGATTTAATAATTCTGCATGTTTCGATGGAATGAATTATTTGAGGAGCCGGATCCCCTCCAAAAAAGCATATGCAGGAGGTACGTTTATCAGCAGCCCGCGCAAGTTCTGCGGATGATAAACCAGGAGCATGCAATGAACGGTATTTGTATTGCCAATTCTGGCAAAACAGGCAATTGAAATTGCATGCTTCATAAAATACTGCAAGATTCTTAAATCCAGACTCGGGTCCCTTGCTGTGTGCATAGCGTGGAAATCCTTCGCCGGTGCATCCCGCACATACCCAATCAGCTACGCAATTAGTAGGCAAACCATCATGATACCATTTCACGAAAGCGCTGTTCTTCGTGCCTGCTTTATAATAAAGCCGATCACGCTGTTCCATCGATATGCCGCAATATCCTCGCTCACCTTTGCCAATCCTGCAACGATTAACGCAGAATCTGCATTCAAGATGACCTCCCCGCGGTATCTGTTCCGGAAGCCCAAATTCCCTCCTGCTTACCGCATGCACCCTGCTAATCTCTTCGCGCAGGTCATCATAATATGCCCGTATACAGTCCGCACAATAAGGAAGTGATTTGGAAAGCAGTACCTTTTTTTTACATCGCTTACACATCACTGCACCCTACATGATAAAAGAATTCACAGTGGTTGAAAAGATTGACTGTTCATAAAAAAACCACAGAGAACACAGAGAAAATATTTCATTTTATCGTTTGTTCTCAATAAGGTTAATCGAATCCGCACTTTTTCCAGCCTTATACTTTGAATCTTGAACCGCTTTCTGCGAACCTTGTTCGCAGAAAGCTCTGGGTTCTCTGTGGTTTTTTTATTTTATTAATAAAAAGGATTCCTGGCGTGGAGTAAAATACACCCATCCCTGATCTGATAACCATGCACTGTCTTCTTCCATAATACAAATTTCCTGGTTGTCCCACTCCGGTAGTTTCATCTTTGTATTTAATTCAATCGCGAAATAAGATCCTGCGCGCAACCTTTTGCCTTTTGCGGTATCGTCACGTTTTTTTGCGCGAAAATCAATCGTGGGACCTATTCCATGACCATGGTTTCCTACTGCATGACTGTATACCTGTGCAGTAATACCAAGTTTCTCCATTCCTGCCATGGCATCATCATAAATATAGGTAGTGAGACGCCCTGGTTTTGAAACCAGGCAGATCGTATCCTGCAGCTTATTGGTATTCGCAAGACCTTTCTTTAAACCTTCCGGCACATCAGTCTCCCCGGGCAGTAAAACATATGCCATTTTCTGCCAATCACTGTTCAGCCCCATGTATGTTATTCCAAAATCAAGATGAAGCAGATCGCCCGGCTGAATGACAGTGTCCTCCAACGCTACTGCAAGAAATCCACGCGAAAACGCATCTTTCATGCCCTTGCGCTGTATTCGTATATCAGGCTGAAACCACGTGCTGACACAGTATGAACCTAACTGGTCGTACAACCAATTCCGGATATCACCCACAGTTGTTTTGCCTGGTATTACAACTTCATTTGATAAAGCACGTCTTCCAAGTTCATTCGTCAGGTACGCGATTTGTTCAAAATAAGGCTTCTCTTCCGGCAATCGTGTATCAAGATACTCCTCGATAAGCGGCTCCGCAGAAACAAAACGCTTTGCCGTTTTCTTCCCCAATATTTCCACAAGAAATTCATAACTGGCTCTCGTCAGACTGCGTGTAGGACCTCGCTTCCCATCTATTGATAAAGCGATATCTTTCGGATTGTAGGTCTTGATTATTTCAGGGAGCAATTCCTTTGCAGGCTTTGGCTCGTCAGAAGTTTCAAAAAACCGCTTTAGATTTTCCTCGGTAAATGAAGCAGTGGCAATTTTTTTAAGTCCCTTTTCTCTCGTATCAATGAAAATAAAAAAGTCTCTCCCTGCAACATCCGGTCTCGGCGGAGCTATAAATTCCACGAGCGGATCCGGATGAAATTCTTCGGTTACCACTATCCACATTGCTATTTTATTTCGGCGCATCATGTCAAGTATCATGTTATGCTTCTTTTCCAGCCATGACTCGCGCACTTTGATTTGCTCACTCCATGATAGTGATAATAACGATAACTTCTGTTCCTCTGCATTAATTTGCCCAGCCGAGAGTACTATCAGCAAAAACGCAAAAAGGAACATGAACAACCTTTCAGATACCCAATTCCTCATGCTTGTTATTTTTCCTTACAGGGTGACAGGTGTTTACAAATTTGTAAATATGTAAATGCCTGTCCCCGTTAATTCTTCGAGGATGCCTTGTACTCCGTGCTGCTCTGTATTATATCAACTAATTGCTCCAGCGTTACTTTACCAGGCTGACAGGTCACTACTGCTTCCTTCTTCTCATAACTTACATCCGCAGATATTATTCCTTTCTGCCGCTCCAGCACCTCTTTCACTTCATTGGCACAATGATTACAATGCATGCCGCTTATATTTAATATAATTACCTCGCCTTTCAATTCTGCCTTGTATCCTTTTTCCTTCACTGCATCTACTAATGCCTGTAAATCAATACCATTCTCAAATTTTACCACCGCTTCTTTCTTGTCAAGCGAAACAGTTGCCTCTTTTACTCCTTTTATCGATTCCAGCGCTGTTTTGACTTTGTTGACACAATTATCACATGTCATTCCTTCAACTTTGAGTAAACAACGCTTTACCTTGGGCCCTTTCTGACTCATTGCATAACCTTGAAATGCAATGACTAAACCTACTATCATTAACATAGTTACAAATCTTCTCATTTCCTATTCTCCAAGATTGTTTTAAAAGGTTTCAAGGATTCAAGCGCTTATATTCCTTTATGGATCAGACACTTGCGAACTGCTTAATCCTTGAAAACAGTCTTGTTTAACTCGCATATTTGAATCCTTATATTATAGCAATTTTTGTTAATATAATCCAAAAGAATAATTATAACCATCAGCAAAGCGAATTTATTCCTTTTAGCATTTTATATTCAATGCCACCAAAACACGAAAATACAAAATAGAAATAAGTCGCCTTTTGATTATGAGACTATTCTTCTTATTATCCGTGCGGGATTGCTTCGTTAGGGCGGACACATTGGTCCGCCCCTACAGCAGAACTCGCAAAGAATATTTGATAAAAGCCATCCTAAACAGGTATAATGACTGACAAGGTTTTTAATAATGAAAATTGCTTTTACTGGCATAAGAGGTATTCCTGCATCTTACAGCGGCTTTGAAACATTTGTGGAAGAAGTCTCCAAAAGACTCATTCAGCATGATTTCGATGTTTATGTATATAATAGAACCACACATTACCATAACAGGATCAAAGAACATAACGGTGTCAAATTAATTTATCTGCCGGCAATTCCCACGAAACACATGGATACCATAAGTCATACATTCTTTTCCCTGATACATTCCTTCACTTTGAAGTTCGATATTATTTTTATCTGCGGAGTTGGCAATAGCCCGTTATGCTGTATTCCATGCATCACACGTCGCAAGGTAGTCATCAATGTTGACGGCAAAGACTGGGAAAGAAAAAAATGGGGCGCCTTCGCCAAAAAATATCTTAAATACTCGGAAAAACTTGCTACAAGATTCGCTCATCATGTCATCACCGATTCCTTGTCCATGCAGGCATATTATAGAACAGAATATAATGCTGAAACTCTTTATATTCCGTACGGTGGTGATCTTGAGCAGGATTTGAACCAGGATTATCTTGCT
>MFGW01000031.1:1428-2083 GCA_001780385.1 Candidatus Fischerbacteria bacterium RBG_13_37_8 | reverse complement strand
ACGTCTTGAACCTGAAAACAACGCGCATATTCTTATTAAAGCATTCCAAAAAATGCGCGGCAGGGAAAACATGAAGCTGGTAATCGTCGGTGATGCACCCTATGCCAGCACTTATAAACATTCGCTGACGGAACTTGCCGGCAATAACCGGTCTATTATTTTTACCGGTTACGTGTTCGGCCAGGGATACAGGCAGTTGAGCAGTCATGCATATCTTTTTGTGATACCTTCAGAAGTAGGCGGTACACACCCGGTTCTCACACAACAAATGTTCATCGGCAATGCCATTATTGCATCTGCTACTGATTCGAACCAGGAAGTACTCGCTGATGCCGGGATGTTCTTTGACCTCTCAGCTTCTGTTAACAGCCTTGCAGCAGCCTTGGAGCTTCTTATTACAAATCCGCAAATAGCCGCCAATTATAAAATAAAGGCAAAGGAACGCGCGATGCAGCATTATTCATGGAATGTTATCACAAACCAATACATGGATCTGTTTAAAAAAATACAAATTCAATAATTTCATATATAATAGTCAAATGCTGCAAAATACTAAGAACGCAAAAGATAATAAATTCACACGATTCATCACAACTACCAAGATTGGACTGGTAACTCTGGACACACTCTCCATTTCTGTCGCATGGCTTCTCGC
>MFGW01000031.1:315-1416 GCA_001780385.1 Candidatus Fischerbacteria bacterium RBG_13_37_8 | reverse complement strand
ACAATACATGAGCCCCATGTTTGGCTATCCCCTGAATCCACTGCATAATTACCTGAAAGCATTGCCCGTCATCGTGATAAGTTGGCTGATTGCGAACTCCCTATACGGCTTATACAATAAAATAAAAAGGGTAAATTACATCTTTATCATGCAGGCAGTTTTTAAGAGTACACTGCTTGGCAGTCTTGTTACCATGTCCGTGGGATACTGGCTGAGAGAATTTTCCTTAGGCCGTTCCTCTACGATTATATTTCTTATACTGACATTTATCTTTCTCCTGTTTTCAAGAACCTCGTATGTCATGGTCAACGAAAAGCTCATGAAAAAAGGCTACGGTCTCCTTAATACTATTATTATTGGAGCAGGTGAAACAGGAATCCGCGCTCTCCAAAAAATATCAGAATACCCGGAATACGGCTATAATGTTATTGGATTTCTTGATGATGATAAAAATAAAATAAACACGGTGATTTGCAATATCCCTGTCATAGGAACGCTGCAAGACCTTCCGTCAATACTGGACACACATCATTTAGATAAAGTAATTTTTGCTATTCCATCGCTTTCAAAAGATAAAATTTTTCAGATGATCTCGGATTCCGGGAATCACAAACTCATGTACATGATCGTCTCAAACGTATTTCCTGTCATGTCGGAAAACATGTTTTTTGAAGACATCGGTGGAATACCTTCGTTCATTTTAAAATCACATCGTGAGCGCAAATTTTATGATACAGTCAAAAGAGTGTTTGATATACTATCTTCTTCTATATTTCTGATAGTCAGTTTACCATTTATACCTTTCATTGCGCTATTGATAAAACTTGACAGCAAAGGACCTTTATTTTTTAAACAGCAAAGAATTGGTCGCAAGAACAAACCGTTTACTATCTATAAATTCCGAACCATGTACACGGATGCATCGTCATACGAGAAATCGCCGCGTAACACTGATGATCCGAGGGTAACACGAATTGGGAGGATATTAAGACGTTTCAGTTTGGATGAACTGCCGCAATTTTATAATGTGCTGATAGGCGAGATGAGTATTATAGGACCACGACCCGAGATGCCATTCATTGTAGAACAATATCGCGAGTG
>MFGW01000031.1:0-252 GCA_001780385.1 Candidatus Fischerbacteria bacterium RBG_13_37_8 | reverse complement strand
AGAGCTTCCTCTGGAAGAAAATCTTGAATATGATTTTTACTATATCACAAATCGTTCATTTTCACTTGATATTGCGATACTCATTAAGACCATATTCCAGGTCATGAAACAAAAAGGAGCATATTAATGGGGGACAGGTGTTCACAAGTTCACACCTTTTATCGAATACTGTATTTTGAATACTTTTATTTATGTTTATCCGCTAATATCAAACTCAAAGGAAACAATATATCTGTTTATAAATATCAGCAT
>MFGW01000030.1:6353-7161 GCA_001780385.1 Candidatus Fischerbacteria bacterium RBG_13_37_8 | reverse complement strand
TGCGGTCCGGAGACTGCTTCATTCCTCGATCTTACAATCCACACTATCGAGAAATGCGATATCGATATCAAGGACACAAAAGATGTTGCAGGCAAAGGGTGCCCGAAAGCGGTCAAGTTGCATTTTGGTGGAGGAAAAATCTGTGATAGCCTAAAAAAAACTCTACCACTACACCTTACAAAACAATGTCCCACCGAGAAATGTAAATGCAAGAAAACGAAGGAGAACATAAATGGAGTTACCTCGGAGATGCAATATATGGAACTTACCATTTACAGACAAGGCAAAGGAGATTGGAAGGTGGAAGGCGATCCCCCGCCCGGTTCGGATGTGTGCTGGCTCTTGATCAAAGCAACCATTAGAGGGAAAATGGTAGGCTGGGTTGGTGTATGCGAGATGGGTCAAAAATAAAAAGAATCCATTATATCTCTAAAATAATCAAGAGGAGTTTAATATGTCTGACAAAGATTTGACTATAAATAAGAGGAACTTAATAATATATCAATTAAAAACTCTTGTCTTGCTTATTGTCATAGCTCTATTCGCTGAATGTTCCTCTCACAACTCTTCATCGAGGTTGCCAGGTTGGGATGAAGCCATCCTAGTTAAAGTAGTGGTAGTAAATGCTTCGGAAATAGACTCCACTACACCTTTACAGGTAGAAATTCACATAACCAATCACTGCAAGCAAACCGTCCACTTCGGAGACGATAAGCAATGGCCATGGCTTCAGGCAACATGGATTGATGAAATAGAAGTTGATACGTGGAAAGGGCATGGAATGGCAATCCCTCCATTCGTTGTAAAA
>MFGW01000030.1:2799-6341 GCA_001780385.1 Candidatus Fischerbacteria bacterium RBG_13_37_8 | reverse complement strand
ATTGTGATAAAGAAAACGGTAATCCTTGATGGAGAAGCGGCCGGAAGATACCTCGTGACTTTTGACGGCTACCTTAAGGAGTATTTTACGTTGCCGATGTTCACTGTTCCGGCTATTGTGGTGCTTCGGGAACGTTAAGGCAAGAATGCGATAAAGCAAATGCCAAGACAAGAAGAATTTTAACTTGATCAACAGAATGACAAAGATATGCAACCTTGTTCCTTTGTGACAAAATTAACCTTATTATCTTTTGCTGACTTCCAATAAAAGAGCTTATCAATTGTTTCTATCTCTGCTCAATCCTTCTCAAAAATTCTAGAAAGAAGCACCGAAGGCATATTTTCAGACAGGTTACTTTCAGCAGGCTCAGAATACTTACGTCGACAATGACGAGCGTTTACCATTCATTGCTTTGCACAGTCCCCAAAGAAAATAAAAATCAGAGAATAGTTTTCTATATCCTAAGAAATTGATAATAATGCATATTTCTTGAACCATCCGTCCATAAACTTTCTCTCAAACTCATTCATTTTGCCACTGCGCATTACCCTGTCCACATAAGTAAAAGCTTCCTTGCGGGTCTCCATTAGAATATCCTTATCACGCTCGATATTGCTGATCTGCAAACTGAAGAATCCAGATTGACGAAGTCCTGCAAGCTCTCCCGGTCCCCTAAGACTCATATCCTTTTCTGCAATAAAAAAACCATCCGTGCTCTGACTGATAGTTTTTATTCGTTGTTTTGCAAACTCCGTTAATTTGCGTGATAGAATCAGCACGCAGTATGACTGTGCATCGCTTCTCCCCACTCGTCCACGTAATTGATGCAACTGCGTTAGTCCGAATCGTTCCGCATGCTCTATGATCATTATCGTCGCATTAGGTACATCTACGCCTACTTCAATAACCGTGGTTGCTACAAGCGCATGCAATTCACCTCTCAGGAATCTTTTCATTGCCTCTTCGCGCTCAACTTTTTTCATCTGTCCGTGAACCAGCCCGATATTGAATTCGGATAATGCATCTCTTTGAAGTGATGCATGCAATTCCACGGCTGCTTTTGCCTGCACCTGTTCTGATTCCTCGATTAAGGGACAGACTATATACGCCTGCTTCCCTTGTTTGAGCTCATCTGCAAGCCATCTATAAACTCCTTCACGCGATGTCTCATACTTAACTATAGTTTTAATTGGTTTACGTCCCTTCGGCATAACATCAATTATGGATACATCAAGATCACCGTATAGTGTCAAAGCCAATGAACGAGGTATTGGCGTAGCTGTCATGACTAATACATCCGAATGCATTGCTTTCTCCTGCAGCATCGCCCTGTGAATGACACCAAATCGGTGCTGCTCATCAATAACAATAAATCCCAGCCGGTTGTATGATACATTTTGCTGTATTAAAGCATGTGTCCCGATAATAATATTGATTTCACCATCTGCAATGTGCTGCTGTATTTTGTTTTTTTCTTCTTTTCGCATACTGCCTGTCAGCAGCGCTACTTTTACTGATGAATCTTTCAACAGATGTGATATGTTAAGAAAATGCTGCTCGGCAAGAATTTCCGTTGGAGCCATGAGCGCAGTCTGATACCCATTATCAATATTAATCAACATTGCTATCAGCGAAACAATTGTTTTGCCGCTTCCTACATCACCCTGCAATAATCTATTCATGGGATGCGGCGCTTTCATATCTTCGATAATTTCATGAAGCGCTTTCTTCTGACCGGTAGTGAGTTTAAATGGTAAAATCGAACGTACAAATTGCCGAACCGAATCATTGACAATATTTGCTATGCCTGACTGTACATCTCTCCTCTGAATTTTCTGAAATACAAGGCCCAGTTGCATAAAAAATAATTCATCAAAAATAAGCGCCTTCTGTGCCGGACTCCTGAATGAAGCTAAAAAAGCTATATCATCCTTACTGTCAGGAAAATGCAATGCAAAAAGCGCATCCTTCTTCCGCGGAAAATGATATTTCTTTTGTATGCTTGCTGGGAACCAATAATCGACATCATCTTCAAGATTCTGCAATATATTAGTAATAATATTCCTGATTGTCGCTGATGATAATGCACCAATGCGTTTATAAACCGGCTTAATAGCTCCAGCAGGAGAATCTTCTTCGTTCTTTACTATCTGGTATTCGGGATTATTGAAAATAAGACCTTTCCCACTGTATGTATCAATCTGTGGAATTCCAAGAACATATAGCTCCATGCCGACTTTAAATGTCTTCAGCAGAAACGATTGATTAATAAATCGTAACTCAATTTCTGCTGTTTTATCGGAAATATATACAGTTAGTATTGCGAATCCTTTGTGCTTGGTGCGGTGCATGTACATCCTGGTAATAGAACCATGTATGCATGATGTTTCATCAGGCACCAGTTGCTTTATTTGATGTATGAAACGCCAGTCTTCATATCGCAATGGACTGTAAAAAAGCAGATCGCCTACCGTATGAATACCTTCTGCATTGAACAATGCTTCTCTTTTTGCACCAACACCGGATGCTTCACTTATCGGAGAATCAAACGATAATTTCATAACTTCCTTATATTCCTGCTTTTGCAACTTTGTGTATCTGTGCCTTTGAGGGCGGACACATAGGTCCGCCCCTACAATTTGTGCCTTTGTGCCTTCCAAAAATATTTGAAATTTTCAAATACTTTTGGCCAGCACTTCTTCGTATGATTGCAAAGTTAAATTTGCAGCTTTCTCCCAGGTATAATTCTCTATTACATGTTCCTTTAGACGGAAATCATTTTCTGCTTTATAAGCTGCTGCGATAGCATCGCGTATCGAATTGATAGAGTGTGCTTCACAATAAAACGCATAATCCTTGAAGTATTGCTTTATGATTTCCTGGTTGCTTGCAACTATATTGCATCCCATGGCAGCAGCCTCAAGTGACGATAATCCGGGACTTTCAAACCAACTGGCAAGTACATGCACTTTTGCAAACGCGTAAAAGTATATTAATTCATTTTGCGGCAAGCTATTAAATATGCTCACCTTCTGACTTTCATACTTCTTGACCTGTCTGTAATAATCCATCCTGTTTGGAACTGGATCACCAGCCAATACAAGCTTATAATCAGTTCCTTGCAATGCTTTTATGACTGCTAATTGATTTTTCCGCGGTTCGATTCGTGCCACGCATAATATGCAATCATGTGGCAAGTCATATTTATTGAATTCAACATCTACGCTGAACAATGATTTTTCAATGGCATTTGGAATCACTTTATACTGGTAATTACCCGGAAAATCATCCATGAGCATATTCATCTCGTGCAATGAATTCGGCAAAAACATATCAATTTGATCCAAGGTTATTTGCTGAAGTTTATGATAGCCGATTTTTATCAAAGCAACCGTCGCTTCATTTTTTTCCTTATCAATGAAATAATGCCATATTCCTTTCAAGCGTTCTCGTACTTCCTCCCCTATTATTTTATTAATATACTTTATTGTTCCCAGATCGGCATGTTCCTCAAAATAATTTCTCATAGCCCTGGAAACGTA
>MFGW01000030.1:1182-2779 GCA_001780385.1 Candidatus Fischerbacteria bacterium RBG_13_37_8 | reverse complement strand
TTTTACCTTGATACCTTGCATTCTTTGACTGAAGGTAGGTTTCATGGATGCGGAAAAAATGAAATAAATGAACAATATCATAACTGGATAAGTCAGGAGCTACCTCAAGAGAAATATCTACCTTCACACCTCGCTTTTCGAGATGTTCCTTCGTCTTCAGAATTTGTATGGTATCCCCACCAGGAATTCTGAAAAGACTCGCTCTGCTCTGCATTAAAACTTTCATAGTTCAATCACTCAACTTTTTGTTCTCTAAATAATTGTTCAAGTAGATTTCTTGAAGATAGCGGATTTATTTTATCTTCATATTCAAGAATAATTCCTTCAATAATTATATCTGACTGATTTAAAAGATCAATGATTTGCGGATACGGAATATACCCCTCTCCTACTGAACAAAAACTTTCACGTGACTGCATAGGATCATTGCAATCAATAATATGCAAAAGTACCGGCAGGTTTATTCGCGAAATCCCGGTGATCAGCTCAGCAAATTGTTGCAAAGATTCATCAATCGAAAAACCGGTTTTTGCGTGAAAGAATCGCGGAATATCAACAACAGGCAATAATTCTATACCAGCAAAATTACTTGCGAATAGCTCAATGTACCGGGAAATATTCTTAAAAGAGGCACTTTTCCCAATGGAATTGAAATAATTCTCAATATAAATTTTATCAATCACACTGCCCTCTTTTGCTAAATATAACGTCTGCACAAAATCGTAATTCTCATCAAAATGGATAATGAAATGTGGCGTATTGAATGAAGCAATGCATGAATAAAGCAAATCCCGATACTTGCTATTGAAGAAATCCACATTGAAATAACCGCTTGCATGAAAATATATGTTATGAAATGAAGATTGTTCAACACGAATCCGTTCTAAAATTTCCGGCTTACTTAAAAGCTCCGGATTTAAAAATATTTGCACCAATTCAAAATGATGACGCTTTGCATACTCGATTGCATCAACCGGGTCAAAACCTGTTTCAATAGAAATTGAATTCGCTACGCCTATTCTAATGATATTATTAGCCAATATTCCAATCATCGATACTGCATACTATATTGCAATAATTAATAATGTTATTTCCGGGCTGCCACTTGAATACTTAATATAGTACTCGCAATTTCTATTAATTGTGCTTCTTCCACTTTATTATCTTCCAGGAATTCAGCTACAACCGGATCACAGCTTAACAAATCAAATGGATATACCTTTTCACCTATAATATTGATATCCCTAAATCCGGCATCCTTTATTGCCTTGATATATTCATCCTTCAATAAAGCACCAGAAATGCAATTCGCATATGCTTCCATAGAATTTTTTATAAAATCGGGCAGCTCTCTGGTTAGAACAATATCCGAAATCATCATTCGTCCATTGTGTTTCAATACGCGGTACGATTCCTTAAAAACACTTGCCTTATCAATAGATAAGTTTATCACACAGTTGGATATAATAACATCAACGCTATTATCCTCTACCGGCAATTCTTCAATCTCTGCTAACTTAAACTCCACATTTACATAATTGTTTTTTTCTGCCAATTTTGTAGCTTTATCAATCATTTGCGGAGTCATATCGATGCC
>MFGW01000030.1:869-996 GCA_001780385.1 Candidatus Fischerbacteria bacterium RBG_13_37_8 | reverse complement strand
CCACTGATCCCTACCCGCTGTTCCCTGACCTAAAGCCCTGGGCTATTATCCACTGCCCCCTGCCCCCTGTTCCCTGACCCCTATTTAAGGATTTCTTCATAAACAGGACCCAATATCGTTTTAATGC
>MFGW01000030.1:0-674 GCA_001780385.1 Candidatus Fischerbacteria bacterium RBG_13_37_8 | reverse complement strand
TGACAAAAGTTTTACAATATTCTCTACTCTTAATGTTCTTATTTGCGACTACTGTGTTTGCGCAAACAGATGAAGAAATATTCCAGGATTTTCAGTTTAGCTTTACACCGCCTGGTGCACGCGCTGCGGCTATGGGAAAAGCATTTATTGCACTTGCTGATGATGCTACTGCTGCTGAAACGAATCCGGCAGGACTGACGACATTATCTGCACCTGAAGTTTCTTTTGAATTTAAAAGCTCCGATATAACTATTGAGCGATTTGCTGCTGCTGATTCACTCTCTACTGCTGTTCCTACTCCTTTCGGAGGCAGAGTGAGCAATCCTTCTTTTATCAGTTTCTTTTTTCCTTATAAAGCATTTCACATAGCATTTTTCCGGCATGAATTCCTTAATCTCAAGGATGAATTTAATTTTGAAAAAAGGCCTGTACCGGGTTACAATTGGGCATACTACCCGGTAACAGCAGATATGAAATTCAAAGGTGTCAATTATGGCGCTGCAATTGCCGCGGTTGCAGGAAACCTTTCGTTGGGAATTTCTTTCAAGCTTGCAACAATTAACGCCAGTGCGACGACATTCAGGCAATATTTTAACCTGGAACCGTCCCCAAACGGTTGGTCAACCGGTAATGAGACAATTATTGATGACTCGTCTACGGATTACAGCGTGAGC
>MFGW01000029.1 GCA_001780385.1 Candidatus Fischerbacteria bacterium RBG_13_37_8 | reverse complement strand
GGTAAAGGAAGAAATATCAGAGATTACTATTGACCGGAAATATAGATCAGTGTTCTCTTCAAGTGCTGTTGGAATTTTTATTCAGGATAAAAGAAATGATGTCATAGAGCCAACAAAAGGCTACTTTTATTCTTCAAGTTTGGAATTTGCTTCGGCGGCATTGGGATCACAGCAAGAATTTTTAAAATTTTATACCCAGTTTCAGTATTTTCATAAATTTTTTAATTTTGCAACGCTGGCTTTTTCAACCAGACTTGGAATGATTGAAAGTTTTCGGGAAGATGGATTCCTGCCAATAAATTTCAGATTTTTTGCAGGAGGAAGTAAATCCTTTAGAGGAGCTACATTGGATAAATTAGGTCCTTCTTACAACGGTATTCCATTGGGCGGCAAAGCTTTATTTATTAATAATATAGAATTTCGAATTCCTTTATTCAAAAATTTTGGCATGGTTGCTTTTTATGATATGGGAAATGTATTTCGTAAAAACAGTTTTATAGTAAATGGTTCAGATTATAGACATGCAATAGGACTGGGAGTACGTTATGAAACTCCTATGGGCCCCGTTGCTTTTGATGTAGGTCACCTTCTGAAAAGCCAATCTGACGAGAAAAAATACCTGTTTTTCTTGAGTATAGGTCATGCTTTTTAATAAAAAAATATTTATTTTAATAAGCTTGGCATGCTGTCTGACATGCGCTCTTATAAAAGCGGAAACTTTATCATATGAAAATACAGATATAAGGTCAGATAATTTATCTGAAATTCCTGAATTAATTGACTGCATTGTCGCAACAGTAAATGATGATATTATTACTTTCAGGAATATTAACCTGGAATTGATTATAGAAGGCAAAGTAGAAAAAAATGATGTCAATATTGAAGAAATCATTGATAGAATTATAGAAGATATGCTTATTTATCAGGAATTATCAAATTATCCACCCACCTTTCTTACCGATAAAAAAACAACTGTTGATGAAGAAATGACCTCTTTTATTAAATTATATGGGGGAGAAAATGCCTATAAACAATTAATCTACAAATATGGCTTGAATCCAGAAGCAGTCTCGTTTAATCTCAGAAGAAAAAAAATAATTTTTCTTTATCTAAATTATAAATTATATGCATCCGTATTTAACAGCATGGAAGAATTAAGAGAATATTACGTGGATCAAATGAATGGTACTCTTGATAATTCAACAGAAGATTTCTACCATCGTTTTAATGAAATTAAAGAAAAACTCACTGCCCAAAAAAGCAGGAAAGCTTATCAGGAATTGATCACTTTGCTGAAGAATAATGCCCGTATTGTACTGCATCAGGAAATTATTACTTATTTGAAAAACCGCGCCTTGCAGTAATTCCCGCATTCGCAATTCCCAGGGCTAAAGCCCTGGATTATTTTCGCTTGTTCCTACGGAACGGGAATGGTCGCTTCGCATAATCTATTCCATGTTCCCGCGTTGTATTGTTTGTGCGCTTATGCTATAATTTTTTCTGAAATGAAAAAACTTATTCTTGTTACAATGATGTCCGTGATTTTGTGTTTTCAATTATGCTGCAGTCAGGAACCTAAATATGAAGAAGATACCCCGGATAATTACCTTTGTGCAATTGGAAATACTAAGTATTTAATTTCAGATTTTAATAAATTTTTAGATAATCATAAAGTGGTTGAATCAGGTCAAACTGTAAATAGAGATAAAATGCTTACAAATATATTTGATTTATTTATTGAACAAAAAATAATTGAATTAAAAATTGAGAATGAAAAAATTGATATTAAACAAAATGAAGTGCAAGCTTTTATTCATAATACTATTGAAACAAATCCTGATGATGCATCAGCAGGCAATGCTATGCAATTAGATCTCCTGATGCAAAAATTTCTCCTGTTGAAGTTAGTCCCGAATCTGCAGATTTCAGATGCAGAAATTTTAAATTATTATAATGATAATAAAGATAAATTTTTTGTACGGGAGCGTATCACAATTACTCAAATCTTACTTGAAGATCAGCAAGATGCCGAAGAGTTGCATAATAAATTAAGTAAAACACCTACTTTAATGAAAGAATTGGCTGAGAAAAAGGTATTGGAGAATATTCATACTAAAGGAGTCATCGTAGCTACCTATCAAAAAGGGGAGCTACCTCAGGATATCGAGGATTACCTGTGGAAATTACCTGTCGGTGCAATAAATAAACCTTATATGGGCGGGGAAGGCGACTGGATGATATTCATAGTGATGGAAAAAAAGAATGCAGGATTAGCACCGATTGAAGAAATAAAGCATAAAATTATTAAAAAATTAGCCCTGCTCAAAATTGATCAAATGAGCCAGAAATTAATTGAAGATTTAAAAAAAGAGGCAGGTCTCACTATTTACCAGAAAAATTTAGACTTCATCTATTCCGGTAAATTTGTTGATGCATTGAAATAAATGCCTGTTCTGCCATCTCATGGAGAGATGAATTATGAAGAACATTCTTATATGTGTTATATTCTCATTATTAGCGACAGCTATTCTTTATGCTGAAATGCTTGAAGCTATTGTTGCACGTGTGAATGATGAAGTAATTACGTTGTCTGAGGTAAGGAAAATAGAGAATGATCTGATGAGAAGCCTTTCGGTGAAATACACCGGTGAAGAATTAGTAACGAAATTTAGCGAAGCAAAAAAATTAATCATAGAGAGAATGATTGAAAGTATTCTTCTTCTGCAAAAAGCAAAAGAAAGAGGTATTTCAGTAGAAGATGAGGTACTGAATTCATTGGAACAATTAAAAAAAGAAAATAATATTGCCTCGGATGAAGAATTAAGTAATGCACTGAAACAGGAAGGAATAACGATAGAAGAATTAAAGATGCAGTTAAGAGAAAGAACTATGCAACAAAAACTGATTTATTTTTATCTTCAGGGAAAAGTGTCTATTACCGAGCAAGAGATGCAACAATATTATAATGAACATATAGAAGATTTTACTGAGCCGGCTCGTTTTAGAATAAGCTACATTTTTATTTCTACTGCTGACAGAACAAAAGAAGAAGCATTGACTATCACAGAAGATATTCTTGATAAACTTAAAGCAGGTACAGATTTTTTGCAGCTTGCCACAGAATATTCAGAAGATGCATCGAAGGAAAAGGGTGGTGATCTTGGATTTTTGAGCAAGGTTGAAATGAATACGCTGTTTGCACAATCAATTGATACTATGCAAGTAGGACAAATTAGTGAATTGATAGAATCTGAAGATGGCTATAGAATCTTTAAATTAACTGAAAAAACAGAAGCTCAAGTGAATGCATATGAAAATGTAAAGAATGAAATTTATCAAAAGATTTTTGAAATGAGAGCGGAAAAATATCAGGATGAATTTATAAAGAAATTGAAAGAAGAAAGTTACATACAAATTCTTTATGATCCGTATAAGACTAATACGTCCAGTTGATGTTCTTTTTATACTGTCATATAATAAATAAGAAAGAAGCAAGAGAGGAGTGATAGATGCTGACGATAGGTTGCAGCACTAACTATGCTGAAATGATGCTGTCAGTGCTCTATGCAGTACAGGAACATAAACCTTGTCTTCTTTATGGGGAACCTGCAACAGGAAAATATTCACTTGCAGCTTTTATGTTCGATCTTCGCGGAGCACAAAATGGCAAGTTCTACAATATGCTTCCTGCTTCTAAATTGACTAAATTGGAATCGCTACTTGACAAAAAAGACAGTGTACTTTTTTTAAATAATTTTCAAAATTGGCCTCTATCGTTAATACGTTATATTAATCAAAATCGCATAGAATTATTGCCATGGCTCATCGTTTCGATTTCACATGCTAATTTTAATTATGTAGTAGAATTTTTTAGCAAGCATGAAATTCCTCTTGAAGAATTTCATGTAGTGTATATTCCTTCGCTGAGAGAAAGGATAGACGACCTGCTGCTTTTAGCTGAGGCTGTTATTAATGAAACAGCAAAAAAATATAAAATACCTTCAAAACAATTTTCACGGAATGCGAAATCTTTTATTGTTAATTATCCATGGTATGGTAATTTTGCTGAATTCAATACGATATTGAAAAAAGCGCTGTTCAGCAGTAAAGGACATTCTATATCGGAACAGGATATGTATCATTACATCAAGGTGTTGCCCGAAGCGAAAGAAAGAGCTATTGCGGATTTTGAAAATTACCTCAAGGAAATTCTTAAAGATTTCAAATATGCAGATTTATCTGATAATTCGCCTCTTTATTCAACCGTGATGGAGGAGGCTGATAGGGTACTGGTAGATTTTGCAATGAAGCAGGCTCCTAATTTAAAAAAGGCATGTCAATTATTAGGACTTAGTACCAATACATTTAGAAAAAAGTATATAAAGTATTACAATGTTAAATAAAGGAAAACTTAGTCAATATAAGCGAGCGCACAAAAAATGGAAAGAGAAACAATATGAGGCGGCTTCAAAAATAAAAGCGCAAAAAGAGTATCATACCGCCTCCGGTATGACGTTATCGGAACTTTATGGTCCGGAGAGCATTCAGGAACTATCTTTTTGGGATAATATAGGATATCCGGGATATTATCCTTATACACGTGGAATTCAGCCGACCATGTATCGTGGCCGCTTATGGACAATGAGACAATATGCTGGTTTTGGAACTGCTGAAGCAACTAATCAAAGATTCCGTTACCTGATCGACCAGGGACAGACAGGTTTGAGCGTAGCTTTTGATCTTCCTACTCAAATTGGATTAGATTCAGACCATTCGCTTGCCCAGGGAGAAGTTGGAAAGGTAGGTGTAGCAATTTCTTCTATCGAAGATATGGAATTGTTATTCAAAGATATTCCACTTGATAAAGTATCCACTTCCATGACGATTAATGCTACAGCTCCTATTTTGTTAAGCATGTATATCGTGCTGGCAAAGAAGAAAGGGATACCATGGGATGCGTTATCAGGTACCGTTCAGAATGATATTCTTAAGGAATATATAGCTCGCGGGACATATATTTATCCTATTGAACCTTCGCTGAAGCTGGTTGTGGATGTTATTGAATTTTGCGGCAAAGCTTGTCCTGGTTGGAATACTATCAGTATTAGCGGATATCATATTCGTGAAGCTGGTTCCGATGCAATTCAGGAATTAGCATTTACTTTTGCAAATGCTATTACTTATATTGATGAAACTTTAAAACGTGGAATGCCGATAGATTCTTTTGCGCCCAGACTTTCCTTCTTTTTTAACAGTCATAATGATTTTTTTGAAGAAATAGCTAAGTTTCGAGCTGCGCGAAAAATATGGAGCAGAATTATTAAAGAGAGATATGGTGCATTGGATCCTCGTTCATTTCAATTGCGTTTTCATACACAAACTGCCGGTTCTACACTTACTGCACAGCAGCCATACAATAATATTATTCGTGTCACTTTGCAAGCATTAGCAGCGGTGCTTGGCGGGACACAATCTCTTCATACTAATGCTTATGATGAAGCTCTTTCCCTCCCTTCTGAAGAATCTGCACTGTTAGCTCTTCGTACACAACAAATCATAGCGTACGAAAGCGGAACCACGAATACAATAGATCCGGTTGCAGGTTCTTTTTTCCTCGAATATCTTGTTTCTGAAATCGAAGAAAAAGTCTTTGACTATATTGAAAAAATTCAAAAAATGGGCGGAGTTATTGAAGCTATTAGAACTGGATTTATTCAAAGAGAAATTCATAATACGGCCTTCCAGTCACAAAGGAATATTGAAAAGAATCAATCAATAATTGTTGGACTTAATAAATATGTGGAGAGTTCCGAACAAAGTATATCACTTCTTCGAATAGATCGAGCTATCGAAGAGGCTCAGGTGAAAAAATTGCTCCTGTTTAAAAAAGCAAGAAATTCTTACCATCTTCAAGAAAGCTTGATTGGGCTCCAGCAAAATGCTAAGGATTCTTCCGCTAACACTATTCCTTTTATTATTGCAGCGGTGGAAGCAGGTGCAACGGTTGGGGAAATTGCATCGGTATTGCGTGGAGTATATGGAGAATATAGTGAATCTCAGTAAAGAGAATGAACATAGCGTCGCAAGGCGACGCAATTGGGTTAATGGAATGGT
>MFGW01000028.1 GCA_001780385.1 Candidatus Fischerbacteria bacterium RBG_13_37_8 | reverse complement strand
TATGTTCGGATTCAGTAGGCAGGGAGATGTAGTCTGACATGCTTTAGTTTTATCATAAGCAAGAAATGGTGTCGAAATTTGCCGTATTTCATATTTGAATTTATATTCTGCTGTGCCTCCATTGAAAGCAGGAACCGTTATTGAATTTACTACACCCCTCGGTGCTATCCAGCCTTGCGGAAGAGACCCTGTACCCTGCGTAACTGCAGATACAGTCACCATTCTGCCATGATCATCCTGAATCTCTTTTACTATATGATGTAAACCTTCCCCATTATTATAGCTAATATTTATGCCGTTGCCCCATGTATCTTCTATTCTGTTGGGATACCAGCCTTTATAATTATCATCGACAAAGTGAACATAATCTATTTGTGCGGAGGTTGGTTCTACATAATGTGTAAATGTATATTTTGTCCCGTCGCCGAGCCATACTATCCATTTTTGATTTTCAGGAAGAGCTTCTTTAGTTCAACTATATATTTGCATAATGCTGAAATGTTTATAGATAAAATTCTCTGTGTTCTCTGTGGTTCAATTTTTTTCTTGCTAAAAATGCAAGAATTTCACGACCTATGGACTATTTCCTTCCTCCTTCCTGCTAATTTCAGAAGATAGTAGCAGGGCATCAGATGAGTCGGAATCGAAATCAAGCGCTATAATAATATGTTCGCGTGCTTTCGCAATATTTTCTTTCATGAAATATTGACGCGCAAGATTGTAATGTAATACAAATGGAGTTAGTGTCTGAGTTCTTTCTGCAAGGATACGTTTGAAATTAACCGGCTCTGAAGTAACGAGAAGCTCGCTTTTGCCGGATTTCCAGAGAATATCATCACCCATGTTTATCTGCGCTTCTAATGCATAGGTTCCCGCAGGCACTTCCTTAAGCGAAAGTGTGCCAAGAAGCGGCAATATCCTATTATCTAAAAGCAAATCGTTTACTTTTATTACTTCATAAAACATGCGTTCAGTCCTGGAACTCTTTAATACATATATGATACTGACAGGCTCTTCAGGAATACCCTGCTCATTATTAAAATATATTTCATTATAAACCAGTACATTTTGATTCAGAGAAAAACGGTTATCTGTTACCGGGAAATATTTCATCTTAGAAAATTCAAAAGGTTTTATTATATTTTCATTATTATTTCCCGACTCCAGCTCTGATCCTTTTCGCTTTTGAGGACGGACACATTGGTCCGCTCCTACAATTTGCTTTTTTGAAGGCGGACGCATTGGTCCGCCCATACATTCTGTGCCTTTGTACCTTTCTTCCTGTATGGCTTTATATCCGAGAAGAAGATCTGTAGCGGCAATATCCTGATTCTCAAGTTCAAGCACTACAACATCTTTCTCAATTTTGAATGCTTCATTTTTTAATGAATTCCGGATAAGAAAGACGAGCCGGTAAGAACCCGGCAATAGAATGCTAGAAAATGAATAAAACAGGGGTGAGACTGATATCTCATTCCATTGACTTTCGGTAAATTGCAGATTTACCACATCATTGATGGCATCGACAGGTATAGTATCCTCGTTCATAATATCCAGCGAGATTTCAATTTTTGCATAATAATTATCCTGATATTTTTCATAAGAAAGAAAGGAACGCGGTATAAACACACCCCCTTCTATAATATAATTCATTGACTGATCAAGATGAATGAAGGTAATAACTTGTGCAGGGTATGATTTATAATAAATGGTAGTTTCCACGGTAGGCCTTTTTTCAGCACCAAATTTCTTTTTCAAAGTATTCAAAGACATGGAAAGACGTGCGAGATAAATTTCAGAAGTATTCTTGTTAAAACCTGGTGATATTGATTCAAGAGCAGTGCGAAGATCATAACCGAGAGCTGTCCACAGGAGTTGTTTGGTTTCAGATTGTGCGGGATCAAGACTGCGGTTTATCATTATTTCATTAATTCCGTCTAATAGGGGACTATACAAACGATAATCGCCAACACCATGCCGCTTGAAGAAAATTAATCTGAGTGATGCAGGCAAGCCATCAATTGCAAGATGATCATAATACCATACTTCAAGCGGGAATATGCCCGGAGCAGAAGTATAAGATTGAATAAAATCAGGTTTACCGAGAACAAGATAGGTTTTGCTGCGTTGTGAATTCCTACCGTACCATGTATTGACATAATCCAGTCGTGCTAAATAATCATTCTTGAATTCATTTTCTGGAGTGGCAGGAATTGGGTCAAGTTTATCCCAGAATTGTTGAATGAATGTCTCTTTTCGTTCATCGTCTAATTTCAAAAAATAAGCTTTTTCTTCATCATCAATGACAGGTGACACCTGTTCAAGAAATTTTTTGTATTCATTTACCTTTTGCTCGCTATGACAAAAAGTTGAAAAAAAAATATTAATGCAGCAAAAGAATAATAAGACACAAATAATTTTTTTAAAAATCACATCAAGAATCTAATCCATTTTAAGGAGGAAATCAATATATGAAGTTCTGTCATTATGAGTCCCGCGCCAGCGGGACGTAATAATCCGTAACGGCTGTGCTTCTTATAATACATAAGGGATTGTTACGTTTGCCTCCGGCAAACTCACAATGACAAGACTGTTTGAATAAAGTCAAATAATATGCTAATATGAATTAATCTACTATATTTTTGCATTTCACCATTATGATAGATATCGAAGAAGCTTTAAAAAAATCAATACTATTCGAAGCATTAACTGAATCTGAACGTAAGGTTATTGCAGACAAGACTGAAAAAATCCTTGTGAAAATTGATGATTATATTGTAAAAGAAGATGAATCGAGCACATATATTATCATCCTGCTCAAGGGACAAGCAAGGGCAATACTCCATCTTGAAGATTATGAAATGCTCTTAAGTACACTTCAACCGTATGCTATTATTGGAGAGATTACCTTTATTGATAAACAGCCTGCATCCGCAGATGTTATTGCTGAAGAACCATGCTTTATTGCTAAAATATCACACACTACCCTGAAAGAAATAATGGACCAATCCCCTGCCATTGCTTCAAAATTATGGGAAGGATGTGCAAAATTACTTGCACTTCGAATTCGCCGCAGTAACGAGATGATGAGAAATTATTTTGGTATCAACAAAGCGCTGTGCAGTAATCCGGATTTCAGAAATTTTTTCAGTTATTGTTATTATAGCCCACGGTAAAAGACAGGAATTATTTAAATATGAATCGCAAAAAAATCCTGTTCATTATTGTAATATTACTATCTATGCAATTAATTATTGCAGCGCAAGAGGATAAATCTGTCGCAATCCTTTTCGATATAAGTCTGAGTATAAATGCTGATGATTTCGAGATATTAAAAGCATCGGCTATTTCTTATATTCAGCATTTGCAGAACAATGATATCATAGCATTATATGGTATTGGCAATGAACCGAAAAGAGTGCAGGAATTCACAAGTAACAAGGAAGTAATTATCCAGCAAATCAATGCATTGCAGACTTCATCTCAATACACTACGCTCTACGATACTCTATTCTTTGCATTGAATGATCTGAACCTGCTTGGGAATGGCAATCCGGTAATCATAGCATTCAGTGATGGGGTAGATGAAAACAGTACGCTTGTTTTTGAGGATATCATCCGTGAATTAACCAATAAAGGAATTCCTGTATTTTCAGTAGCTGCAGGTAATAATCCTCAGGGAAAAAGAACATTAAAGAGACTGAGTGTTTTGACGAAAGGAAAATATTTTGACCAGTCTGCAATCGATTCAGATACTATAAGCGAAATAATGAATCAAAAAATTAATGAAGCAATGCCAGAATTAATGAAACAGCGGCAGGCAATTAAATCACCTGCCTATAAAGTACCAATCGAGGAGAGTCTCCAAAAAGCTCCGGCAGTAGCGAAGAGTGAAAAAAGCCTTAAAGTGGAAGATTTGAAAGAACAGGAAAAAGCAGGAAAAGCTGGTTCCTCTCGGACTTTTATCATTATCACAATAGCTTTGGTAGTTATAGCACTATTATTAATAATAGGACTCGTCATTTTTCTAAAACGCAAAAAACCTGAGCGGGTATGCCTCAAATGCGGCAAAACGCTTGAACCTTTTCAGCTTCAATGTCCTGATTGTCAGCCGGAAGAAATTGAAGAACAGGAAGAATTTCGAATTGATCCTTCCTTGTTAAAAAAGACACCCATTGGAGAGGAAACTATTGAGAATACATTTGTACTAATAGAGAAACCGGTGCTTATCATTCGAAAAGGAAAAATGATAGGCAAGAAATATTATCTTTCATTTCATTCACCTACTACAATCGGACGTTCTGAAACTTCCGATATTACATTAGAGGATATCACTATATCCGGGCAACATTGCAGGATCGTACCACAGGAAAATAAATTTATCCTGGTTGATCTGGATAGCACGAATGGCACGTTTGTCAACGAGAAAAAAGCAAAACAATTTCTCCTCAACGAAGGTGATATCATACGAGTTGGAGAATCTCAATTACTCTTTAAAATAGAACAAACAAGGTAAGTAGCCGAGTGTTTTTGAAATCAATAAGTATATATGAAGGTAGAGGTAAAACTACAAAAGACAGACCAGCTATTGAAGATCTCAGCACACCCAACAACGCGCTATTTACCCGGAATAACTATCAGTCAAATCTAAAAAAAAGGAGGTGTACGCTCATACAATTATTATTTGCCAGAAACTACAGAGAGGGTAAATGGTAATTGAAGAGCTCTATTATGGGAACAAGAAATGTAGTAATTGCAAATGCATCAAGAACACCCGTCGGATCTTTCATGGGTACACTCGCATCACTACCAGCCGCTAAATTAGCTGCCATAGCTATTAAGGATGTTTTGAAAAAAACCAATGTTGGCGGTGATAAGGTAGATGAAGTTATAATGGGAAATGTATTACAAGGAGGACAGGGACAGGCACCCGCAAGACAAGCATGTCTTTTTGCCGGATTGCCTGATAAAGTTGAATGTTTAACAATTCACAAAGTATGCGGTTCAGGATTAAAATCTGTTATGCTGGCGGCACAAGCCATTGCAGCAGGTGATGCAGAAATTATTGTTGCAGGCGGAATGGAAAATATGTCCTTAGCACCTTATGTATTAGCAAAAGCACGTGATGGATATCGTCTTGGCAATGGAGAAATTATTGATTTAATGGTAAAAGATGGATTATGGGATGTTTACAATAATATTCACATGGGAAATTGCGCGGAAGCTTGTGCAAAAAAGATGAATATTACACGTGAAGAGCAAGACGCATATGCAATAGAGAGTTATAGGCGTGCTATAAAAGCTCAGGAACAAGGTCTTTTTAAAAATGAAATTGCTCCCGTTGAGATTCCATCCAAGAAAGAAACTATTCTTTTTGTTGACGATGAAGAACCGAAAAAAGTTATGTTTGACAAGATACCTACACTGAAACCTGCATTCGATAAAGAAGGAACGATAACAGCAGCAAATGCATCAAAGATTAATGATGGTGCTGCTGCAATCCTCGTTATGTCAGAAGAGAAAGCGAATGAACTGAACATTAAACCAATGGCATTGATTAAAGGTCATTGTGCTGCAGCACGAGCCCCGATAGAATTTCCTCTAGCGCCGGCAGATGCAGTCAGAAAATTAATGAAAAAATTAAATATGACCACTAATGACATTGACCTGTGGGAATTGAATGAAGCATTCTCCTGTGTAGCATTAGGAGCTATTAAGGACCTGGAACTTGATCCCGCAAAAGTAAATGTGAATGGCGGCGCAGTTGCTATTGGACATCCAATAGGAGCAAGCGGTGGTCGCATTCTTGCTACTCTGCTGAATGCAATGAAACAAAGAAATGCAAAATATGGACTCGCTTCCCTTTGTCTCGGTGGAGGCGAAGCCGTTGCATTAGTAGTTGAAAACATCTAACCAAAGATATTTGACCTGTCAAATATCTTTGGCAGACACAGAGGCACAAAGAAGACATAGAGTTGACTTTGTAATTCATGTGAGAGTAAGACAGGTTGCCTCTGTAATCGAAGTATGAACCTAATAAAAGGGAGCATTTTCGAATGCTCCCTTTTTTCTTTGTTCTTTTGAGGACGAACCCATGTGTCCGACCTTACACTTTGTGTCTAATTTTTTAATGAATATTACTATCAATCATATAACCCACATTCCGTATTAATTTTATCAAAATCATTATTTAATGCGGGTTAGCCGAAATTAATTAAAGAATGTAGTCTAACTAAAAA
>MFGW01000027.1:3867-9592 GCA_001780385.1 Candidatus Fischerbacteria bacterium RBG_13_37_8 | reverse complement strand
TCGTTGATCCTGTCTTAGGTCCTATAATAGTTCGTATCGCTTCCTTTCTTCCTTTTGTCGCCAGCTATTGGCTCAACGGTCACTCATATATGGAAGTAAAACTCAAACAATCAGGCATTCGCTTCAAAAAAAATGATAATGCATTTACCTCGGTTGAAAATCCTTCTATCCTCCAAGCTTTCGCAGATGAACTTTCTTGTGACATCATCCAGCAACGACTTGACTATTGGACCTATATTGTAGGACCTGAATTCAGCGCTAAAGAAAAAAAAGCAATGGAGATACATCGTTCCTACAGCATCTGCCAAATTGAATATGCGCTTAACTTCATCTTTAAAAGAAGCCTCCCCTTACGTAAACTATTTCAACGTGCCTGCGACCTTGGATTAATTACCTTAACCGCTGATAAAATCTCTCTGTTCTTTTACTGGCTAAACCTGTAACCATAGGAAATACTTCTATCCCAGGAATACAACTCAATAATAAAAGATTACTCCGCATTATGCACGTCCTCCTGCATTCATCCTATGCCTGCACTGCATGGAAAACAAATGATTTGTATCTCTCTATTCTCGCCTCCTTCTCTTTGTCTCCTTATTCTTATACCATCGACCAACTGCGTTATGATGTACGTAAATTAAAAGCTCACGGTATCCTACAACGCATCGATCATTCTTATTCATATCTCCTTACTGATTTCGGAAAAATAGTGTGCATTATCTTTACTCTCTTCCATTCCAAAATATTCGGCCCCATTTGCGCTCCTCTCTTCAATTCTCTCCCCAATGCTTCCTATCAACCCTGCTCTAAAATCGAAAATGCTTATGCCAAAATTAATCATTCCATCGATGAACTCCTTCATCTCCTAACTGCTTAAATTATCGCCATCTCCTTTATAATTCCGATAACACAATCCCTCTGTAATTATGCCATTGCATAATATGCTTCTTATTCATTGCTACTCCCTTGCCTTTCAATAAAACTGATTTTACGCCTTTAACTTCCCTAATCCTTTCATTGCCCTTTTAAAACTTTGTGCCTTTGTGCCTTGCTCAATTACCTACCAAGCTCATTATGGCGCATTTCTTAAAAGCCTATTCTGAAATCCCGGCAAGAAGAATCTATTCAACAGTGACATTATCAGAACATAGCGTCGCAAGGCGACGCTATGTTCTGTGTTGTAATGCCTGGTCAAGATCAGCGATAAGATCGTGTGCTGATTCTATGCCCACGGAGAGGCGAATCAATCCATCAGAGATACCGCGTGAATGGCGAACCTCTGCCGGTACTGAAACATGACTCATACTTGCAGGATGCGTGACCATGGATTCCACGGCGCCAAGTGATTCTGCTAAAGACCATAATTTGACTGAATTCATGAAAGTAATTGCATCTGTAATAGTTCCTTGCACTTCGAAAGAAATCATTGCACCAAAGCCTGTCATTTGTTCTTTCGCAATATTATAGTTCAGATGTGTTGCAAGACCGGGATAATACACTTTCTTTACTTTCGGATGCTTACTGAGAAAATCTGCAATCTTGCGCGCACTATCATCACTTCTCTGCATACGGAGTGCAAGTGTTTTAGTGCCCATAATGGTAAGCCAACAATCAAACGGTGAGGGAATAGCTCCAACAGCATTCTGAATAAATTGTATGCCCGTATAGAGCAGATTGGCATTTTCATTGATTAATTTTTTCTCATGACCGGCTTCTGCATCAAAAACCATTTTGCTCGTTTCACCATAATACCAGCGCTTTGGATCATCCCTGACAATAACAGCACCACCCACCATTTGATTGTGACCGCTAAAAAATTTTGTGGTCGAATGAAAAACAATATCAATACCAAATTCCAGTGGACGCATGAAATAAGGTGTCATGAAAGTATTATCTATTACGCTAAGAATTTTTTCATCATCTTGCCTGGTCTCATTTATTAACGCAAGCAGTTTACAGACGCATATTAGATCAGTGACTTTCAGCAGTGGATTAGTAGGAGTTTCAAGCCAGATCATGCGGGTTGATGGTTTGATTGCTGTTTCAATATTTTTAACGACGGTTGTGTCCACGTAATCAAAAGCCAGTCCATATTTTTTATAATTATACTCAAAGAGCCTGAATATTCCGCCGTACACGTCATCGCCAACCACAACATGGTCTCCCTGCTTAAGCCATGCACGCACTATTGCATCAGCGGCGGACATGCCGGATGAAAACGCAACGCCGTAACGTGAACCTTCCAATTCAGCCAGGAGTTGTTCCAGTACAGTCCGGGTAGGATTACTGCTGCGTGCATAGTGATGATTTTTATCTTTTCCCAGTTGTTCAAGCACATAGGTAGCAGTTAAATACACGGGTGTATTGATGGCGCCCGTAGACGGATCCGGGGATTGTCCCGCATGAACAGTTTTTGTGTCAAATGAACACTTTGTCAAATTTTTTTTCTCAAACATAGCGCTCTCCAATAGGCATAAATAATGAAGCATTTAAACATAAAGGGGATAGCAAGTCAAGGAAAACAGGGAATGAGGAAGTTTCGCATTCCCCATTCCCTATTCTCCTTTTTCGTTTTTTGCTGAAATTTTCATATGGCATCCTTGAAATGCCCTGCAGACCTACGCTGTGAGAGTGTCTAATGTTTAGCTCCGACCCCCAGATAAATACCGTACTTCCATATTTTTTTTCGGAGAGTAATATATTGATAAATTGCTCCTATCACATGCTGTGTCTGAATTTTTTTTCTTATTCTGAGCCACTCCAAAATCTTGATAAACGGATAAACTGCAAGGCTGGGATAATACATACGTTGTGAAGATGGCATAACATGTTTTGTGCAATCTTTAAATTCAATACTCTTAAATTGCAGCGGTTCAAGATATCGTGTAAATTCACTTTCACGTGAAAGATTTGGAATTCCCCATCCTTCAAGCCATAGGCGCATTTGTTTTTCTTCGGTATTGTTCAGGGAACCTTCTTTAAGAAAACCATCCGCAATAATAATTCTTCCATTTTTCTGAAGGAGCCTGGATGATTCCGAAAGGAAATCTTTTTTATCGGCGCAATAACATATGCTTTCCACTGCCCACACTACACTAAAATATCCATCAGGAAAACCTGTATCAAGATAATCTTTCTGATGAAATTCTACCAGATGCGCAATATTATGTTTTTTTGCGTTGAGTCGGGATGTCGCAACCTGTTTTTCACTCAATGTGACACCGATAACTTTGCATCCAAATTCTTTTGCAAGAAAAATAGCTGATCCGCCCACACCGCTTCCCGCATCAAGAATAATATCATCCCTTTGAACCTGTATTAATTGTGCTAATAATATATTTTCATTTTTCAATGCATCGGGGAAATTTTTAGTAGTTTCATCCCAATAGCCATAGTGCATTGCCATACTATTTTGTAAATCCCATAATCTTCTATAATGAATTTCGCATGTGTCAAAATAATCGATGATTACATTTTCATTAGCCATAGTTATTTTTGCTGCAATTCTCTGACGGCCATATTCTTAATATTGCATTTATTAATTATTGTGCCATTATTGAATCAAGAAATTCTATGAAAGCAAAACCGAAATAATTTTTATTATCATATGTCATTTTAATTTCGGTGAAATGCATATCATTTATATATTCTGGTCGGTTGAGCAGATATGACCAGTCACGTTCTGCTTCAAGTATCAAGGAAACATCATTCGTAGTGAGTGTAATAACCGCGCTGTCTTCGGATTTATTTTCTTTGACATGAACATTTATTTGATCACCGCAGTATTCCTTTATTGCGCTATTTTTCCTGTCTAATAATGTCAAAGAACGAATATCATATTCAATGAAATCATGTTCGGCAGTGCGAATGCCAAAAAATGTTGCCTGGTAGTCATCTGTCAATGCACTGAACCAAAACCATTCCTTAACTGTCTTCGTCCATTGAACGCGCCAGGCATTATAGTCAATGTAACCTGATCCTTTCGCCACATTAAATTTTTTGCCTTTCAGTGTTACTTCTCCGCTATATTCAACCACAGGATAATCATAGGCAAGAAGCGGAAGCTGTTCATCTAATTTCAATAAACCGGCGCAACTTTGTGCTTCCACAGGATGCAGGAGCTTGACTCTGAGATATAAGGCTACCTCAGATTTGTTCTTAACATTAATAATAAAATCTTCCTTTTCTCTTTGAACAATTATTCTCTCTTCAGGCAATGAATAATAAAAATTCTTCAGGTCAGGATTAAGATATTTATTTATCCCATCCCCGGGGTTCATATTAGTATGTGAATCTGAAATCATGCCCGGTTCGTCATGATAATCTATTAATATTGTCATAAGCAATTGTCGTGGTGGATTCCCGGCAGTCATGACCCGGCTCTCATGTCCCAGTATTAGAATAAAAGGAAATGAGACCTGCTGCACATCATCCTGTAAAAGCAATGCACCATTAAAATACCACCACTCTACATAACTGTCCCAGGGAATTTTCATGCTCGCAATTGCTTCTTCTTGATCCTGGGCAAATGATACAGATGCAATTATAATTCCTATTGAGATCAATACTATTTTATTAATTGTTTTTTTCATTGTTTGCACTTTTACCTCCTGTCATATTTTTTGTTTTTCCCCTTGCATATAATAGATTGCTAAACATCAATAGCATAAAAAAATAACATTTCATAAAATAATAGTAGCCTGAAGATTTATATTTACCCGATTTCAGCAAAATATTCAAGACTATCCTCATTGTTTTCAACCAGGGATAATATAAATTCAATTTTATCAGAGTATTGTAAGACTGTAAATTCATTTCTTGTTTTTTCACTAACTTCTTACCTATTAGATAAGCAGCTATTTCCGCACTTTTAATTGCATAGTGAATTCCGCCACCCGTCACAGGATTCACAAGCCCCGCAGCATCTCCTATTACCAGCACTTTTCCGGCTGCAAATTTTTTTGCCGTTTCAAGAGGTACAATTCCTCCCTTTATATTTATTTTTTTCACCTGTTTCCCGTCAAAATAGTTTTGTAAAAATGAATCAAGAATTGCATGCAATTTAGTATTCTTCACTAACGTAATTCCACCTAAACCAATATTTAAAATCTTCTTTTTAGGAAATACCCAGCAATATCCTGCATGTAAAAAATCAGATTCGACCACAAATTCAATTGCATCCGGTTTCTCATCCACTTCAACATCTGCTTTAATAGCGGGAATAAATAATTGATGGCGTCTGTTAAAACCTAAGTTAATGCTATTGCCAATAGTAGTTGGTCCATCAGCAAGAATCAGGCATTTTCCTTTAAAGATAAAATCTTTGGCTGAATGTGATGAAACACATTTTATGGTAGGCATTGATTTATTTATATATTTTGCCGAAACTCCGCATAAAATAACAGCGCCTGCCTGCTGTGCTTTCATTGCAAGATATTTATCAAAAATTGACCGGCGGATCATTAATGTGATTGGGAAGCGACTCTTATAGTGGCTTATCTTATTTTTATAACGAATTATTACATCATAACACACATTTTCGATAATATTCTCGATTCCTAATTTCTGCACCAGTAATGCAAAGATAGCACCACCGCATGCAGTCGTTGTTCCCGGTTTTTCAGCCTTTTCAAGAATCAGTATCTTCCAGCCTCGCCTGGCAAGCAGATACCCTGCATGACAACCGGCAGGTCCTGCACCCACTATTATGCTGTCCCAGAATGTA
>MFGW01000027.1:2500-3762 GCA_001780385.1 Candidatus Fischerbacteria bacterium RBG_13_37_8 | reverse complement strand
GATTAATTTTCACAATTAAAGCGCTCAGCATACGTTCTATTTCTTTACTTTTCTCAAAGACGTTACTGAATGAATCAGATGATCGTAACCAGCCCCATTGCTTTTTGCCAGACTATTAATTCTCTGTACGTTTTCATTGCGTTGCAAGGTAGTTGAAATCATTGCGCATGAAGGGTAAGCTCCTTTTATGATATATGAAAAAAACATAAAAAGGAGCCACCCTCAAACTTTGTGCCTCTGTGCCTTTGTGCCTTACTCAATTAACTCCCACGTTTATTATGTCGCATTTCTTAAAAACTTCTTCTGAAATCCCACCAAGAAGAATCTAAGGCAAAGCAATTATGCAAATAAGGTAGGTGCATTTGAGGGTGCTGGATATTCTTCAGAAGGATTGTACCGTCCAATGCTTGATTGTCTCATGTTTACCAAAGGCTTGAAACCATTTTGCAAAGTGTGCGAGCAGGCAGTCATTCATCACATAAACTACTACGCACCCTAAAGAAGGGACTGGGGAATGGGGACTAGGGAAGCATTTCCGACTATCTGAGCATTACCAATCTTGTCTAAAACCTCTTTCAAAGAACATTGTAGCGGCACATCCAAGTGTCTGCCTTACGTGGTTCCCTAGTCCCTATTCCCTGATTCGCTTGACTTTTATTAATAAATATGTGAAAATAGAATGTAGATAGCAGTTAAATTGCGTTATTATTGCTACCAGCGTAGGAGGTACGCAATATGGAAAATGAGCATTTTCAAATTGCTCAGCTCATGAAAGAAGTAGAAGAGTTAGCCAGACGGTTTACAGAATTTCAGGTATTAGAAAAATATTCCGAGCATGAAAACAAGCTCATCAGCATCATTTTCGACCAATTTCCAATGGGGATTTTCTTGCTCCAGGATGGGATAATTCTCTATGTTAATAATTACTTTCGCGAAATAATAGGGTACTGCCAGGAAGAATTAACAGGCAGAATGTTTCTTGACCTTATTTCACCCGAGTATAGAGCCATCACAGAAGAAAATATCACAAAAATGCTTACGGGAGAGCATAACACACCATGTGAATGTAAATTAATGATAAAGAGTGGTGAGCATCGATGGATCTTAGGGCGTGCAACCATCATCAAGTACAGAGAAAAGGAAGCCATGCTGGGATGTTTTGTAGACATTACTCAGCAAAAATTAATTGAGGAAGCTCTTAAAGATAGTGAAAAGAAATGGCAGATGATGTGTGATGCATCGTTTGAAGTGATAGCCGTACA
>MFGW01000027.1:2185-2480 GCA_001780385.1 Candidatus Fischerbacteria bacterium RBG_13_37_8 | reverse complement strand
AAGCTAATCAAAAATTAGCTGAAACATTTGGGTATGAATATTCCGAAATAATCGGGATGAATGTATTGCAACTTGCACATCCTGAAGATCGCGAGTTAATAAAGCAAAAAATTTTTTCGGGTGATGAAGCGCCTTATGAAGCAAGAGGCATTAAAAAAAATGGTGCGGTTTTATATGGAGAACTTTGCAGCAAAGCTATTCCGTACAAGGGCAGGATAGTCAGATTAACAGCAATACGTGATCTTACAAAATTCAAGCAGCAGGAAAATGCATTAAAGGAATCTGAACAAAAGTA
>MFGW01000027.1:0-2169 GCA_001780385.1 Candidatus Fischerbacteria bacterium RBG_13_37_8 | reverse complement strand
AATGCACTGGTGGGTGTATACCAGATAACGACAGAAGGTAAGATATTGTATGCAAATGAAGCGCTTGCAAAAATAGCTGAATATAATTCTATTGATGAAATGAAAAAGCATCAGCTTCACAGCAAAGATGAAACAAAAGGAATGGTGAACTCTTTTTTTGAAGATATACAAAAATCATGTGAGGTGAAAACCCGCGAGATTGAAATTACTACAAGAAAGGGAACCAAAAAAAATATAATACTCAGCGCTTCCAGGAATAAAGATATTATATCCGGTATGTTCATTGATGTAACAGATCAAAAAAGCGCCATAGAAGCATTGAGCGAAAGTGAAGAAAGATACAGGACATTATTTGAACGCATACCGATAGGTCTTTATCGTTCTACTCCTCAGGGCACAATGCTTGAGGTAAATCCTTCATTTGTAAAACTACTGCTTTATTCTGATAAAGAGAACATCTATAAACTGAATGCTCTGGAATTTTATATTGATCCAAATGATCGTAAAAAGTGGCAGGAGCTCATGGAACGTGATGGATTAGCAAGAAAATTCGAAGTCAAGATGAAATGTGCCGATGGTTCAGTTATCTGGGTTCGCGAATATACTCACCCGGTTAAAGACAGTACTGGCAATATTGTCTATTATGAAGGAAGCATTGAAGATATAACAGAACGGAAATTAGCAGAAGAAAGGAGTGCACAGAACTTTGAAATATTGCGAAAAACACTTGAGGGTGCAGTCAATGCATTATCAATTACCGCTGAAAAACGTGATCCTTATACAGCAGGTCACCAGCAGCGAGTGACAATGCTGGCATGCGCTATTGCAAAGGAAATGGGATTATCAGAAGAGCAGATTGAATCTATCCGGCTTGCAGGAACACTTCATGATATTGGAAAAATATACATACCGGCGGAAATATTGATAAAACCGGGACCACTCAATGTGTATGAAATGAATATTATCAGGGCTCATGTCCAGGTAGGTTATGATATTCTCATCACCGTTCCTTTTCAACAGCCTGTTGCTAAAATAGTATTTCAGCATCATGAAAAAATGAATGGCTCAGGTTATCCGCAGGGAATTTCCGGAAATGATCTCATGATGGAAGCGCGCATTCTCGTAGTAGCGGATGTTGTTGAAGCTATGGCTTCTGATCGTCCCTACAGGTCAGCTCATGGTATTGAAAAAGCCCTCCATGAAATTGCCCATAATGCTGGCTCCCTCTATGATCATGAAGTTGTTAAAGCATGCATCTCTCTTTTTTCCAGGAAAGGCTTTTCTTTCTCTTAAAAATCCTGAAAATAGCAATGCCACAAAAACACTAAATTTCACAAAAGATAAAACTGTATAATGCTTTTGTGAAATTTAGTGTTTTAGTGTTTTTGTGGCATTCAAGAAATTTGCAACGATTACTCACTTTCTGGGCCAGAATAATCAAGCGAATAAAATTCAGTATACCCTGTAGTATAGACATGCTTTGCTAAATTAAAATCGCCATGACACTCAACGACTTCGGCAAGCAATATGACATGATCACCTGCAATCACTTCATTTTTAAGAACACATTCCAGGCATGCGGTGCTGTCTGCTATTAAGGGAACTTTGACCTTTGCAGCCGGTAGCAGTTCAAATTTACCTTCTGCCACCTTATCAACATCCCTGCCACTTTTTCTCCCACACATTTCCGCCGGAACTATTTGTTCTTCAGAAGGAAAACATACCACAAATTCCGGATTTTTTTTCACTAATTCATATCCATAACGGCTATTCCTGATTGAGATAATAACCATTGGGGGATCCCATGAAACAATCGTGAACCATGAGATTCCAGTTAAATTAGTATTTGTCCCATCACTCGTGACAAAAAGTACATAATATTGTGGGGAAATTATTTTAATAAAATCGTTCCATTTAATTTTTTCTAACATATAGTATCTCCTAAAAAAAAGTGTTCAGTGATCAGTAGAAGTGGATGTGCATATTCACTATTGTAGTAGTATATCACTGTCTACTATCCACTGTCCACTGTTCCCTATTTTGTTACGTCTCGGAATTTCTTCAAAGCTGCTTCTGTAGTAGGATTTTCATCGAGCATGTCCATTACAAGGGGTAATGGAATGATGGAATATTGCAATGTTGGACTGAGGGAAAAAGATTAGTTATATG
>MFGW01000026.1:8017-8830 GCA_001780385.1 Candidatus Fischerbacteria bacterium RBG_13_37_8 | reverse complement strand
ATTGACATAGCCTTTATCACCAAGCCCATACCGTATATTTCGCTCAAAAAATTTGCTTCCCATTTCCCGATACATGCGGAGAATATCGACAAGGCGAATAAATCCGATGATCATCTGTTCTTCCTGAGGTCCTTTTTGTTGAACCATGAATTCCATTGGTAAATCATAAATGTAAGAGGGGTTTGGTTTCGATACTGTTGGTCCAATATGTCCAATGATAGTGCGTTGGTCAAAAGTAAAACGAACAGCGCGATTATTGAAAAATCGATCTACGAGGTATTTTTTCTGCTCGAGTTGCTCAAGGAGGTTTTTGACATATTCACTTTGTTGCAGTTCCTTAAGTTCTCCGGAAATAAGAATACGAAAATATATTTGATCGATAAGGGCGCTATTTTCAAGGAGACAGGCTGACAGATGATTATGAAAACGATCAGATGTGCTGCTTTCTTTTTCAGTGGCAAATATTTTATCAATACCCATGGTAACAAATTGGCGCAGAGGCGGCTTAATTTGGTCAGTCAGCGAAGAACAACTCACAAGAAGCAAGTATAGATTACGGCGCTCTTTATCAAAATGAAAAGCATTGATGCCGTAGGCAGTTTGATTGAATGCAATCTGATTGAGAGCTTTGGGTTGTTCAATGGCAAATTCCTGCATAAGGTATGCGAGGGCAAGGTAATGATCGCGGGTGCCTCCTTGTGAGGCTTTTAGCTCATAGTACAGCTTTTTAGCTGTTTTTTCAATATCGTTCATAATCGCTCCTTATCATAGAAAATAGAATATAGTATCATTACTACCCCAAATTATGTCCTA
>MFGW01000026.1:6428-8007 GCA_001780385.1 Candidatus Fischerbacteria bacterium RBG_13_37_8 | reverse complement strand
AGTGACATTTTTTTTATTTCAGCCTGGATATCCTGACGAAGCTCCGCAGGGGAAAGCACTTCAACACTGGCGCCGAATTTAAGGATTTCGCGGCGGACTTCTCTGAAATCCGATGCATTGGGGTAATGATGTATCTGTATTTGTCCATGAAACCAATGATAGCGCTCATAGGCAAGTTTTTTAGACATAAACTCTTTTCTTTATCTCTTAATCTTTTCCATCTTAAACTATTACTATATACTATATCTAATAACAATTCAAGGGTGAAAGTTTTCCTGGAAGGAATTTAAAATGATAAATAATAGATGTACGAAGCAGTGATCAATGTTATAAAAAGTTACTGCTTCATTAAATCCCTGGTTTTCAATATCCCATCTGCTATGACCTATTTGACAGACAATATCAGTGAGAGCATCATTTTTAGTAAGAGTGGTTGCCCATAGCCAATCTGAAGTAGTCTGTTGTTTTCCTTTCCATTTTATTTCTCTTGATCGCACAACTCGTATGGGAAAACCCAACTGAGAAAGAGAATCGACCGCGACAACATCAAATCCTTTCGGATACTTTTCGATTATTCTTGCAACAAGACGGCTGGCTGCCTGAACTTCATCCTCGCCAGGCAAAATAGGCTCTATGTCTAATGGTATGCAAATAAAACCTCCTACTAGAGGTCATGAACAATTTTTGCAAGCTTTGAACGGGCTTCCCGTTCCTTTTTTGACATACTGGTTCTATTAATAGTCATATAGCGTCACCTATGCTGTTACACTCTATGATGTATCAGTTTGATAATAAAAAGTCAAGCTTTTTGTGATCGCTACTCTGCTAAATGAATAAAAAAATAACGACTTATACAAAAGTGCTATACTTTTACCTATGACTTACCCTTTACTTTCGGAATTCCTGGGAGGGGGACAGGCGTTTACAAATTTGTAAATGTGTAAACGCCTGTCCCCCTCCGCTAAAATGCGAGGACAAGAAATTTTGCCATCTGTGCACGATTCACATTCATCGATGGACAATAATAATTCGCGGCACAACCGGAAGTTATGCCGAGCTGCACCAATCGCTCAATATACCCGCATGCCCAGTATGAAGCAGGCACATCAACAAACATTCCGGTGCAGGGTGATACGGGTGTTTCAGCAAGCGCTTTTATGAGAAATACCGCCATTGCATCACGATGCACATAATTAAGCGCACAGTAAAGCCCCGGCGCACATCCAGAAGTAATACCCAATTGCACTAATCGTTCAATATGCCCGCATGCCCAATACGATACTGGCACATCAGCAAACACACCGGTACAGGGTGACACGGGTGTTTCAGCAAGCGATTTAATAATAAATACTGCCATCTGATCCCTCTGCACATTCGAATCCGGGCAGTAAAGCGACGGTGAAACCTGGCAGCCTGAAGTAACTCCACTCGCTACTAATGTCTCGATATAATCAAATGCCCAGTGTGAACACAGGACATCTTCGAAGGTTTGCCAGCAGTCATTGTACCAGATTTCGAGCGGATTCGGCTCATCGTAATTCATTCCAACAATATCCGCCATAGCATCATTATTAACATC
>MFGW01000026.1:6276-6419 GCA_001780385.1 Candidatus Fischerbacteria bacterium RBG_13_37_8 | reverse complement strand
TGCATTATGCGAGCCGGTGGTCGCGATGATATGCTCCGTCCAGACACTTCCATTGCCGTTTGCATTTTCAAAAATTGTGATGCGTTGCATTGAGGTGGTGTGCATTTCTGCAGTGAGAATATCGAGGTCATTATCGAGATCAA
>MFGW01000026.1:5291-6192 GCA_001780385.1 Candidatus Fischerbacteria bacterium RBG_13_37_8 | reverse complement strand
CCGTCAAGATTAACGTCATATAAACTCATGCCACTGCCGCCCGTGCCTATTTGCGTCGGCGTCCATGTTCCACCCGGCACATAATACACTCCACTGCCATAATATTTTTGGAAGATAATATCATCCTTATTATCACTGTTAAAATCATAAGTGCGCGCATGGTCAAAATAATCACCGTTCACTGATAGTATATGCATTGTCCATCCTCCGCCACTGCCGTTATTTTCAAACCATGCTGTGGGACGATTTATGCTGTTGAATGTACCCTTTGCTCCTGCACATACATCATTATCATTATCACCATCAAAATCACCAACCCACATGCCCATCCATCCTTTCTCACCCGACCAATCAGGAAAACTATTCGCATCCACAACTATAAAACGCGTCCACGTCGGTCGACTGCCTCCATTATTCCTGTACCAACTGATGTACGGATCTTCCGTCGCTATAATATCAACCAGGCCATCGCCATTCAAATCACCCGTCGCCACATCATCCGAGCTATTCCCCAAATCCGCATATGCAACCTGGTGATCGAAATTCCATTTCTGCGCAAATGCCTGTTCATTCATACAGAACAAGCATGCTATTGCTATTATTGCTATGTTGGTTATTTTTTTCATATCATGCTCCTAATAATTAAGTTTAAGGTTCAGAGTTTCCTTGAAATAAGCTGTAGGGGCGGACCCGTATGTCCGTCCTTTTGTTATTTTCATTGTCCGCAGTGTGCATAAGCAAGTGTCAGATTCCTATATATTAGCATTGCATCAATCATAAAATAATTCATGCAGTATAAAGATAGGGCATCTCATCCATGAAGTCAACCGTGGTAGTCCGATGTCAAGCACCAGTCTTGCAATTTTTTCCAGGAACGATTATTGTTACAAAAAGGAGCAAT
>MFGW01000026.1:3097-5269 GCA_001780385.1 Candidatus Fischerbacteria bacterium RBG_13_37_8 | reverse complement strand
AAAATTATTGATTCACATTTACATTCCGGGTCATTCAAACCCGGTGAAATTAATGGCATAAAAATCGACCATATATTAATGCAGGATGCTACAGGAACTATGGTAATCATGCAATTTGAGATGATTGGGATTCCGCGTATTAAAGCTGAATTTGCAATAGTATACATAGATCATAATATGATCCAAATAGATTATAGAAATCGCGAAGATCATCTATTCCTGCAATCAGCAGCTGCTAAATACGGAATTCATTATTCCCGGTCCGGTAATGGCATATGTCACCAGGTAAATACGGAACGTTTTGCGCGCCCTGGTAAAACATTGCTTGGTTCTGATTCACATACTCCGACTGCAGGTTCAGTCGGTTGTCTGGCAATTGGAGCTGGTGGAATTGATGTTTCCATTGCTCTTGCAGGTCATCCATTTGAACTGGAAACACAAAAAATAGTGCGCGTAAATCTCACCGGGGAACTCATGCCATGGGTATCCGCCAAAGATATCATTCTCGAAATGCTCAGAAGATTTTCAGTAAAGGGTGGATTAGGGATCATTTATGAATTTGGAGGTCCTTCAGTCAAAAAATTAACTGTTACGCAACGTGCAACGATCTGCAATATGATAACTGAGCTGGGCGCTACCAGCGGCATTTTTCCTTCTGATGAACAGACAAGACGTTTCCTGAAGTCACAAAAAAGAGAACATCATTGGACAGAATTGAAAGCAGATAATGATGCTACATATGATGACGAAATTACCCTGGAATTAAATCATATTGAGCCATTAATTGCAATGCCGCATAGTCCTGATAATGTTGTACCGGTCCAGCAAATTGCCGGTCAAGAATGCTGGCAGGTATGCCTTGGTTCCAGCGTGAATTCATGGTATGAAGACCTTGCCATACCGGCAGAGATCGTTTCTACCGGAGGTGTTCATCCGAGAGTTGACATGACCGTCAGTCCGGGTTCACGTCAAATTCTTGATACAATTACACGCTCAGGCGTACTGATGAAATTGATACATGCAGGTGCTCGTATTCTTGAACCAGCATGCGGTCCTTGCGTCGGCATGGGACAGGCACCACCTGAGATGAAAGTATCGCTGCGTACTTTCAACAGGAATTTCCCCGGCAGATCTGGAACAATCAATGATAGTGTTTATTTATGCAGTCCTGCTGTGGCTGGTGCTTCAGCACTAAAAGGAGTTATTACTGATCCGCGTTCACTGGGTGACCCGCCTGTAATTATTGAACCGGAACATGTCATAGATGATAGCATGATATTATTACCGCCTTCAGCCGAAGAGGCTGAACATATTGAAATCGTTCGAGGTCGAAATATTAAACCACCTCCTCCACAAATTCCTCTATCTGACTCCTTGTCAGGAAAAGTGCTTATTGTGCTGGGTGATAATATTTCAACAGGTTCGATGGCACCGGATGGAGTGGTGGTTATGGCAGACCGGTCCAATATTGCAGCACTCGCTGAATATACCTTTATGAAGGAAGATAAAGATTTTGTCAGTAGGGCAAAACAATGGGGAGGCGGATTTATTGCAGCAGGTAACAATTATGGACAGGGCTCATCACGCGAACATGCAGTACTTAGTCCAAAACACCTCGGCATTAAAGCAGTATTTGCCTTTTCTTTCGCACGCATTCATCGAAGAAATCTTATCGATCACGGCATTATCCCTTTAATAATTAATCCGGAAATCTATAATGTATTAAAGATCGGTACATCAATTGTCTTTCCCTCCATTAAAACTGAACTTCAATCATCAGAAGATTCCATAACACTAAAAATTGACGAGAGAATCTTTAAGCCGAAGAGTAATTTAAATAATCGTGAAAAAGCAATACTAATAGCCGGAGGCTTGTTAAAGTATATGAGTCATTGAGTTGGATTCCTGGCACCAATATCAATAAAAATGTACTGGCTTTCATGTCGTAAAGAAACAGAAATTCCCTTCTTGTCTATCATGTGCAACATATTTTCATCTAATTGAAAATTCTTGAATCGCTTATTGGTCTGCAGTTTCTTCATGGCATTAAGAAACCATTTCTTGCACTCTTTCTCATCTACATACTTGAATACGAATAATTTGAAATCGCCATAATCTGCAAGGACTCCTTCCTTTAATCCGAAAATATCCGCAGTGTCAAATTCATATTTC
>MFGW01000026.1:0-3078 GCA_001780385.1 Candidatus Fischerbacteria bacterium RBG_13_37_8 | reverse complement strand
CTTTTAAATACGTTATGTCATTTGGCTTCAGCTTGTTTTTGTATTCTTCCGGCAACATATTCAACAGTTCAGGTTTTTTGCCTTCAGATTTAATTTTAGCTGCCACGACCTCCGCTGCTTGAATTATGCCATCCAATGTTTCTTTGTCTGAATCAAATCCAATTACCGTGACCAGAAAATTGTCTTTCCAGAAATTCAGATAATAGTCTTCAAGTAATCCTTCATTTCCAATATTGAGCGTTTTTCCGTTTGTGCCAGTTTTGAAAGTGTATATTCCATACGCTGCTTCAGAATTTTTCATTTCATATATTTCAAGATTGAAGCTTTTTCCATTTTTATTTTTGAAGCCTTGCACTACTGCCTGCTTAAAACCATACTCGATATAAATTTCTGCACCTCCATCAATCAGCAAATAAAGATCCTCTCCCATGGCATACTGTGCTTTCTCTGAGGCATTATTACGCATTCCTCCGGAATGCTCATAATGACACAGGCCAGGAATTATCATGCAAGGGCAGACGCATAGGTCTGCCCCTACAAAGTCATTTCTATATTTTTGCTTCCTTAATTTTTAATTTGTCAAGGTTCATTTCGCCGAGTTTATGTTTGTTGGATGCAGTTAAGGTGCTAAATTGCTTCAACATTAGTCTGCCAATCTGGTTTATGAAATGAATAATTATCCTTGGAAAAATTCAGTCCCATTAGATTTTTTAATGTACCGGTAAATTTATTCCCTGCATGATCTTTCGTCACCGGTATGTTAATCAATACATCATTATTTTATAATGAAACCTACTCACGAATAGGAAGAGGTAATTTCCTCAGCACACTGTCTGCTTGCATTTATTTGATTTTCTCTGTGTTTTCTCTGCGTTCTCTGTGGTTTTATTTTTTTTTTGCCAAAAATGCAAGAATTTCGCGAACTAGGGACTATTCCCCGTTTACATTCGAAAGGCGACAGGATAGAATGTGAAGATAATACCACTAATTAGCGAGGCAGTACTTATGCAGGTAGTATTAAAAAAAGAAGCAAAATCGGTTGAAGTTATGGATTCGAAAGGGGAGCTGATGAGATACGAGATTGAGTATCGGCATGATCCGCTGACATCGCATGTTGCAGTTGTTTGCTCGCATTTGAAAGATAAATGGAAAGGATTTTATAGTAGTCGTGATGAGGAATGGCTGAAAAACACTATTGAGAATGCGAAAAAAAATTGCCCCTTTTGTCCTGCAACGATCGATAAAATTGTAGCGCGTTTTCCGCATGCCTGTATGCGGGAAGAAGTTCTTCGAACAGGTGATATTTATGTTTTTCCGAACCTGTTCCCGCGGACTGCATTTGAAGCCGTAGTGACATCATCCAAAATGCATACACTTAATCTGAAAGAAATAACGAAGGAGCGCCTGTATGATTTTCTGCGGGCATCTGTTGAATGCATAACGGGAGCTTATCAATGTAATAAGAAATTGCTGTATCCTGTCATCGGGTGCAATTACATGCCGCCAGCAGGTGCGAGCCTGGTGCATTTTCATATGCAAATAACCATGCAGGAATTTCCTTTCGAAAAGCTAAGGCACCTCATGGAACATAAGCCCGGTGATTTCTGGGATGATTTCATCAAAGCTAATGCGGACAGGGAAATAGCGCAGAAGGAAAATATTTATTGGTACACACCCTTCGCACCTGAAGGATTCAGTGAAGTGCGTGCATTAATAAAAAGAACATCATTCATGGAATTCACAACGGAAGATTTGCAGGACATCTCAGGTGGAATGGCAAACGTGCTTCATTATTATTATGATGAAGGATTTTCATCATTCAATATTATTCTATATTCCGGTGCATTTGGTTCAAAGGATAAATCATACTCATCAGGACTGCAGATCATTGCGCGACCTAATTTGCGCATGAATTATACCAGCATTGATTCGTGGTATATGCCACTGTTGCTCGGTCAAACGATTGTCTTAGAGTCGCCCGAAGAGGTTGCGACAGAATTGCGCAGATACTTCCAATAGTCCTTTGGAGCTGAAATCCTTTCATCCTTAGCCAGAAAAAAGGTGCATTCTTTGCGAGCACACTGAAGGTGTGCATGGCAATCCCTTGCGAGCTATAAGGAACACAACCTCTTACGCAAATAATGAGGATAAAAGCAACTTTGTGCTCTATTCACTATCGAGGAGATGCATCTTTTATTCCGTTAGGGATTGCCACGCTTTGCTTCGCAAAGCTCGCAAAGAATACGTTTTTTTAGTTTTTGGTTCCGACTTGTTCGGAATAGGGACTAGCAATCTGGAGATTGGGTAATAATCAGTGGGCAGTGGACTGATCGCTTCGAGTTTTCCTTTTCCGCTTATTGGTATTGTTCGGTGAGAAGACCTATGTTGGTTGCGCCTGCGTTTTTCATTAAATCTAATACGGTCATTGCATTTTCATAATTGACACTATCTTCAGCATAAAAAAACACCGTTTGATTGGCTGAACTTTTAGCAATAGCCTGCATTTGTGACATGAATGAATTCACCGGGACAAAATCCCTGTTTATATATACCTGGCAGGTTTCAAGCTGTCCCGGCAAACAAGGTGGCAATAATCTTACAACTATCTGTTCCGGCGAATTACCTCCATGTGGAGGCTGACCATCAGCACGCGGCAGCCGTGATAAATACCCCAACTGCAACATTGTAGCAGTCACTACAATCATAAATATGATCAACAAAACTAAACATACATCGATGAATGGCGTTACATTAATCTCATTCAATAACCCTTTTTTGCCATTTTTTAATTGCATTGCCATAACTCACCTCCTAATTGGGGAATAAGGATTAGTCCCTTCATCGGGAAATTCTTGCATTTTTGGCATTTCTTCTTCGTGCTCTTCGTGGTTCATTCTCTTTGGATTCCGACTTGTTCGGGCTAGGGAATAGGGAATGAAATAAGCTAAGGGCGAATATGAAGGTTCGCCCATTATTATTGTTGGTTGCAAATAGTTGTTCATGACATATTCCAATCTGCTTAATTCTTCTATAATACAGACACGGCAACCCGTAAAATGTTCCAGCTCAAACAGTCCC
>MFGW01000025.1:31487-38378 GCA_001780385.1 Candidatus Fischerbacteria bacterium RBG_13_37_8 | reverse complement strand
AGATGCTTATATTATTCTGAAAAATATGAATTTGGAACGTCGCTGTGGTGCGATGATTAAAGGAATTACATATCATAAAGATAATTGCATTGAAATCGATCCCTGCTTGCTTAATGATGTCTCTGCTGCTGCCGGGGATATTATTGAAATAGAACCACTGAAACCAGAACAGGCAACTCACATAAAAGTGGCTGTGTCAAAATCTGATTTGAGTCAACATGAAGTACAAAATCTCTGCAGAACATATCTTCTGAGGCATCCGCTTTCCTCAGGGCAGAAGAAATTGATTTATCTGTTCACGGGCGAAAAAATAACTATAGAGATTCTTGAAGTGAAGCCGCATGATTTAGCAATATATAGCAATGCTACCGAATTGATTATCGATACTTGCAGAACAGCACTTTCAACCGGGGGACTTGATGAAGTTGGAGGGCTTGAATATGAGAAGAAAATTATTAAGGAAAGGATATTGCTGCCGTTGCTGCATTCAGATTTTTTCGTAATGCATGGAATTCGTCCACCGAGGGGGATCTTGCTATGTGGACCGCCCGGATGTGGAAAAACAATGATTGCCAAAGCTTTGAGTCAGGAAATAGAAGCAAATTATATTGAATTATCGGGACCGGAAGTATTTAATCCATTCTATGGAGAAAGCGAAAAAGCAGTAAGGGATGCCTTTAAGAAGGCAAAAGAGAAGACACCGGCAATACTATTAATTGATGAAATAGATTCGATAGGCAGTGCACGTTCTTCAATGCGAGGTGAACTTGAGCGAAGACTTGTCACAACCCTGCTCACCGAGATGGACGGATTGCGGAATTTAGGCAATGTGATAGTAGTAGGCACTACAAATACACCCGATGTGCTCGATGCTGCTTTGAGGAGACCGGGTCGTTTTGATTACGAGATTCATATCGGGATTCCTGATAAAAGAGCAAGACACGATATCCTGCTCAAGCAGACAAAACATATGTCTATTGCCCAGGATGTTGATATGGCTGAAATTGCAAGAAAAACACACGGATTTGTTGGCGCTGATCTTATGTTGCTTTGCAGGGAGGCAGCATTTGAAGCTCTAACTGCACGGTATTCCATTCATGAACTTAAAGAATTAAATGTAGAAAAAACAAAGGATTTGTCCATTTCCATGCAAGAATTTGAAAATGCATTGAAGAAGGTGAAACCATCAGCATTGCGTGAATTTGCAGTCGAAGTACCAACGAACCTGTCATGGAAAAATATCGGTGGAGTAACAGAAATCAAGGAAACAATCATTCAAGAGATCGTCAAAGTATTAAAAAATCCAGAGGCATTTGAGAAAGTCGGGATTACGCCTGTAAAAGGCATTTTGCTCTACGGACCTCCCGGGACAGGAAAGACATTGATTGCGCGGGTACTTGCCAATGAAGCAGAAGCAAATTTTATTTCTGTCAAAGGACCGGAAGTGCTTTCCAAGTGGTTTGGAGAATCAGAGCAACGAATACGGAAGCTTTTTGCGAAGGCGCGAGAAAGCAGTCCTTGCATAATATTTTTTGATGAGATAGATGCAATTTCAGCAGCGAGGGGCAAATATGTCAATGATGCGGGGGATCGTGTGGTAAATCAGCTTCTCACGGAGATGGATGGTTTTGAGACCGGTTCGCATGTGTGTGTGATAGCTGCTACTAACCGTGTTGAGTTAATAGATCCTGCATTCCTTCGCCCGGGCAGATTTGATTACCAGATTATGGTGCCTCTGCCGGATGAAGCTGGAATGGCGGAAATATATAAGATACACCTGCGTTCGAAACCATTAGCTGATACTATTGATATAAGCATGCTGGTAAAACAATCCAAACAATTCTCAGGAGCTCATATTGCAGAAGTATGCCGCAGAGCTGCTCTGTCAGCATTCAGAGAAAATAATTTTGATGCAGATGCAACCCGAGTTACTATGAAACATCTGTTGCACGCTATTAATATTGTTGCTCATACCATTGATGAGGTGGAGAAACCAAAGATTGGGTTTTCGCAAAAGTAAACAATATGCCTCCGGGATGTCCTTTTTCTTGTTGCACTGTCGTTATATTAATGCTTGCAAGATAATAAACCTGGAGGAATAAATGGTAATGATCACAAAATCACATAACTGGATCGGAATAGATTTAGGGACCTATAACTCTTCTGCGGCAATGAAAAGCCGGAAAGGCAGCGTCGAAATTATCAAGAGTCTGGGTGATAAGACGAAGAGCCGGATTCCTTTTATGTGCAATCGTGAGCAGTACAAGGAATTTCCATCTTTCATTTATTTTAACGCGGATGGAACCCTTAGCAGTGTCGGGATGGAAAGCAAAGCGAGAGCACATCAAGAGCCGGAACTTGTTGTGTGGGGAATTAAGAGATTGTTAGGCAAAACATTCACAGAATTAAAAGAAAGTGGTGAGCTTGAGCGTTACCCGTATAGAATAAAGCCGGACAGGAGAAATGGACAATGCCTGATATCGATTGGTGAGAAATCATATACACCGGTGCAGTTATGTGCCGAGATATTCAAAAAAATAAAAGATGATGCAAAACTTCAGATGAAAGAAGACACAGATTCATTGATTGTCTCAGTGCCTGCATATTTTGATCCGATTCGAGTTACTCCTATTGTTGAAGCTGCACGTTTAGCAGGATTTGTACACATTAAGACCATTCCGGAACCTGTAGCAGCAGCTCTGGCTTATAATATTGACGTTACGGCAAGACCTATAAAAGTAATTGTGTTTGATTTTGGTGCAGGCACGCTTGATGTAACAGCAGGATTTTTATTCCGGCAGGCAGATCAGGATAGTGAATTTAAGTTTCATGTAATGAAAAACACCGGCGATCCAAAACTTGGCGGAATTGATATAGATGACAGGCTGGTACGGGTGATAAAAGATAAATGCAGTATAGAGAACTTATCAGCATTGGATTTAGCAAAGCTGAGAAGAGTCGCAGAAATAATAAAAATACGTCTTTCAGAAGAGTCACAAGTTCAGGAGAAGTTTATGTGTGGGAGCGAAGAGCATTGTGTTCAGGTATCACAGTTTGAATTGCAATCAGCGATGGAAGGGAGAGGAACCGAAAAGAATTTATTAGAGGAATGCAGGCGTCAGGTGATGGCTGCCATTATAGAAGCTGGGTGGTTACCGCAGGAGATAGAGCTGTTATTGATGATAGGCGGTCCGACAAAATTACCGTGTGTGCATGATATCTTTAAGATAATTTTCAATAGCAATCCATTAGTGTTGCAGCAGTTAAATGAATTTTATTGCGGCAGTGAAAAAGTCGACAGGATGACAGCCGTTTCTATTGGTGCAACAATATCTCAGGATTTACGAGTAGAGGATCGTGTTCCGCATGGTCATGGCATAGAAGATGTTGAAATTAATGAGGATTCAATAGTGCTAAAGCCGAATATTCTTGTGCCGAGGGATTCTGCTTATCCTTTTAAAAGCAAAACATACGTAATTCCATGGATTAATCTCAATGGCTTATTTGAATTCAAGATAATTCAGCATGTTCCAAAGAGTGAGATACAGCAATTTGGATATGAATATAGATTTGTTGGGATACAGAAATTTTCGGTAAGGAATTCAACCACATGTATGATAGCAATACAGATGGGCTATAATGCGAATAAAGAACTGGAAGTAATTATCAAGAATGTATTCACCAATGAAACGGCAACCTACGTTGGTGTAAACCAATCTGCATGCATAGGTATGAACTATCCTTTGAATATTAAGAAACCACCTATGATCAGCAAAGCACAAGATATTAAAAAAGTTCCACCTGCTCCTGAGACAATTGACAGGTTTTTGCAATGGGCAAATTATGCAATCAATTTTGTGCAGAGGAAACATGACAATAGCCCGGTGCAACAAATGCTCATCTCACAGATGCTGGATGAAATACGTCTGATAACGCAAAGAAGAGAAGCAAAGTTAGAATGGGAAAATGTTTATAACAGGTTAAATTCTTTAATATGGAATGCAAATACCAAGGGTCTATTAAAACAGGAGGAGCATACTGAATTAGTCAATAAGCTTTCGGAATATGAAACTGAACTTTTTAGAATGAATATGAGGTAAAAACTATGAGAGATAAAACTTTATTATTACTTATTAAACGCATACTTGATTCATTAAAAAATGGCAATTACACACCTGATTCATTTGAATCAGAGGTTCTATCGCTGAAAGATGAAAAACAAAATAATCATAAGACGGTCAGGATCGATACACCGCACAATTATTCAGATACGGAAATAATATTTTTGCTTGAGAGAGCTGAATGTTATGAAAAAGAGGGCAATCATTCAGAAGCAATAAAATGTTATGGGGAAATAATAGCCAAATTACCTGATAATAGTCCTTACAAGCCTCACACATATATTACGCGAGCTCATTTATTTTCATCATTAAGTCGGTGGAAAGAGGCTATTGAAGACAGCAAAATGGCATTGAAATTAGATCCGGACAGTACGGGCGGCTATCTTAACGTAGGCGCATACTTAAGCATGGATTTATTTTATTCCGGCAAATTTGAATTCAACAAATATAATGAACTTTTCGAAGAATCAATAGCATATTACAAGGCTTGCCTTGAACGTAATCCACAGAGCATAACAGCATGGCTGAATATTGTTGAAACGAATATGTTCATGTGCCGGTGGGACGAAGCAATAAGTTATTATGGTTCCTGCAAGCCGTATATCGACACACTGGAGCACCAGGTGATCAGAGCATGGCTGGGTTCTATGGCAATTGTGTTAGCCGGTGATCCTCTTGAGCGGGAAGACACCGCAATATTATTAGAAAGCAAACCGGCAGTAGGTACCCTTAGCTATGATATTAATCAGATGATTTGTGTTCTTGCGGAACTTAAGCGAACAGGATATGATCCGCAAAAATTAAACAAGGCATATTGGGTGCATGAAAAATTCCTTAATCGCATAGGTAAAGAGAGAGGCGCCGGGCAGATTTAATTCATTCATTTGATTGCTTTCAAAGAAGTTCAAATGTATAATGATTTCGGAAAAAATGTGTTCTTCTATTTTTTTATCAAGGAGACCACTGATGGCGCATGATGTTTTCATCAGCTATTCAAGTTGCGATGAAGGAGTGGCAAAATTAGTTTTGCAAACTCTTGAGAATAATAATTTAAAATGTTGGATAGCACAGCGAGATGCAGCTATAGGTAAGAAATGGGCTGAATCGATAATTGATGCTGTCAGCAAGAGCAAGTTAATGGTCTTAGTGCTTTCATCGAGCTCGAATGAATCAGATATGGTAGTGAGAGAAATTGACAAGGCAGTGGCAAAAAGAATACCTATTATTGCCTTTAGCATTGAGAATATACAAATATCAAAATCTTTGGAATTTTATATTTCAACTGAACAATGGTTAGATGCTTCAAAGCCGCCATTAGAAAAATATTTGCCTAAATTAGTTAAAGCTGCCAAATCATTACTTGATTCAGGAGATATTATTACTCCTCCTTCCAAAAGCTATCCTGTTGTATTTTCAAGTTGTGCAACACATGCGTATTGTTTAGCTGCAAGGGATGCAAAGACCTCAAGACATCAATACATAGAAAAGGAACATTTATTTGGTGCTATCTGTGGATTGCAAGAATTCATCGATTTACCTATGGGGAAAATTGGTGTTGACGTTAAATATTTTGAGGAAATGAGAAAGGAATTTAATCGCATAAAAGGTTTATTTCAACCTTTTGGATTTGATTTAAGAAAATTATCTGTTAGCATTAGCAAGGCAATTGATGAATGCGGTCAAAAGTCTTCATGCGATGAAATAACTCACAGCAAAGAGCTAAAGGGCATTTTAAAGCGTGCCGATGAATTGACATTGCCAACGGAACGAATAACTTGTGTGCATATTTTAATCGCAATCCTTGAAAATCCAGGCATAATTATAAGCCATGCCATAGAGAGTAAAGGAATGAGAATAATCGAACTCCAAAGATTATTAATGAATGAGATAGAAAAAATGAGCATTTCCTCGTTGCAACTGATTGAAGATCAATCAGGAGATATTGATAGTGAATACTATTGTAAAAAAGATAATAAAACATTAGAAGTAATGTATGCTGATATGATAGGCTTGACAGAATTGATAGGCAGATTAAGTGAACTGAGTGATAGTTGTGACCTGGATAGTTATTATGAAAATATTAATGAAGTGATAAAGCAAAAGGGGAAGGTAATTAAAACTACTGGTAAAGGTTTACTTATAGTTTTTGAAAATCCAAATGATGCAATAGCAAGCGCTCTTAGAATTCAAGAGCGTTTTTCTAATCTTGAATATCTTAGCATACGTATTGGAATAGATATGGGACAGGTTATAGAGAAAGTGGATAAAATAGCTCATAATGATTTAGCTGGTTTGCGTGTTGTAGCGGCAAATCGTATCACTCAGCTTGCTAAAGCAGGACATATCCTTGTAAATAAAACGATATATGATCATACTCATGATTTTAAACGCTCGGTTTCAATTGAATGGAAGGAATTTGGTAATTATTGCAGAGAGGAAGAACCATTGCTATATATTTACGAGGTGTTTGATCCAAAGCTTATTCAGCCAATGGCATCATTAGAATCTGAATTGTCTATGACATTGCATGAAAAAAAAGAACAAGCGCCAGTAACTTTCTTATTTGCAGAAATCAATACTGTCTCTGGTGTTGAGCAAGGATTTTCAGAGCTAAATGATACAACAAAGAAAACTAGTTTATCTATGTTAAAAGATTCAATAGATCATTATGGAGGATTATTATTTAAGGATCAGGAAAATATTTTATATGGAGTATTTTCTTCCGCTTTCCATGCAGCTCAGGCTGCAATTAGTACTCAATTAAGATTAG
>MFGW01000025.1:23532-31428 GCA_001780385.1 Candidatus Fischerbacteria bacterium RBG_13_37_8 | reverse complement strand
CAAAGATTTCACTGATAAAATATTCCCCACTATAAGAGAACCTCGAGTTCACAATTTTCCCGAACAACTTACGAGTTTTGTCGGTCGAAGAGCGGAAGTAATTGAAATTAAAAATCTCCTTGAAAAATATAGACTCATCACTATATACGGACCGGCTGGTATTGGAAAAACACGCCTGGCACAACAAGTAGCTTCAGAAGTAGAAGAGCAATTTGAAAATGGAGTATGGTTTATTAATTTATCTACCCTTTATGATCCGAATGAGCTTCCCGGCAAAATTGCTGATTCATTAAAAATTGCTGAAAAACATAACTGCCCTATTGAGCAAAATATAATACAATATATGAGCACCTTTAACATTTTATTGATCCTTGATAGCAGTGAACATATGATAAAAGCATGTGCAGATTTAGTGTATGTTTTGTTGAAAGAATGTCCCAAATTAAAAATAATAGTGACATCTCGAGAGGTTTTGGGGCGTGGATTACAGGGAAAGGAACGCAGATATCAAGTACTTCCACTTGCGCTTCCTCCGGAAGATTACAAAATCGATCCAGAATATTTGCTCAATTACGATGCTATTAAACTTTTTGAGGAGCGAGGTATTGCAGCAGATCAATCATTTAAAATAAAAAACGAAAATGCATGGTATGTTTTAAAAATATGCAGAAAATTGGAAGGTCTGCCTGTAGCAATTGAATTAGCTGCAGCAATGCTCAGTTTCATGAGCACAAAAAGTATCTGGGAAAATCTTGATTCCTTCATTACTAATCTTATTCTCTGTCCGCAAACCAAGGAACAGGAGACTTTAATTAATGCATTGAATTGGAGCTATGAAGAACATCTCGGCCCGGAAGAAAAAATTCTTTTTCGAAGATTATCATTATTTTCTGGAACTTTTTCGCTGAACGCAGTACGAAAAGTTTGCTGGGGAACGCCTTTAGATGAAAATAAAATAGTGAATCTCCTTTCTCAGCTTGTTAATAAATCTCTTGTTCAAGTGCATTTGATATTATTTGAAACACAAGCAGGCTTGAGAGAAGAAAAAATGTATCATTTGTTGGATATTATTAAACAATATGCCTCGGAAAAATTGAAAGATTCCGGCGAACAAGCACATTATCAAAAACAACATACTTATTATTATACAAATTTCGCATTAGAACATGAATCGAAACTTTCCTGCATGCATCAAGCAGAATGCCTGGAAGAAATAGAACAGGAACACAATAATTTAATTTCAGTTATGAGAAGAGCTCAAGAAGATAAAGATGCGGAAACAATTCTTAAAATTACTTCTTCAATTTGGCCATTTTGGTCAAAAAGAAGTTATTTTAGTGAAGGGCTCTTATGGTTGAAATATGCTATTGCTAATAGTGAAACAGGGGACCTAAGTCTTAAAGCAAAAGCTTTAAAAGGAGCAGGAGCATTAGTATATGACCAGGGAAATTATCAAGCTGCCGAGCAATACTTCAATCAAAGCCTGGATATTTATACCTCACTAAATGATGAAGGAGGAGTAGCAGGTGTATTAAGCTTCTTGGGATTAATTCATATATCACGAGGAGAATTTGAAGAGGCATCTGAGAAAATAAATAATAGCCTGCTGATTAGAAAAAAATATTCGCATGATTTAGGAATAGCAGCATGTTATCACCATTTAGGACATATTGAACGAGCGAAGGGCAATTTGCAAAAAGCTAAAGAGCTTTTTGAAAATAGTCTGAAAATAAGAAGAGAATTAAATGATCCGTGGGGTATTGCTAAAGTTACAGGCAGTCATGCAGATGTAATTCGTGCAAAAGGCGGTTATTTGAAGGCGAAAGATTTATTAGAGGAGAGTTTAACGCTATGGCGTCTTATTAAAGATCAATCCGAAATAGCTACTTGTCTGAGAAAATTAGGTAAAATTGATTTTGATTTAGGTAATTTATTAGAAGCACAAGGCAAATTCAAAGAAAGTTTGATGATGAAAACGCAACTGCTTGATAATTTGGGTATTGTCCTTTCTCTTTATGGATTAGGATTGATTGCTGTCAAAAATAACAAACTAAAAGAAGCTCAGATCTATTTCGATAAAATATTAGCAAATAATCAGGCGCTCAACTATGATTTAATAGTTGGTAAAACAATGCATTGGCTTGGATTGATCCATTATTTTAATGGAGAAAAGAATATTGGCAGGCAATATTTCAAGGATGCGTATGAATGTATAAGACAAAAAAAGCATATTAAACCGATGAATGACTTGATAAGCAATTTATCACAAGTAAAATACCTTGAAGGAAATTATCAAGAAGCTTTTATGCTTATATGCATAACAATCAAGTTAAGAGAGCAATTTGGCTTTAAGATACCACCTGTTTATAGTGATAGTTTCGATAAAAGAAATAATGAAATACAGCAAAAACTAACAAAAGAGGAAATTATAGAAGTGCTAAACCGTGTTAAAATAATGGATATTGACGAGATATTTGTGTTTGTGAAACAAGCTATTGATAATGTTGAGACGAATTAATACTGCAATCATTTGTCAGGCCAAAGCGAAGCAAGGAGGAAAGCGTGGATTCTTTAATGCAAACTCTATATTTTAGTGACGTTTTTTTGGAGAGAATAAAAAAAAGGAGGCATAAATGGCACTATTGAAATGTATTGTAATAATGCCGCCAGGAAATGAATTCGAGCGGATTTTTGAAGTGGTGCGCAACGCCACTTCACATTCAGTACAAGCTGATGAGATTGAGTGTCATCTGCTTAAAGAAATAAATATGCCAGGTCTTATAACAGATGATATCATTAATTCATTAAATGAAGCTGCTTTATGCATAGCAGACATAAGTGGATCTAATCCGAATGTTATGTGGGTGGCTGGTTATGCCATGGCTTTAGGCAAACCTACTATTCTTATTGGTCAAGAGATGGAAGAATTGCCTTTCAATCTTAAGGTGCATCGTGTTATTTTATACAGCATTGACAGTTTATCTGAATTGGAATCAAAACTTATTGAATCCGTGCAGCAGAACTTATCGCGATATGAAATTAAATCGGAATTTAAAATTCATCTTGATCCAAAAATGACTTACCAATCATTGGCTGTAACAGGGACTTCTTATGCTAATAAAGCACGCGTGAAGCAACGGATAAAAGAAATTCTCCCTCAATATATAGGTAATAAAGCAGTCTGGTATTGTGGAAGCAATGGAGCATCGGACTTATGTGCGATTGAATATTTGCTATCAAAAGAAGAACAAGTGATTACCGTAGCTTCCGATAGCTATAAAATGATTGCTCCCATTCGTAATTTAATAGAGCAGGGAGTAATTCAATTTCTTGATGCCTCATTGGAAGCTCTTCCCAAACTATTGACAGCACCTGATATAATTGACTATTCTATACCTGAAAATGCAATATATAAATTAGCAACCAACCGAAGGATTTTTTTCTGTGCGAAAGGTGATTTAGTAATATTGTTTTGGGATGGCAAAAGTCAGGGTATAAGTGAGTATATACGATATCTGGAGAACAACAGAAAAAATATGCTTATCGCTTATATTTAAGGATGCTTCTTTTAATTTTTTATGACCTTTATGTTATCTTTTGGTTGTTTTTTGCAACTCCCTATACCGATCAAGTCGGAACCAAAAGGAACAAACCACAGAGAAACACAGAGAATTTCTAATAAAAACATTTCAGCCATTTGATGGATCTTGACCTATAGAGAAATGTCTTCCCTCCGTTAATAATTCCTCCTATTTTGTGAGTCACTCATCATAACAGATTCACACAGATATATAATGTGCCTCAGCAAAAGAACATTTTCAGATCGCACAAATATTATCAGCAAACCAACGAGAAATTTATGAAATCGGGTGCATATAGTTACTAAAATAAAATAAGGAGGAAAAAAGATGGACAACAAAAATAAAAGACCATTAGGCATTTCAATCATTAGCATACTGAATATTGTTGCGGGATTGTTGATTATGCTTGCCTCTTTTGGAGCTGGTGTAGCAGCTCAAGGCGTGCTCCTGTTTGCAATAGGGATTTTTGCATTATGCGTTGGTATTGGTTTGCGAAGGATGCGTCCATGGGCGCGTTCAGCCGCTATTTTTGGTTATGTAATAAATATTGTTTCCGGATTGGTAGACGTCAATATTCCTTCTGTTGTAGTAGCATGTATTATTCTGGTTTATCTTTTCAGTACCAAGGTTAAAGAAGCATTTTCAAATGAACAACAGGTTCTTCAAACAACAACTTCCGATGAGAAACAAACACAAAGCTCACTTCCTGAATCCAATCTAACGGTGCAATTGCCTGAAGCTCCCAAGCATGAAGAAGTTATAAACTAAAAAAACAAAATAAAAAAAATACGGGGACAGGCATTTTCAAGTTTGCAATTTGCAAACTTGAAAATGCCTGTCCCCTTTTAATTTGCAGTTAGAAAGTGAAATTCAGCGAAACATTCGAATTCAAGCCGTTTCCCCAGAAGAGATCTTCCAGTTCACCCCATTCTCCTCCAACTCCTTTAGCTGTGGTGTAAAATATGAGACGATACACAGCGCCAGCGCTGAGTGAAATCCTTGGATGAAAATAGAATGACAGCCCTCCTCCAACATTAAGGCCTATTCCTCTAAAATTAGCATCTCCTGTATTGTAATAATCTGCAGCACAGTCATCTGCAGTGATCCATGGAAAACTTGCACCAGCTAATATAAAAGGTTGTGTGCGTCTTTTATTTAAGAAAAAGCGCTTGAAATCAATCGTGACCATTTGATAAGTAGCTGTTCCTTCCGCTCCCATCCATGAAATGCTATGTTTTGATTTGAGATAAGTGAATTCAATGGCGCCTTTAGAAAACTTGCCCCCAAATGCGACTCCAAATCCGGAAGCATCCTGAAATTTTGGTATGAGGATTAATTCATTTCCCGCATATAATATTTCATCTCCTGAAAAACTTCCCCGCACACTGTTATAAGGAAATATATACCCTATGTAAAATCCGCTCTTCGCATATTCGTTTGAATAATAACCTTCTGCATGTGCCGTTGCGCTTAATCCTAAAATGCCAAGCATTACCGCTAAACAAAAGCCTGAAATTTTTGATAGTGTAGATATTTTGTTGTGCATCTTTGACCTCCTTGTTGTTATATTTTGCATACGCATATATACATACGGTTTTTTGTTTTAATAATGGACATTGGTTTTCGATTTTTTTTAATCAAAATGAAGAGATGTGAATTTTAAATGATCAATGCAGGAAAATAGTGAGGGGCTAGAATAGTTAAAAAAAAGAAAGCAGGAGCTGTTGCTGAACGTTATCTCGTTTTATGAAATTAGGAGATGTCATGTTTACTAGGTATTTATCCCTGCTTCTACCTGTTCGATAAAGCAAGACAGCCCCTGCTTAATGATTAAATATTTTTCTTGAGGTATTCGACAATCTCATTTGCTGTTTTTTCAATAGCCTGGCTGGTTGTACCGGCATAGCCATGTTCCCCTGTCATGCCTTCTGCTTTGAAAGAAGCGATGCTTTTAGATTCTTTGTTGTCGATGAGCTCTCCCTCCACTGCAACTTTAGCTCTGCCGGCAAACATTCCAGCAAAGAAACGAGCCGCACCTCCAACCCTTCTCAAATCCACTATGGTAATGTTAAGCTGTAGATCGCTTTGCACTTCCTTGCCGTACCTGGATGATTTTACAGATGCAAACAAACGTTTTTTCCTCAGTTTCTCAATAAGAACTCTTTCAAGTTCCATTGCCTCATCACCCGGTATCTTAGATGTGATATTGATGGTTATGCTTTTGTAATTCGCCAGTTTAGTTTGCATGGGAGTGCTGGGTTGTATCTTTGATCCTGCGCATGCATTGAGAAATACCAGGAGAGAAATTATCAGCGTTAAATTAACTATGGGATGCATGCTTAGAACATGCGATATACACTTTCTTTGACTCTCGTGTTTTCCCTTCATTGAAAACCTCCTTTAGAATTGTTGTTTCACATGGTTTTTAAAATCATGCAAAAAACTATCTGTTACATGTTATTGTGAGATATGCTCTTCTTGTGAGTTATGATTTGATTTTTCATTCTTTCTATCAGTTAACTTATAGCCCTTTATATCGCCTTCATATTTCAGGTTTTTAATATCCTTGTTTGCATCGACATGAAGACCAATACCTACTCCAATCAATGAGATGCCCGCACCGCTTAGTGCATAATATCCGGCAGATCTCCCTGCATTCATACAACTGAGATAATTGCAATTGTTGATCCTGTTCACTTCATATCCTATTGCTAATCCTTCAAGCGCTAATCCACTGATTATTAAAACTGTCCCAGTTCCTTTCTTTGATTTTGCTTTTTTGAATTTCTTCTGCCATTGCGAATATTCCGATGATTTATTTTCTTGTATGCTGATAGTGTTTGATGATGTTGCTAATTCCCGTGATAGTTTTTGTTCTTGAGGAGTTTGTGTAGGAGATTCCGGATTATTGAATTTCGCATAATAGGATGTAGTGTCCCTTTCAAGAATATTGTAGCTTTCAAGCCCTTTCAATTTCTTTGGCTGTTCATCTTTAGCGAGCACCCATGAATTGCATGAACATGCCACCGTTAGAATCACCACTACTAAATAACCAAGAAACTTTTTGCAAACCATGTTGCACCTCCTTTTGCTAAGATTTAAATGTTCTTAGCATATTTTCTTAGTCTTTATTCTGAGAGCCGTGCCAGCTCTCTTTTATTAGTACGGTTGACTTAAACAAATTGGGACATATATTCCGTTCATAATTTTAGATTGAAAGCATTGATAATGAATTTAGCCATTTGCTCTCGCGTGACTTCATTGGCAGGACAGTAAAGCAACGGCGATGATTGACAACCTGATACAACGCCTGCATTATAGAGTCCTTCAATGTAAGAGCAGAACGGATTGCTTGCCTGGACATCCGCGAATATATCACTGCATGCTGCTACAGGGCATGAACCCGGATTTGCTGTTTCCATTGCCAGGCAAATGAATTTCGCCATTTGTTCTCGTGTAACATTAATTGCCGGACAGTAGAGCGGAGGAGATGCCTGGCATCCGGCAACAATGCCTGCATCGTAAAGCGCTTCGATATAGGGACAAAATGGATTGCCTGCCGGTACGTCCTGGAATGTCCCCTGGCATTCATAAATGTAACATGATCCTGCCGAAGTTCGTTCCATAGCACTGCAAACAAATTTTGCCATATGCTGGCGCTCCACCGGATTTGAAGGACAGTAGTGGATTGCGTCACAACCACTGGTTACTCCAGCATGAAGCATGCTTTCAATATAATAGTAAAACATATTTGAAACAGGAACATCGTCAAAACTATTGCCAACATGAAATGTGTAATTGTAGAAGGACTGTTGACATCCACTGCATGCAGGGTATTCTGAAATCATAAAATCCCAGTGCGTGCTTGTGCGATTCACTGCCGGCGCTGTGACACTATAGCATGTGGTGCAGGTTTGGCTTGTACCTGGGGCAATATCTGGGTATACTGCTGAGGCATTTGTTATGATAATAGGATCGGGAGTTTCTATTTGACCGGTGACAGCAGTAGCTATTGAAGTTCCAGGTTGGTATAAAATGCTTATTAACTCTATGTTTTCATCTTCTTCAATAATACCGTTGGGTGTAGTGCTCGCGGAGTCATCCACAATCATCTTCTGTGAAATAAGGTATTCCGAACGTGCGCAGTACCTCGAACCGGTATTCAAATATCCCCAGCATAGACCACCCCATATAATCATTTCATTGTCGAGCCATACTGCTACATGATAATATCGCCCACTTGGTGCATTATCTGCCGACGTTGGAGTCCATTCATCTGAAGCCGGATTATACCTGGCTCCTGTGCTGGAAAAAC
>MFGW01000025.1:21549-23505 GCA_001780385.1 Candidatus Fischerbacteria bacterium RBG_13_37_8 | reverse complement strand
CGAGCATTTCCACATCTGCCCATAATGCTGTGTGATAAGCTCTTGCGCTTGGAGCATTGAGTGTAGCGGTAGGTTGCCATTCATTCCTAACGGGATTGTATTTGCCTCCTGTGTTGAAATAATCAGTACCATTTCTTCCACCCCAGATAATCATTTCATTACCTGTCCAGATTGCGGCATGGTTGATTCTTTCAGAAGGGGCGTTGGTTATAGAAGTAGCATGCCATGAGTTGCTCGAAGGAATATACTTACCTCCTGTATTCAAAAAAGCGCTGCCGTATGCTCCGCCCCATATAATCATCTCTTTTCCATTCCAAATTGCGGTATGTCCTGATCTGGGGGAAGGGGCATTCACTATCGAAGTCGTGCTCCATGAGTCAGTCAGGGGATTATATCTTCCACCTGTATCTTGAGATGACCCGCCCCAAATGATCATTTCGATACCTGTCCAAACGGCACTATGCCCACTCCTTGCAGAAGGGGCATTATTAGTAGAGGTTGCGGTCCATATATTTGAGGCAGGATTATATTTGCCTCCGGTATTTGTACTAGCTCCGTAGCCGCCCCAAACAATCATTTCTGTTCCGTTCCATACTGCTGTATGCTGATATCTTGCGGAGGGAGCGTTTGTCAGCGGAGTAGGTTCCCATGAATCTGTAGCAGCGCAATACTTGCCGCCTGTATTGAATGCCGTAAATGAATAGCGTCCACCCCAGACAATCATTTCAACGCCGGTAGAAACAGCGGTGTGCTGTATTCGTTCAGAAGGATTATTCAATGTAGAGGTAGGCGTCCAGGAATCTGTGGCAGGATCGTAGCGACCACCGGTATTAGTGTAACTGCTGTTATTGCCGCCACCCCAGATAATCATCTCAGTACCGGTCCAAACTGCTGAATGTAGATGTCTGTGCGAAGGTGCATTTTCGGTCGAAATGGCAACCCATGTGTCCGTTGCAGGCGTATATCTTCCTCCATTATTAAAATATGGTCCGTTGAACTCCCAACCGCCCCAAACTATCATTTCTGTGCCTGTCCACACAGCGCTGTGTGCCCATCGCTTAGAAGGAGCATTGGCGAGAGAAATGGCTGTCCATGAATCAGCAACGGGATTATATTTGAAGCCATCGTTGTATTCATCGGTGAAATAGCTCCAGCCACCCCAGATTATCATTTCGACACCGGTCCAGATAGCGGTATGCTGATCCCGCGGAGCAGGCGCATTCAAGGTTGAAGTAGCCACCCAGGAATCGGTAGCGGGATTATATTTGCCGCCTGTATTTAAGTAACCGCCAAACGAACCGCCCCAGATAATCATTTCCGAGCCTGTCCATACAGCGCTATGGTAGCATCTTTGAGAAGGAGCATTGGCGCTGGAAATAGTAATCCAAACATCTGTGACTGGATTGTACCGTGCGCCCGTGTTTAAATAAACTCCGGATGCACCACCCCAAATTATCATCTCTGTTCCGGTCCAAACAGCAATGTGCCGGCATCTTGCTTGTGAAGGATTTGGCTCGACCATGGTGCTCCATGAATCCGTAACAGGATCGTATTTAGCGCCTTTATTTAAGTAATTGCTTCCATTATAACCACCCCAGATAATCATTTCAGTACCTGTCCATATTCCGGTATGGTAGGCGCGTGCAGAAGGAGCATCCAGCAAAGAGGTTTCCGTCCATGTATCAGTTGAAGGATTGTATCTTCCGCCGGTATTTAAATAATGATCGCTGGAATCCTTATAAAAACCGCCCCAGATGATCATCTCAGTGCCAGTCCACACCGTTGAATGCCCGGAACGAGAATGCGGAGCATTTGCCATTGATGACCATGTATCATCTTCGCACTCCTGTTCAGCAACCACGGGAAGTTGAAATGAATAGTGTGGTACAACATCCTCCGGAGTGAACATCGCCCTTTTCTTGCCCCACCATACCTCGAATGGAACTTTTTGCCATT
>MFGW01000025.1:20780-21459 GCA_001780385.1 Candidatus Fischerbacteria bacterium RBG_13_37_8 | reverse complement strand
TTCCGGCACTTAGTCGCGGGATTCTTTTTTGCATGTATTCTCGAGGAATCGATTGCTCAACATCATTATTATTATCATCACTAAAATGCTCTTCAAGAACGCTAATCATTTGCTCCCACTCTTCTTCATTCATAATAACGCGATTACCAGCATTCGCATCCACTTGTGCTATGTCCTTTGTCGCTTTATCTGACTTTACTAATTCGACTTCACTATAGTTGCCGCTCATCAGCTTCATTTGCTGAATGGCACCGTATTTTTGAAAATCGGCATTCGCTTGATTTCTTGCCTCAAGATGAAATCTCGCATCGAATTCATACCAATTTCGTAAAAGCCTATCAGCAAGCACAGGTCGCGCAATGCATTCTGCTATCAAATACGGATCGTTATCCAGTTCATCCCATAATTCTTTTAATACTGCAGGTTGCTTTGTGTTTTTAGCCATTCGATTCATTTCTGCTTGAAGTTGTTCGCCCGTTATCGGCCGGCGCCAATAATGCTCGAGTGCTTTAGATTTCAGTAATGCATCTTCAGCTTTAGCCTTTACGTCTTCTCTGGTTATGACAGATTCGAACGTCGGTTTCGGTTGTGTATTATCTTTTGGCCAAATTCGGTGTTGCCAAAACACTCTTTCGATTTTTTCCTGGCAGGCAATTCTATCTTCTAATGATAAATAATG
>MFGW01000025.1:16320-20755 GCA_001780385.1 Candidatus Fischerbacteria bacterium RBG_13_37_8 | reverse complement strand
TTGCCGGCAAAGTATGCATTATTAATTCCAGCAGCGTTGTTTCCCGAGTACGCGATCTCAGCGCTTATGCACAAAGCCAATATAAGAGCGAATGATATCGCTCCTTTCATTGAAAGTGTACCTTTGAGTTGCATAATACCTCCTTTTCACAATGCTGCAGAATATGCTTGCAGCTACTCAATTTTTACTGCATACGGTTTCATCTACAGCATTTGTTGATACCAATACTACGGATAAACATCAAAAAAACGGACAAACAAAGCAAACATTTAATTGTCGAAATTACATAACACCTTCTCTTTGTTGCATAATATTTTGCAATTAAACAAAAGCAAACTACCTCAACCTTTTTAATGAATACATGGTATTTGGTGGCATGCCGGAAGTTGTCCTTGCTGGGCAACATATTAAAAATGATATAATCCGAAATTATTATAACACGCTCATCAGGCGTGATATAATTGAAAAATATAGGATACGGGGTGAGGTGATTCTTAAGGATCTTATTAAACTTCTTATTAATTCAACTCATTATACTGGCTCAAAACTGTTCAACACATTGAAAAGCATTGGTCATAGTGTCGGCAAATCAACAGTTTTAAAATATGTATCATATTTATGTGATTCTTTCTTCATGGATGATCTCATGGAGTTTTCCCCGAAAATAAAGGATCAGCTGCAGCGTCAGCGGAAAACCTATTTTATAGATAATGCTTTCATTGCGATTCTTACTACCAGGATCCATATGAAGGGAGGACGGCTTTTTGAAAATCTCATCTATTGGCATCTTAAGCAAACTTATAAAGATATAGATATTTGCTATTTCAGGGGTGATAAAGATGAAGAAGTTGATTTTGTATTACTGGATTCTCCTAAAAAACTAATACAGGTCGCTTATGATATGCAGGGAATTTCGACGGCGGAGCGCGAAATAAGAGCGCTGGTAAAAGCTGGTAGAAAATTTGCTCTGTCTGAGGCATTGGTTATTACTTACGACCAGGAGAAGCAGGATTCTGTAAAATGGTTTAAGAATGAAATGCGGGTGCATTTAATTCCGGCTTGGAAGTATTTGCTTGGTTTGCATTGATAATGAAATGCTGAATAATAAAACAAACATTGAATCTGATTGCCCGGTGTATGGATTTATTCATTATACTATAGAACATCTGCAATCCAATCCACAATTATTGCCAGTTACCATTACGGAAAATGGGATTGAATGCCCCAACCTTTTTTCGTGTAGCTTTGCTTTCTTCTGGTAAAGCATTATAGTAAAGTTCATTTTATTTCCCCTGTATAGCAAGACAAGAAAATTATATTCTCCCTAATGAAAAGGCTACCAAACCTTAATCCCCATTTGACTTATTATGAACCTGTTGATAAAAAAAGCACTATTTATTGCTTCTTTTGCCATGCCTCAGCTATGCGATGCCAATCACCTTTGATTGTGAAGGTGTTTAGCTTAAGTAGCTTGCCACAGTTCGGGCATGAAATGAGTTTACCTGGGTCAGCTTCGCTGATAGATAACCAGGTACGGCAGAAGGGACAGCCAAAAGCAGCATCTTGCTGAGATCTCATCCATGCTGTAAGAACTGAAGGACCGAACTGCAAGTTTCCGATCTGGAGTACTTGAACATTTCCTTCGCTCGTTCCTATCACTAAGTGGCAGTCACAACTCCAATCGAGACATGTGCCTCTTGCATTTAATATGAATCCCCAGATTTCTCTTCCGGTAGCAGCATCCCAGAATTTGATAGTTTCATCCCATGATGCTGAGACTATGCGGTAACCATCCGGAGAAAAAGCGCAGGCTGTCACCTCACCTCTATGGCCAGCTAGTGTTGCCAACTCCTTTCCTGTTACAGTATCCCAGAGCTTGAGAGTCTTATCCCATAATGATGCAGAGACGATACGAGCACCATCCGGAGAAAAAGCGCAGGCTGTCACCTCACCTCTATGGCCAGCCAGCGTTGCCAACTCCCTTCCGGTCGCTGCATCCCACAGCTTGAGAGTCTCATCATTCGATGCTGAGACGATACGAGTACCATCAGGAGAAAAAGCACAGGCTGTCACCAGGCTCCTGTGCCCGCTTAATGTAGCTAGCTCTCTTCCTGTTACAGTATCCCAGAGCTTGAGAGTCATATCATTCGATGCTGAGACGATCCATGAACCATCGGGAGAAAAAGCACAGGCCTTCACTGGCAAGCTATGGCCAGCCAGTGTTGCCAACTCCCTTCCAGTTAATGCATCCCATAGTTTGAGCGTCTTGTCCTGTGATGCTGAGACGATCTGAGAACCATCAGGAGAAAAAGCACAAGCATTCACCGTAGCGCTATGGCCAGCCAGGGTTGCCAACTCCCTTCCAGTTAATGCATCCCATAGTTTGAGAGTCTTATCAATTGACCAGATAACGCCTGATGCAGAGACGATCCGAGAACCATCGGGTGAAAAGGCACAAGCACTTATGCCTGATATATGTCCTGCCAGCGTTGCTACTTCTTTTCCTGTTACCGTCTCCCAAATTTTTAGCATGCAATCTTCTGATGCAGAGACGATTCGAGAACCATCAGGTGAAAAGGAGCAAGCTGTCACAAGGCGCTTGTGCCCGCTTAATATTGCTAGTTCTCTTGCTGTGTCAGCATCCCATAGTTTGAGCGTCTTGTCCTTTGATGCTGAGACGATGCGAGAACCATCGGGTGAAAAAGCAACGCTACTAACTGTATCTGCATGACCGTGCAGGCATGCCAACTCTCTTCCTGTTGCGGTATCCCAGAGCTTGAGTGTTTTGTCCTCTGATGCTGAGACAATGCAAGAACCATCAGGTGAAAAAGCGCAAGCTGTCACAGGGCTCCTGTGCCCGCTTAACGTAGCTAGCTCTCTTCCCGTTACAGTATCCCAGAGCTTGAGGGTCATGTCAGCTGATGCTGAGAGAATTAGAGAACCATAAGGTGAAAAGGAACAAGCCGTCACCAGGCTCCTGTGCCCGCTTAACGTAGCTAGCTCTCTTCCTGTTACAGTATCCCAGAGCTTGAGCGTATCGTCAAATGATGCTGAGACGATGCGATAACCATCTGGTGAAAACGCACAGGCAAGAATCCCACTACTATGGCCCTTCAGAGTGTTCAGCTCTCTTCCGGTTGTAGAACTCCAGAGTTTGAGGGTTTTATCCCACGATGCTGAGACAATACAAGAACCATCAGGTGAAAAAGTACAGGCATTTACTATACAACTGTGTCCAATCAAAGTGGTAAGTTCTCTTCCGTTAGTAGAATCCCAGAGCTTGAGGGTACCGTCATATGATGCTGAGACAATGCGAGAACTATCAGGTGAAAAAGCACAGGCAGAGACTATTTTACTGTGACCCCTCATCGTTGCTACTTCTTTTCCGGCTGCCGCTTCCCAAAGTTTTAGTGTTAGATCTTCTGATGCCGATGCAATATGAAAACCATCGGGTGAAAAGGCACATGCAAGCACTCCGCTACTATGGCCGACCAACGTAACAAGTCCTTCGTCGGTTGAGGCATCCCAAATTTTGAGAGTCTTGTCAGATGATGCTGAGACGATGCGAGAACCATCGGGAGAAAAGGCGCATGCAAGTACCTCGCCGCTATGGCCAATCAACGTAACAAGTCCTTCGTCGGTTGAGGCATCCCAAATTTTACAAGTCTTGTCAGATGATGCTGAGACGATGCGAGAACCATCGGGAGAAAAAGCACAGGCAAGAACCGAGCTGCTGTGACCATGCAGCGAAGCAAGTTCTTCTCCAGTTTCAACATTCCAGATTTTGAGGTAATGATTATTTGATGCTGAGACGATGCGAGAACCATCGGGAAAAAACGCACAGTCATTAATCTCCGCCTCCCAACTAAGGCCACCTATTGTTAACAGTTCTTTTCCAGTAATAGCATGCCAGATTTTAAGGGTTTTGTCCGATGATGTTGAGACAATGCGAGAACCATCGGGAGAAAAGGTACAGGCATTAACAGCATCGCTGTGGCCGGTCATTGTGGTAAGTTCTTTTCCGGTAACAGCATCCCAGATTCTTAGGGATTTATCCTTCGATGCCGAGACAATACGAGAACCATCGCGTGAAAAGGCACAGGCATTAACAATGTCGCTGTGGCCGGTCATTGTGGTAAGGTCTCTTCCGTTAGTAAAATCCCAGAGTTTGAGGGTTCCATCCCACGATGCTGAAACAATACAAGAACCATTGGGAGAAAAAGCAAAGGAAGTCACTGATTGGTCATGGGCTGTAAGCATAGTAAGCTCTCGTCCGGTTTTAGCATCCCAGATCTTGAGGATTCCATCCTGTGATGCCGAGACGATCCGTGAACCATCCGGTGAAAATGCACAGGCATTCACCCGATCACTATGGCCAACTAATGTTATTAAGCAGGCTGAAGCTTTCTGCGGTTTATTTATCCACCGAAAAAAT
>MFGW01000025.1:15961-16285 GCA_001780385.1 Candidatus Fischerbacteria bacterium RBG_13_37_8 | reverse complement strand
TGCTACCCGTGATTGTGGTGTCGCATCTGATTCGTTGAGCGCCTGCTGAAATGTGAGCGCTGGATTTGATTGAATATTATGGCTCTGTGCAGTCAAAAATCGGGCAAAATCGCGAATATCAGTCTTCAACGGAAATCCCTTGGTCGCAAGAGCTTCATTGTAATCCACTACCAGATCATAGGTCATTCCTGCTGTTGCCTTTGCTTCAATAAATCGAAGATCGCACAGAATGCGCTCTAGACCAATCCAATCAAAAGCTTTTATGCGTTGATGAGGCAACTCATCCAACGCTCTGAGATATGGCTCACTCCAACGGCTTTCGAG
>MFGW01000025.1:14795-15954 GCA_001780385.1 Candidatus Fischerbacteria bacterium RBG_13_37_8 | reverse complement strand
GCGATTCTATTATGTACAGATACTCTCTCTGTTTCTTCATGTAGATACCGTTTGCCAACAGCTTCCTTGAGCTGCCTATGAAAGAAGTCAATCACGCCTGAACGCTCAAACAGATACGCAGATAATGATCGATAAAGGCGACTCCAGATTAAGTCAGGCAGTTTGACTGTCTCGACATTATGGTCAAGTCCAGGTGTATGTTGTCTCAAGAGTATCTGGAGCTCCTCCGCTGTCATGCCAAGGCGTCCACATGCAATAAATGACATGCAGTCTTTTACCAATGCGTAATTAAAATCTTCTTCGATGCGCTCCAGAACTTGAGTAAACAGATCAGGAACATCATCTGGTAACTTAGTGATTCTGCTACCCAGCTCCTCGAATTCTCCAAAAACACGTAATTCCTCCAATGCCACCAGAATGTAAAGAGGATTACCCTTTTCAATCTTTGTGAAGAATTCTGCTTCGACCTCAATGTTTGGAAATTTGTGACTGATCTCATTCAGATAGTCTGTCACTAATTCTTTTCTTTCATCTGATGATAATCCGTGAAGCGTTTCCACCTGTGGCTTTTCTATTCGTGCAAGCAAAGCATCCTGTGCCTCGCCGGCAAGTGTGCTGATGACAAATCGTGCATTCGGTGGCATTTTCATGGGAATCCAGGACATTGCATGTGCGTTATCGGTCTTTTCTAATTGGTTGACTGCGTCGATGATGATAAGTACTCTGTGATTATCAGCAGCTTTATTAAGAAACTTGGGAAAAAGGGCAAAAAGCTCTTTGAAATCATTTGGAACATTGAATTCCTTTTCAATGGCATTTCTTTGATTAATTGCTTCGTCATCATTACCAATTACTAAATTTAGTTTTTCAGATTTGATTCTTTCGAAATCACAAGATTTGTATATCTGGGAACAAACACGAAAAAGTAATTGACGAAGGTTGGATGATTTTGAGGATGCCCCCACGAAATGAGAAATGATCAGCCAATCGGGATGCCGATGCGTAATTTCTTCAGTAAAGCGTGCCATTAAGGCTGATTTGCCGCATCCTGGCTCTCCGCTTATTACCAGCAGCGAAGGCTCATCTCCTTTACTGCAGAATGCATGCATTCGGTCCAGCATTTCACGTCTTCCGACGAACCTCCTGGTTCGATCAGCCA
>MFGW01000025.1:13780-14776 GCA_001780385.1 Candidatus Fischerbacteria bacterium RBG_13_37_8 | reverse complement strand
CGCTTCCTGCGCCAACCAGTCTTTCTCTACGATGGGCTCTTGTGCTTCTACTTCAATCCTCGCCCATAGCACATCCCTCACGAGCTGACCGAATGTCTCCAAATCATTGTATTCATGCACAGGTATGCCTGATGCGCGGATCTCTGCCTTCAATTCCTCCAATTTCTGCAGTGACTCTGTCTCTATGTAATCCTCTGGATGATCCCCGGCAAGCTGGCGTGAAAACGCCTCCGTGCGAAAGAAAAAGAAACTACGATCCTTTTGATAAATCGAATAGCGTTGAAATACAGTACGGAGAATTTGTTTTTCCTCTTCGGTGAGATTCTCCCGGAGACGATATATTCTCCTATCTGCATTCCAGAGATAACACTGTGTCAGACAATACAACTCCTGGCTGGAGAGGGTCTTCTCTTCTAATTTCCCCTCAATGATCTTGCGCAAATCAGGCACTCGTTTCGGGATATCATTATGAAGCACACCATGGTATATCTCCTGTGCGGTAATGGAATGATCATGACCGGGTGGGATAAATCCATACCGATGGCCAAGAAGCCCCACAAAATAGGGACGGCAGGTATCAATCTCGTCCAGGCAAATATCAAGTGCTTTTCCTGCCTCAGCATCTTCTTCTGTGACACCCCATCGCAAATCCACATCTATGAGATTCACCCTGATCTTCCGGCAGCGCTCTTTTAACTCAGGAAAAATCACACGCACAAGATGATCGCGCTCCGCATGCATGTCGCGAAAGGTAGAAGAAATGAATATACGAAAGGTCTTCCATCCCATAGTCATTAGGCGACTCCTTGAATTGACAATTTTACGATATGAATTGAGAAAATTCAAATGATGGCAGTAAAAGGGATTAAGACATTAAAGCGGATGTTCCAAGTATAAAATAGGGGCAGATAGGGTCAGAGTGCTTGCCATTACTTTGTTTTCCTCTGTGCCGAAAATGTTTTTCTTGTGTATACATCCTGTTTCCACCAGAGAAAG
>MFGW01000025.1:13486-13721 GCA_001780385.1 Candidatus Fischerbacteria bacterium RBG_13_37_8 | reverse complement strand
GTAAAATCAAAATTTTTTTGAATTTCGGGATGGCCATATTCAGCTTTCCCGGTCAGGACTTTGAGGTTAGGGAGAATATTTGCTTCGCCGCTGCTGTGAGTATGACCGCAAAGAACAGTAAGCTTTTTTTCCGGATGCGATTTCATGAATTTCAGCAAAGTATCACCAATTATTTTGCTTGAAAAATGCGGAAGCCATTCCGGACTTGAAATTTTGCCCTGATGCCAACATGATT
>MFGW01000025.1:13297-13439 GCA_001780385.1 Candidatus Fischerbacteria bacterium RBG_13_37_8 | reverse complement strand
CTGATGAGGTGAACTCAACAAACCAGCCGTATGACATATAATATAGATATTCTGAATTCTCTGAAATTCTTTCAACAGCCTGACGCGTATTTTGAATTGAGCCATCATAGAAATCATGATTTCCCAGAACAAAAAATATTGG
>MFGW01000025.1:11631-13273 GCA_001780385.1 Candidatus Fischerbacteria bacterium RBG_13_37_8 | reverse complement strand
AAGAAGGCACCTCTCAATACTAGGAGCCGATGCAATATCCCCGCTGACCATCACTGCATCTAGTTTTTCTGCAAGAATCGATTCAAAGAATGTTATCATCTCATTATTGCTGAGAAAATCTAGATGAATATCCGTAAGCCATGCAATTTTACTTGATTTTGCAGTTATATTCCTTGAATTCATTATTTTCTTCAACTGAATTTTATCTGGCTAATATGATATTTCTTGATTAAAATGGAAGCAGGTAGAATTTAGCTATGCACTTATTGAAAGAGAATATCAAAAAAAAGGCATGGATAATGGATTCAGCAATGGGCATTATTCTCATGAAAGAACATGTTTTTTCATCGGCGGGGATGAAAGATTCTTTCATGAAAGGTTGATTAGTATTTATCATTTTCTGCTCATACAATTTTTACCAAAATTATATTATTACAGTAAAGCAAAAATAAAAAAATGAATGCGTTCTAAAGAATAATCATTCATCGCAATTATTAAAATCCCGCAGTTTAATAAAATATGCTACCAAAAAAGTGAGGAAATTACAAGCTATGCAATTTTCAGCTTTGATAGCTATTGAACTTTATCCTCTCTTTTATTAATAATATAGAATACATTATGATGCATTGGAAAATAAGAAAGAAAATAAATGCTTTTATTAAGCAACTCAAGGCTGATGCGAATTTTGCTTTTTTGCATGAATTAGAGAAAACTTTTAATGATGCAGAAGTGTATCTTGTGGGAGGCATAGTGCGTGATTTGCTGCTTGGGCAACTGAAAGCGAAAGATTATGATTTTATAGTAAGGAATGTGCCGATATATGAATTAGAACAATTTCTGAAGAAAAGTGGCAAGGTGAAATTAGTTGGAAAGACATTTGGTGTTTTTAAATTTGAGGCAAAGGGATCAAATTTTACAACAGAAGCTATCGATATAGCGCTTCCTCGACGTGAGCATGCAATAGGCACCGGCGGCTATCGGGATTTTGAAATACAATCAGAACCTTATTTATCTATTGAAGAAGATTTATCACGTCGTGATTTCACCATGAACGCAATGGCGCTTAATATAGCCAGCGGTGAAATTATTGATCCTTATTGTGGGTACAGTGATTTACGCGATAGATTAATACGTGCAGTTGGATCTCCTGAAAACAGGTTTATGGAGGATTATTCACGAATGCTTCGCGCAATTCGTTTTGCCTGCCAGCTCAATTTTGAGATTGAGAGAAATACCTGGTTGGCAATTACGAAATTAATGCCTCACATTAATGATTTGAGAATAATAAAAGAAGAAAAGGAAAGGATACTACCTTATGAGCTTGTAGCAAAGGAATTGATAAAAAGCATTGAATATGATGCTATTAAAATGCTTGATTATTATGATCAGTCGGGAGCTTTGCAGGCTATTATGCCGGAACTTTTGCGTATGAAAGGTTGTCCACAGCCCGCTGAATTTCATTCAGAAGGTGACGTGTGGAGACATACGCGGTTATCGTTGCATTTTCTTAAATCCAGGAAATTTAAGCAGCAATTTCGTGGATGGCCTATAAGCGCCGAAATGATCTTTGCATTGCTTTATCATGATGTTGGGAAACCGCTTACGATAAAAACGCCGGAAAAAGATGGAACCGATCGGATTA
>MFGW01000025.1:9408-11594 GCA_001780385.1 Candidatus Fischerbacteria bacterium RBG_13_37_8 | reverse complement strand
TGTTGAAACTATCAAGAAATTGGCGCTTTCTAATGCCGGCATAAAACCGGAGCGGGTGGAATGGCTTATTAATAATCACATGCTTCTTCTTCATGGCAATTACCGGGAAATGAGAAATAGCACGATTGAAAAATATTTCTTTGATAGGGAAACTGGCGACGTAAGTAAGCAAGGAAGAGACCTCCTCATGTTGAGTTTTTGCGACGGGAATGCTACCGTTCCGATTAATGGAAAACCGGATCTCAGAAATTTTCATGGATTGATGAAAAGAATTGAAAGACTAAAGAAGTTAACCAGGGAAAAAATTCGCTTACCAAAACCAGTACTTAATGGCAATGATATCATGAAAGCAATGAACATGAAACCTGGACCCAAAATAGGAGAACTGCTGAATCTTCTCAGGGAGGAGCAGCTTGCTGGCAAAATTATTAATAAAAAAGAAGCACTTAAATTCCTGCAAAAACACTGTAAATAAAGCATTAAATGTTTGTCTAAACTACCCCAATTAAGCGCAACGCTTAAAATAATACATTTCTTTGATCGAAACTAATCAGGTTTTGGAAATATAGTATTGCTATAGTGTCCTAAAATAATGAATTATGCCGTTAATACTTTAATGTGATGAACATGATCTTACATTGTTTGGAAAGCAATGAGCAATACATGAAGCAATGATGATACGAATGAACAATTAATGGAGAAGGAATTATTAAAAAAAATCAATATAAAGTGAGGTGATTGAAAATGACCGCAAACTTGATTCAAGAGCAAATAAGCAAATTTGAGGTAACCAAATTAGGGGATTTGACGATAAGAGTGCCTTTATGCGATGAAATTCCGGATATAGAGATAGTGGAGCAGAAGGAAATTATCAATAAAGCGCTTGCAACGTGGCTGAATATTGATGGGGTGGCGCCTTTGAACTTCCGGTTGTACGGTCCTGCGGGTGTTGGGAAAAATACTATCGTGTATCATCTTGCGCGCATTTTGCAGAAGGAGCTTTATATTATCAGAGGTGGTGAGGAACTGAGACCGGAAGAAATAACGTGTTCTCCCATTGCTACTTCTTCGCATACTTTTGAATACATAGCATCACCACTTTTTGCAGCTATGCTCAGAGGAGGCATCTGTTTTTTTGATGAGCTCTCAAGAGCTCCTCATTCTGTTCTTGCACCTTTAGCATCGGTGCTCGATGACCGGAGAACATTAACTTCTGTTAATCCAGGAATTTGCCTTAAAGCACACCCGGAGTTTTTATTTTGTGCTGCATTGAATGAAAATGCCGAGGAAAGCATGATGCTGCCTGATTTTATCGATGAGAGAACCCGCCCTGCTATCTATGTCGGTTTCCCTTCTAAAGAGATACTCGAACAAATATTAAAAAATCATGTCAGAAATGCAGATAATTTATGGTTCAAAGTTTTTATAAAGCAATTCAAAAACGAGACAATATCACCACGCAATGCCGTAAAATTGTTGCAATACGCATATAGATTATATTGCCATGAAAAGAATGGCACAACTAATCATGCAATTAATGATTATGAGGCAGCAAAATATTTGGATAGAGCTAAGAAGGATATCCTTTCAGCGAATGAGAACAATACTGATTTTGGCTCTAAGGAGAGCAAGGAGGAAATAAGTGTGGTTTCAGAATTATTACACTAATATAACTCCATGGATAAAGAATTCTGCTAATGATAATTTCAACGTACTTCCTTATTTGAAAGGAAGGCTTGTCTTTGCGCAATTAGCAGCGAAAGCCATCGAACAAGGGAATTTTGATTTTGTGCTTATTGACCTGCCGTATTTTATGAATGATGAGCATTTGAAATATTTTGCTTCTTTTTCATTTCCCGATATCAATGCTCTGTATGTCAGGAAGAAAGATTCGACATGGGTTGTATTGCCGTTTGTACCGAATGATGCTGCATGCATTTCCATGCATCTTTGTGCGAAAAAGGAAATTAATCATGCCTGCATCGATTATTCACGGTTTATTGAACATCCACCAGAGCTTTTATTTAATACCGATATAAGAACTAAAGATGATTATTTTGTATTTGCTGAAGGTTTGGAGGAATATTTTTCTCCCTTATTTAAACAGATCGAAAATAGGTGTCTTTGGGCTGCTAATGATTTTTCATGGTATAGAGCAGGTATTGTATTTGAGAGGTTGAAGAAGT
>MFGW01000025.1:8129-9148 GCA_001780385.1 Candidatus Fischerbacteria bacterium RBG_13_37_8 | reverse complement strand
AAAAACTGATTGATTACCCATTATCTGATAAACAAAATGCGCTTTTTTTATTTGAACTATACAAAGATGAAATTACTCAAAGGAACAAGAAATTTGATGTTCCGGATTTGTTTAATTCTCAAACTTATAATAGCTCAAATGGATATACGTTTACCGGTGAAAGCTGTGCTATGGATGAAAGAGCAGCTAATCGCATTAATTTAATTAATTTTGCACGCCCCAATCTTTCGGAAACGGAATTTGCATGGTTAGAAAAGCACAACAAAAATACAATTAAATGGGAGATAATTAAAGATATTAAATTGTATGAGCAGGCATGTATTCGCGCTTTGATTGAAGCAAAGCGAATGTTAAATCCGGCCATTACAATGAAGAGCAGTGGTTCCATGGGAGAAGGATTAGATTTCAGGGCAACTTTATCATCGCTTGCCAGGAAGGAAAATTCACTTTATGCTAAATTTAAAATACATAATCCGTCAACTTTCCATTTAGATCAATTTACCCCGGTTGTATTTATATTTTCGAGCAAAGAAGAGAATAAGTGGGAAAGCAGTGCTATTTATAGTGGGAATGAAGTGAAGACAAACATAGATCTTAACCTGAAAGATTTTGACAAAGGCGCGCAAGCAGATAGGGTATTTTCAATGTATTATTTTTTTGAGAACAAGGACAATCTTGCGCGGTATCATGTAACAAGGTATTGGTTAAATGCAATGGCTGTTTTATTTCGCCGCAGTGTCATAGATGTTGATAGATACCAGGAAATAGTGAAGAGATCTGTAAAATATCAATGTAGATTAGAACCTTGGCTTGATAGGGATCTTCAGCATTTTCCAAGTATAGAAAAAGCTATTGCCTGGGCAATAAAATATGCCAGGGATGCAATAATAATTGTGGCTGATGCTCGATGGAAATATTCAAAAAAGCTATTAGCTTATGCTAAGGCAAAAAAAGTCAAAGTTATCTATGTGCCGATGAAGATGTTTTCGTCTTCATTTATTACCAGAATCAGGCAGTTT
>MFGW01000025.1:7419-8112 GCA_001780385.1 Candidatus Fischerbacteria bacterium RBG_13_37_8 | reverse complement strand
TTTGAAGAAATATCCCGGAAACGCATCTATCGTAAGCAGGTTTGTATAATGTTAACCAAAGCTTGTGCAGGTTTCAAATTTTTCTGGCACTATTTTAAGAAATTTTTAGTCGTTGAATTGATATTGTTATTTGTTCAGTTATGCTTTATTATGGCATATTAATCATTTATTGAGGTGAAAGATGACTGAGCAGTCAGGGGCAATGGTATTCAAAGAACGGGTGGTGCGTGTATTTGTATCATCGACATTTCAGGATATGCAGGAGGACAGGGATTATCTTGTGAAACATACCTTTCCGGAGTTACGGGTGAGTGCCTGATACAATACCGCAAAAGCTAATTGAACGGGAACCTTGGCTGAAGGAGCATCTGAATCATTCGATCACGGAGTTGGAGATTCTGCATGAGGTATTGAATAATCCGGAGATGGCAGAGCGTGCATATTTTTATTTTTCGTGTCGAGAGTATTTAGAAGGGAGCAAGGATGGTCGGAAATGAGTATATCTGGTTTTGGGCAGGTTAAAGGAGATATTTCATGAGATTACTAGTCAATTTAGTTTTGAGATGGAAGATTGACGTTGTTTGATTCCTGAACTAAAGAGGCCCTGACTTTTGGTTGGGGGAGCTTCACTTTGAATTTTTCTGTTGCTGTTTTTTTTCCATTCCAATATTAAGTTTTCAATGAATCTTCTCA
>MFGW01000025.1:5662-7186 GCA_001780385.1 Candidatus Fischerbacteria bacterium RBG_13_37_8 | reverse complement strand
AAATAATAAAAGAAACTGATCAAGATTTTAGACTATTTCTGTGCGGAGTCTTGGAAAATGGGATTCTTTTAAAGAGCCTGAGACATGCAGAGAGAAAGTGAAAAATGAACAATTTTCATTTTAGACAGACATATTGATTCAAAAATTGCTCTTGGTGCGAAACTTAAGGGCATATTTAGGAGGTGCAAATGGTGAGATGCAAAACAAGCCTTGTTATTATCCTAATTAGTTATTGCCTAACAGCTCTGCTGATGGATGCGCAAGCAGGGCAAAAAGAGGCTTACGCTCATATGAATTTTGTAATGGATCAGTTTAATAAATCATTTGATGTATACACTGATAATGGTTCTGCAGGGAATCATTTTGTAGTTCGGTGCATGATGAATGAAGCTGAAGTGCTTATTGATGAGGCATGGACTCAAAATTGTCACAGTGGAGCAACTTGCATTAAAAATGCTTTTTTACCAAATAACGTTATGGATGCAGGATTATATTATAATAACGGTGTACTATTAGCTAATGATGTAGTTCCTTCTTGCAATTGGGGTGATAGCTCTAATGCTGGTTTGAATTTAGTAGGAGCTACCTCGATTAGTTTTTGGGCACGTGGTGAGACGGGGGGCGAGGAAATAGAATTTTATGTGGGTGGCATGGGAAGAGATCCGTTTACGGGTAAACCTATAACAGATCATCCGGATTCATTTCCTCGAGTGCCTGCTATAGGAACAATAACTACACTCACTACCAAATGGCAGAAATATACAATTGATCTTACGGGCAGCAACCTGAGCTATGTTATTGGTGGATTTGCCTGGTATGTATATAGGTACCGCAATCAGAATGGGGCAATTTTTTATATTGATGACATAGCCTATAATAAGGCAAGAGCGAATGATTTAAGACTTTTAGTAAGCTATCAAGCACTTCCATATCCGCCAAATCCTCAATGTTTATTTGATTTTGACACACAGCTAAAAAACGTGGCTTTTACCTATGATAACGTTATAGCATTACTGACTTATTTGGCGCGGGGAAACACGGATGATGTGCGTCGAGCTACTATATTAGCTGATGCATTAATCTATGCACAAAATCATGATCGATATTTTGAGGACTGGAGACTGAGAAATGCTTATCAGGGTGGAGACCTTATACTCTGGCCGGGATGGACCCCTAATAATAAAATCGATACTGCACGATTACCGGGCTGGTGGAACATTTGTGAAGAAAAATGGATAGAGGAAGCTGAACATGTAGGAACTGATACTGGTAATATGGCTTGGGTTATGATAGGACTTCTCAGAGCATATAAAATTATAGGAAAATCAGAATATCTTGTGGCAGCAGAAAAACTCGGTGATTGGATTGAGTTGAATACTAAAAGTTTAACTGATTATGGTGGATATACGGGAGGTTACGAAGGTTTTGAACCGAATCAAAATAAATTAACATTTAAATCGACAGAGCATAACATAGATCTTTACGTTGCTTTCATGACTTTGTTTGATATTGCAGGAGATAGCA
>MFGW01000025.1:0-5650 GCA_001780385.1 Candidatus Fischerbacteria bacterium RBG_13_37_8 | reverse complement strand
GTGGTATGCATGCAAAAAATTTTGTCCGTTCAATGTGGAGAGCCTGTAATGATGAATACAGATTCTCTGCCGGGATAAAAGAGGGCGGCGCTGATGTTGATTGCAACCTCTATGAAGATGCTAATACATGGGGACTGATGGCGTTAGGGGAGACATCTCTTTATGGAGCAGGTATTGATTGGGTGCAAACCAACTGCCGTGTTTCAGAGCGTTGTTATAAAGGAAAAATTGCGAATGGAATAGATTTTAATGATGATAAGGATGGTATTTGGTGGGAAGGAACAGCTCATTTAGTAATAGCCAAAAGAATTAAAAAAGAAAATGCTGAAGCGGACTATTTTCTTAAAAACATTTATCAAGCGCAATGGTTTGCTCCCAGCAGCAATGGGATGGGTATTGCAGCTTCGTGCCGTGATGAGGTGACCACAGGAATTGATTTCATACTATATAATCGTCTGCATGTAGCTGCAACATCATGGTTTGTATTAGCGGAGCGAAAACATAATCCTTTCTGGGGAATAACAACATTTGATCCTATCCCACATGAAGGAGAGTAGCGATGTTATTAAGGAGTCGAATTATGGCATTAGCAAAATTATTAATTAAGTATTGTTTAATAGTAGGTGTAACAACTGTTAGTCTCATCGGGGTGTGTTGGGAACAAGAATACATGAAGCAGCGGATTGAAAGAATTGATTGGCAGAATACGCACATGGGTGCGCATGCAGTCTGGATGCCTATTTCTTTACGAACAGAACCTGAGGGCTCATTATTTGCACAATACTTTGGTGGTAGTGGTGCCGAATTTTTTTATTCAATAGTGAAGACATCAGATAGCGGTTATGTTGCCGTGGGTGATACGAGCTCATTTGGCGCTGGCGGTTTTGATGCGCTTCTTGTGAAATTGGATGCATCCGGAGCAATAGTGTGGGAAAAAGCCTACGGCGGTGCTTTCAATGACTCAGCGTACTCTGTTATTCAAACAACTGACTCAGGCTATCTTATAGCAGGTGATACATCATCATTTGGCGCCGGTTGCAGTGATATGCTTATTGTAAAGGTGGATGCTTCCGGCAATATCGATTGGAAAAGAACGATTGGGGGAGATAAATGTGAGTATGCTCATTCTGCAAAGCAGGTATCAGATGGCGGTTATATTATAGCAGGCGGAACGTCATCAATTAATGCGAACAGCTACGATGCCTTAGTACTAAAACTGAATAGTTATGGAAATATACTCTGGAGAAGAACATTTGATATTGAGAATGAAATGGCATGGGATATAATACAAACATTGGATGGAAGCTATGTTGTGATTGGGGAATCCGGGAATGGCTTATACCAGGATGTATTGGCTATTAGACTGAATTCATCCGGTAATGTGCTTTGGAAAAGAAAAATTGGAAGCAATTACAATGAAGGAGCATATTCTATAGTTCAAACTTCAGATGAAGGTTGCATAATAGCGGGATGCTCTAATTCGTTCTCATCTGAAAACTATAATGATGTGCTGGTAATGAAATTGAATACCTCTGGCAATCTGCTTTGGAGAAGGAATATCGGCACTGATAAAGATGAATGCGGATTATCAGCAGCACAAACACCCAATGGAAACAGCATCATATCTGGATATACAAACTCACTTGCGCCTTTTGATAATACTTTTATGCTTGAAATGAACACCAATGGCAATATCATGTGGAAAAGAACACTGAACGGTACGTATGCTGAGTGGGCTTCTTCAGTAATACCCACAGCAGATGGCAATTTCATTATAGCAGGATGGTCAGAAAGTTTTGGAACGGCATATGTTGATGCGCTTGTTGTAAAGGTTAATGCTTACGGTATTATTCCTGGATGCAATCTATTTAGCACGCCTTCATTTACTGTTTCAGCTCCTGTGCTTTCTATTTCAGCTCCCGTTATGATAGTAAAAGCGCCTGCACTTTCTATCTCCGCTCCTTCTCTGATAATTACAACAGCTAATTTAACTTCCGGAAATGCATGCCCGTAAAACAATTGGTCATGCAATAATCGCAGCGGTTTTTTGAAATACCTGAATAGAAATCAAATGTATTATCTGGAAGTAATTGGTAAAAGTTTTGTGGTTCATGATTAAGCATGCAAGAAAATGAAATATAAAGGAGGATTTTTACATGTGTGCATTTGATAATAGAGCATCAATTGCAAATTATTATTTGGTAGTTCTTTGCATAATAGCTGTAATATTGGTGAATGAAGCCATTGCAGGAGATTCTTCTTCTGCAAGTTCATGGGCACAGGGGTATACTCTGATACTAATGAGTAATAAAGATATTTCAGAAGCGAATGAAGCTAGAGATTATGTGATAAGTCAGGGAGGAGCTATTGCAATTTTATCACCGCCGCATGTGATGCTTGGCTGGATTCCTGCTGGAATTTCTGATAAATTGCTTGGAAAAAATGGCATTGAATTTATTACGCAAAGCCCAATAGATATAAGGGGATTGAAATATCAGGATGAGCAGAGTATTGCTTTTATTAATTTTTTCAATTATGTTGCGTCAGGAGATATGGAAAAAGAGAGGGAAGCATCAGCAACGGCAAAGGGCGAGCCTTTGATTAATGATGCTTTGCCTCATCCGGGAATAAATCGCGAAGACTTCGAGCGAAATTTGCAGCAATTAGGCATTGAATCCTTTTCGTGGAATAACAGTGATGAGATGACTGGAACAGTGGCATATGCTCTTTTTTTTGTTGAAAGTAATGGCACAAAAGATACCAGTCAATATGATTGGACAGCGGTTGACCAACAGAATACGATCAACCGAGCATCCAGCGGATTATCATGGTGGGTAAATAAAGCTGTTGATTATGGAGTGACGTTGAGTTTTACCCCGCGCATCTACCCTTATAATGGAGTGGCAGCACAGCAGGGATACGAGCCTATTACTCATTTTTCAACTGAAGATTCTTTATGGATCAATCAGATCATGGATAATTTAGGATATACTTCAGGAGATAAATTTGAAAAAGTAACAGCGTTCAATTCATGGCTTAAAATACAATATAAAACAAATTGGGCGTTTTCAGTTTTTATTGCGTATAATCCATTAGGAGCTCCTACTAAATTCAAAGATTCTATACCCACCTGCGCATATTCATATTTAGGAGGTCCTTATGTTCAAATGCTTTTTAGAAACTGCAACTGGGGAGAGGCTGCTTTTGGAACTGTTCTATCACATGAAACAGGGCATGTGTTTTGGGCTTGCGATGAATATTATGACTTCCAGGATAATTATGGATGTACATCGTGTGGTGCTTGTGCTGCTGATGGACCGCGACCAACTATTGTCAATGCTAATTGTGAATATTGCAATATCAATTCAGTGCCTTGCATGATGAGGCATAATGAAGATGCCTTGTGTCCGCAAACACCAAAGCATATCGGTTGGTGTGCAGCTTTTAAAAAAATATATAGTGATCTTTATAATGGAGGACTTGCGGAACCTGGAGAGTTGGATTTAGCTCAAGATGGTGGATTCTGCTGGCTAGATTGGAATATTATTTTAAAATTAGATTCTTGCGGAAACATTATATGGAAAAGAGATGTAGATTCGAAATACGTTTTTCATTCGATAGCTGCAACTTCGGACGGTGGTTGTATTGCTTCTGGATATAGAGAACTCCCTGATTATCCAGCACCGGGCGGTTTTATTGCTAAATTTAATTCTTCTGGAAATGTGACATGGAAAAGAGAATATGGGCATGACTCTGTACCAGAAGATGAGAGCCTCGCTGTAACTGAAACTAATAATGGAAACTATGTAACAGCGGGTTTTATGTGGAATCCTAATTCGAATTCAGTTAATTGTTGTTATGAATGTATGTTAATTACGGCTTTTAATTCACCAGGAAATATTATTTGGAGAAGATCATTCAATGAGCTCTTACCAGTACCAGATGATCAAAATCCTGAACCACATTGCCATGGTTACAATAACTCGCAAGCATATGCGGTAGCTCCTACCTTAGATGGTGGTGTCATCATGATCAGTACCGGTAATCTTGTTTTAAAATTAAATGCATCTGGCGGTTTATTGTGGAGGAGAAAATTTATTGGAGTGGGTGAATTGAATTCAATTACTCAAACTAAAGATGGAGGTTACATCATAGCAGGTTGGATACCAGGAAGCGGAGGAAGCGATTTTTTCATTGTTAAACTTGATAATTTTGGCAATGTAATTTGGAAAAGATCTATAGGGGGCACTGGCTGGGATAAAGCTCATTCAATTATCCCTACTTCTGATGGAGGGTATATTGTATCGGGAGGCTCCGGTTCATTCGATAGTCAATATGGTGACATTTTGCTTGTCAAACTTAACTCATCAGGAAATATATCCTTGAGCAGAATATTTGAGGATTCTTCTGACAATGATTGGGGAAAAGTATCTTTAGAGCAAACTCTAGATGGAGGATATGCGATAGAAGAAGGTTACTTATTAAAATTAGATTCAAAAGGACTTTTCAGTGGATGTGAATTAATATCACCTTTACTTTCAATAACTGTGCCATCTTTTTATGTGTCAGCTCCTGCATTGTATGTTGAAGCTACTTCACTTTGGATTTGGGCGCCTTCGTTCGTTATGTCAGCGCCAACAATGAATGTTTACTCTAACAGTTGTCCTTGGCCACCTTAGGTTTTTCGTCATGCATTAACAAGAAGCCTGCAAAAGATATTTCAATATCTGCTCTTCAATTTTATATTCGCTAACAAAATTTTCGATAGTGTCTCTCAGCTTCACTTTTTTGACAAACAGGAATTCCCATATTTTGCTTGCTGTTTCATTAAGAACATAGTAATAACCTGATTCATGATTTAATATCACAATATCATTTTCTAACATCCTATATGAAATATTTTTGGCGATTTTATATTTCAACTTTACTTCATTGCTTTTCAATAATAATTGTGTATGTGCGAAAGTTGAATTCTCACTATTTCAATATTCCACTCCTATAGTTTTCGAATTTTTTAAGGGCATACGGCTTCTTTAGTTATTGAAGGCGCGGTGATTGTCAGAACTGGCGCTGTACCACTCAAGGCTGGTGCAGTACCGGTAAGAGCCGGTGCTGTAGCTGAAATAGCCGGTGCGGTTACTGTTAATTCCGGAGAGATGTAATATCCGCATTTCGGTATGTCGCCATTAGGATCTATTTTAAGCATCAGAAATGAAGGTGAGAAGGAAGCTGTCTGCCCGGTTGCAAACCATTCATTGCTGGAATTTTCTTTTATTGCAGTAATGAAATCTGAGCTTGTTCCACCGAAGCTTTTTTTCATTAAGATATTACCGTAAGAGCTAAGCTTTATTATCAATGCATCAGAAAGTCCGGAGCCAAAAGCTGCCGTGTAACCTCCTATGAGATAACCACCATCTGTAGTCTGTGTAATTGAATAAGCTCCGTCATCGCCAGTGGTGCCGAAAGTTCTACGCCATTGGATATTAGCCGAGGAATCCAGTTTGAGAACGAGAACATCGGCATTGCCTGCGCCTACTGACTTAGTAGTGCCTGCGATAATAGAGCCACCATCCGATGTATATGCGATGGAATACGCTTTATCTTCACTAGCGCCGCCGTATGTTCGTCGCCAGAGCAAATTGCCGGAAGC
>MFGW01000024.1:5469-6114 GCA_001780385.1 Candidatus Fischerbacteria bacterium RBG_13_37_8 | reverse complement strand
ATCGAACATCGGCGCCTTAGACAATATTCCTTTGCGGGATCCCTGGTCAAAAGCAGGAAATGCTCCCTTATCCTGATGACAAATATATGGGTAAAGCGTAATGCGAAGCTTTTCCTGCGGCTCGGCGCTTTTATGGTATGCTTTTATCATATCAAATTGAGACATCAATCGCAGGTTGTTATCATAAATAGAAGTCACTCCTAATTTAATGAATTCCCGGCACCGCTGTTTCAAAGCCGCCGATAACTCCTTTTCTTCTGTTCTCGGAAAATCAGCAAATTTGTATGCTCGCACTATGAATTCCTCCATAGCATAATGATGGAAAACTGTCCCGCTGATTTGTTTGCTTCCACCCTTGAGTGTCTCCTGGAAAAAGGAACCGAATTTATGTGCTTCCTGTGAAAAAACCTCCTTTATTTTCTTGTTGGGAACGGTAAGACAAACAGCATCCGCACTCTCGTGGAAATGTCCAGAATCATTCATGATCTTCGCCTTGCGCAATCCAAGCCCGTTTATGGTAGCATAGTGTCCACTCAGTTGAATAAGATACATGGGATAGGCACTCAGATCAACTTTTCTTCCCCGTATCTCCACTACCTGGTCAATATCCCATCGTGTTAACAGCGGAGGTCCCTGTACACCCTC
>MFGW01000024.1:1027-5455 GCA_001780385.1 Candidatus Fischerbacteria bacterium RBG_13_37_8 | reverse complement strand
CCTTATCCACTAACCACATATACCCGGAACCCCTAATCCACTTTCCCGCAGGACAATCATGCTCCACTATCCAATCAGCCAGTTTATTGCGAACATCCTCCGCACTTTTGCATTGAATAAGATCCACCCAATCAATAGTAGTAGTCGCCTGCGCAATAATATGATTATGAACATCAATCATGCCGGGCGTAATACACCTCTGCCCAAGCTGAATGACTTTTGTGCTACTACCAATGAAAGACTGAATATCTGATAACTGCTTGCCAACCTTTAGAATCCTGTTGCCTTTTATCGCAATAGCATTCTTGACACTGTCGTTAGCATCAACCGTAAGAATCGTTCCACCATGGAACACAAGATCAGCCTTGTCATTTTCCTGTGCACCTAAATGTAAACTAAGTGCAAGCCCGCCTATCGCAGAGCTTTTAAGAAATTCTCTCCGGGTATATTTTTTCGTCCTTTTCATGCTTTCTTATCCTCCACAATCATTTTTTGCTGAATTTTTAGCATGCTGCTCTAAAATGCCGTCAGGGAGCATGTTGTGGCATAGGCTAATGTTATGGTACGACCCCCTCCTCCTCACCAGTAAGGAGGAAGGCGGCCCAATAAAAGGGATTGGGATGATCACGCAACATCCGCAGTTTGGCTTCGCGCAGTGACTGCGCTTTGCCTTTCCCCTGACTCATGAAGTCATAAAAATTGGTCATCAACTGTGTTGTCTCGGCACTGGGCACACTCCAGAGACTCATCACTATCGTTTTGGCTCCTGCAAGAATAAATGCTCTCTTTAATCCGAATACGCCTTCTCCATTCTTCACATCACCAAGTCCTGTTTCACATGCCGACAATACTACTAACTCAGTTCCACGTAATCTCAAGCTGAGCACTTTCTCAGCGCTTACAATACCATCATCCCGTCCTTCTTTTATAGAGGTATTGGCGCCTGCCAGTACGAGTGCGGAGCGTGTCATTGGATTCGCTAATCCAATATCCACAGTAGCTTTCATTTCCTGCGCTGACAGCATCTTCTTATCCTGTGCTGTTACTTCTTCATTTGGCAAAAAATAACCATGTGTCGCGAGATGCAGCATACGCGGTGATTCTATCTTAAACAGCACGTCTTCCAGCGCCTGCTTATCCTGGTAATTTTTAACCGGCAGATGATAGTTTTCCTCGATGATTTTCTCAATAGCATCAATTTCCTGTTTTGTTTCTGGAAGCCTGGGGAACTCCATGCCGCTTACCTCTCCCGATAGTACTCCTCTTATTTTCTGCTCATCTTTGCCTTCATCCCCGGTTGCCTGCACTTTCTCTGCCTGTCCGAGATCATAATCGGGATCACCCATCAAAACCACGGCCCCCTCCGCTGTCGTTGTGTCCTCAAATCGAATAATGTCGCGTCCCGCACTGACATAATTTATCTGGTACGTCTCTATTAAATAACGTTCATCTTCCGTCATTAAAATCTCAAATGGAAGTAAATGAAGGTATCCGTCCGGACTTATAAATAACTGCGTTTTTGTTTCAAGATATGTCTCCACCGGTTTCATCAATAAGGAATACAGGATTTTCGCTTCCTTTTTTATCAGGACGTCTTTTCCCGGTCTCCCAAGTAAAAAAACTTTTTTCATCTCTTTCAGAAATATTTTAATATGTGATTCCAATTCCTCCGCCTCGGCAATATCTATCAACTTCACCACGGGTTTTTCCTTGACATGCGGAATCATCAGAAATGCAATGTAATGTGCTTTCCCCCATTCCTGTTTTTGAAAATCATACTGGTCAATCCTTGCATAATCAATATAAGCGGATTGTTCCGGCAACAATGCTGATATTGTCTCTATATCAGCTTTGCCTACTCTTTTTTCAAATGCATATTCTTTGCTGAGCCGGCTTAATTCTGCTTCAAGTACACCCTTGTTTTCTGATAATTCTTTCAGCACTCTCTTATAGTCATCTGAGCTTAATTTATCAGGTTTTACCATCTGCAGTTTCGCAAGCTGCATTCTTATTTTACGCAGTTCATTAAATTTTTGCCTGATGATTGGATCCGCGGATGCAGTTACTGCATCGATGTATCTGCCCTGTGCTTCCATAACTGCGCCTTTCCAGCGAAGCCAGATATTCAAGGCATTGCTCACTGCTTCCACATTATCTTTCATAAACCTGCTGGTATGACACATGAATTCATAAAGAGTGCGCTGTTTTTGTTCCATGTAAGTCAGTTTCTGTCTCTCCGACAGCAAGGAAAACACATCTTCTCTCATAGCATCTTCTATTTGCATTCCCTGGATATAGAGCGCATTGCTCTCGGCGTGTTTCTGCATACCGGCATAAAGTCGTGCGAGGTTATTCAAGCTCTGTGCGACACGTGGATTATCTTTGCCGAATGCTTTTTGTCGTATATCAAGGGCGCGTTTGAACAGCGGTTCAGCTTGTTCATACCTGCCGGTATCGTGGTAGATTACTGCCAGGTTACTCAAGCCCATTGCCAGGTTCGGATGCTCGTCTCCCAGTACTTTTTCATCTATTGCCAGCGCGCGTTTGCACAATTTCTCAGCTTCTGCATTCTTTCCCATAGCGTGATACAGTTTCACCATGTTATTCAAATTTTGCGAGACACGCGGATGTTCCTTTCCGAACACATTTTCATAAATCGCAAGAGCGCGTTTGAATTCCGGTTCTGCAAGTTCATACCTGCCCGTGTCATAATAGAGTGCTGCCAGGTTAGCCAAATCTGTTGCTACATAAGGATGGTCATTGCCTAATATATTTTCATCTATTGCCAGCGCTCGTTTATGCAAAGGTTCCGCTTCTGCATACCTTCCCGTATCACGATAAAGTACCGCGAGGTTATTCATATCTGTTGCCACATCCGGATGTTCTTGCCCGTAAACTTTTTTATCTATCTCCAATGTGCGCTTGTACAATGGTTCTGCTTCTACATACCTTCCCGTCACACGATACAGCGCTGCTAAATTATTCAAGTCAATTGCCACACTTGGATGTTCCGCTCCCAATAATTTTTCATCTATCTCCAGAGCTCGCTTATACAATGGCTCAGCTTCTGCAAACCGTGCTGTCGCACGATACAGCGCTGCTAAATTATTCAGACTCTCCGCGACATCCTTATGGTCTTTACCCGATGTTTTTTCCCTAATCTCCAGGCCCTTTTTGTAGAACGACTCAGCTTCCGTATATTTGCCTGTCGCATGATAAAGTGATGCTAAATTCGTAAAGGTCTGTGCCGTATCAGGATGTTCCATTCCTGAAGTCTTTTCATTTATCTTCAGTGCACGCTCAAATAGAGGCATCGCCCGTTCATACTCACTCATGTCACACAAAAGCAATCCAAAATCATTAAGGATTCGTGCAACATCCGGATGATCTTTCCCCAACTTTTTCTCAGTCATATCCAGTGCACGAAGGAACAACGGTTCCGCTTCTTCATACCTCCCATCGGCATGGTATAGTTGTGCAAGGATTTGCACATTTTCCCCAACCAGTGCATTGTCTTTCCCTAATGCCTTCTCATTCATTTCCAGTGCTTTTTCTGCCAACGGTATCGCTTCTTCATATTTTCCTTCTGCATATAATGCCTTCGCTTTCTTGACTAGTTCGCCGGCATCTTCATTTGTACCCTTTTGTAATTCTCCCGCATATACTCCGCGAACAAGCAAACCTTCATTACCAATTCCACACAATCCTACTGTAAGAAGTACAATAGCTGCTATGTGTATGATGTATTCATTCATAAGACCTTCACTAATAAATGTATTGTAAAGGATAAGCTACCCAATTTCAAATGATCCTATTCCCTACTCCGGACAAGTCGGAACCCAAAGGGAAAAACCACAGAGAATCTAGCGTTTTAAGCAAGTAAGGCTGGCTTAAAACGCTAGATTCTCTGTGGTTCATTATTTTTCTTGCCAACAATGCAAGCATTTCAAGATGAAGCGCCTATTCTGCTCCCTGTCTACTGATAACTGTCCACTGATTTTATGGATTGACGTAGCCGAGGGAGCGCAATTTTTCCACTTCGTCGGCTGGTAATTTAGGTGCTTTGTAGGATTTGAATTGCTGCTTGACGTGATACTGATAATTTTGGAGTTGCTGGACTAAAGCTGGATATGATTCGACAGGAGTAGCTGTTTGAAAAACGAGATTTATCTGTTCTTTTTCATCATTGGGCATGTTGTATAATTCATATCGTTTTAAGTGGGGTGTATAAATCACGTGGTAGGGAGGTGAGACGAGGGAGAATTTGTTACGCAGTCCTTCAGGAGTAGGGCTGGTATAGAAATATGCGGAGCTGGAGATAGAGGGCAAGGATGAAGGATGTGCTGGATTAGCCAGTAGCGGAATGAGATTACGCCCTTCCCAATTCGAGTCAGGTTTTTTCCCAAGATACGCAAAAATAGTCGGAGC
>MFGW01000024.1:712-992 GCA_001780385.1 Candidatus Fischerbacteria bacterium RBG_13_37_8 | reverse complement strand
TGCCCTTATGTTTATGGTCAACAATGATGAATGGGATATGAATTTGTGTAAGGTAAACCTGGCTTTCATGCCCGATAGCACCATGTGAACCGAGTCCTTCACCATGATCAGCCAACATGAATATAAGCGTCGTATCAAACAGCTTCTTTTCCTTGAGCCAGTCAACAAGTTGACCAACCGCCGCATCCATCTGCTGAACTTCTTTCAGGTAATTAGCCCGAATTTCTGCAAGGGTTTGTGCTACTTTTCCTCTAAGCAGGATATCAGTTTTAATTATCGC
>MFGW01000024.1:0-698 GCA_001780385.1 Candidatus Fischerbacteria bacterium RBG_13_37_8 | reverse complement strand
CCAGGTTCAGTGAAAATGTATCATCAAATTTATAGGGTGTCGTAAAGGATTCTGCAGTCAAATTTTGCTTTATCGTAATACGTTCATCCAGGATGGAAAGTTTTTCAATCGAATGATCCTTTATAGGTTTTGCTGAATTATCTTTGAGCGGAATGAAAGTGAGCTCATTATTCCCGTCATTAAGTTCGACCGGCAAACGCATGAGCTCTCTTTTATTAATGCAATATTTCCCGATACTCTTGCCATTCAACAATACTTCCATGTCTGGTGGTGAATCTTTCAGCATGTAGGGTTCATGCGGATCGGAATAATGTACCCACATAAAAAATGGCTGTTCATAATGTGCTGAAAGCCATTTAAAAACATTATCATTCACTTCATCCGCATAGAAATAGGAACGTGATGGAATTTCACTGACATCGGAATAATAATCAAAATCCTGTGATAGACCAAAAAACGATTTCAGCACACCCAGTGACGTAAATGCAGCCGTTTGAAAACCGAGCTGTTTGAATTTTTTCTGCAAGCTATAATCATAGGGAGGCACCAGATTGCCATTGAAGAAAAGCTGAAGATTCCATGGGTATCTTGAAAGGAGCATGGAAGCATGTGAAGGAAGGGTAATGGGAGCGAGTGCATACGCATTGGTGAAACGTATACCTGCATCAGCTAATTCATCAATATGAGGAGTGGAATTG
>MFGW01000023.1:13927-18399 GCA_001780385.1 Candidatus Fischerbacteria bacterium RBG_13_37_8 | reverse complement strand
CGTGTCCGCCCTTGCGTGGCAATCCATCCCTTTGTCATTATGAGCATTCCGGAGGAATGCGTAATAATCCCTAACGGAATATAAGAAGCACATCCGTTACAGATTATTACGTCCCGCTGACGCGGAACTCATAATGACCCGCGTGTTCGGGATTGCCATGCTTTGAGAAGGTACTACCCCTCATGAGAAAGGGGTAGTACCTGGAATTAATACAATATTAATTACATGCAGTGAGATTTTGTGTTTTGCATGGGCTGGAAGCTTGCGGGATTTGTGAGCCAGCGGAATCGAGTCCATAGGAACCTTCATCAGCAGCATTATTAGGTACCACAAGATAATAATAGCTGTTAGTTGCAGAGGAATCTGTGTGCGTAGTACCGGCAACATTACAATTCAATTGTGTATGATTATATGCAGTGAATGGGAGTGATCCGCGGTAGACACCATAAGCAGTTACCGTACATGATCCGCCGGGAGCTGTCCAGTTCAAGACAGGATTACCACTGACCTTGTTTACAGTAAGAGTATTCAATACTTTTCCTGGAGGTGATGAAGTGGTACAGGTTGAACCATAATCAACAGTGACATCATCGATATACCAGCCGCCATTTGCAACAGAGCCATCCGTTGCATAAGTGAATCGCGGTTGGAAATTACCGCCAGCATAAGTAGTAAGATCGACCTGGTATTCTGTCCAGGTCATATTCGAACCAGAGAAGGCAGGCTGTGGATTCGTTCCCAGGCAAGCTCTTGCAGAAGTATTAGTTGCACCGGGATAAGGTGGAATCACCGTCAATTTCGTCCATGTGGAGCCATTCGGAGAACCAAATACAATACCAGCATCATAACCTGATTCAATATTATGCACAGTCCAGAAGTGCAATCTTGGCAGTACGGCACCTGAAGGTATTGCCACAGCAGTAGTCTTGGTAATTGTGTCGCAATTTCTATTATTCAAATTATTCGACCATACCGAATAAGTACCATTATGTGAATTAGTAGTGCTGGTTTGCCATTGTGCGGAAATAGTCCAGTTGCCGACACCAGATTCAAAGCCATCGGAGAACAGAACCGTTGCAGGGCCTGAGGCAGCTGCATTCACTTTCACTACGTTCGTATCCATGTTACCGCCATTACAGGGACCGGCGCCGCCGGTTCGTGAATCTTCAGCACGCACAACATAATAATATGTCGTACCGAAATTAGGAGTGCTGTCCTGGTACGAAGTTCCGGGCACACAACTTGCCAGCAGATTTGATGGACCGGGCACAAACGCAGGATCGGTACTGCGGTACACTGCATAGGTTAATGTTGGATAAGATGAGCAGCTTGAAGAACCGGCATCCCATGTAAGGGTAATTGCGCAGTTTGATGTTTGATTATTTGTTGCGCTTGTAGCACCGCTGAAGCACGGCGTCAACGAACACGTACCGGTTGGATCACAGGATGCCCACGCGCTCTTTGAGGATTCGCAGGAGCTAATGGTAGTGACGCCATAGTAATTGGTCACACCGACAAGGGCGCTATTATCCACGTAAGTTGTTCCCGTTACATTAGTGGCAATTTGTGACTCCGTTTCCGCTCCGCAGACGGTGTAACGCCGGTAGACATTATAAGCCGTAGCTCCGGGAACGGCAGTCCAATTCACAGTGACCTGTCCTGGTCCTGTTGGAGTAGCTGTGACATTTGATGGACCGGGGTAAGGCGGTGTTACTTCTGCGCAGGCGCTCATTGGACTGAAGCAATTTGCGGTACTGCCGACAGCCATAACAGCATATGCAGTAGGATGACAATCCAGTGTTGTGTCGACATAAGAGGTTCCGGTTACTGTTGCAATGCGTACTTTTTCCATATCACAAGCCCATGTTCCCGTTCCTTTGAAGACGTAGTAACTTGAGGCGCCGGGAACAGCAGTCCATGATAGATTTGCGCTCATACTCGTTGTTGTTACCGTCAGAACGGGAGTTTGTGTTGGTCCGGTTGAACAACCAGTATTTTGAGGCGTCGGCGTCGCACAGGCAATTGCATGCCGGTTGAATGCTGCATAAATAGCAGTCATATGCGGTGTTCCATTATTCACATTACCGTTGTCATCATCAGCAGCGAGCCATTGCATATATCCGGCAGAAGCAGCGCAGCCATCCGAGGTGCCGCTGGTGCAGTTGCAACTATGCCATGTAGTAACATTACCGCTTCCCTGGATGTACAATTTCGTCGTAATCATGAATGCAGTCTGCTTGCTATAGTTGAATGGTGCAGCTTGCAAGTCACGTGCGGCAAGATCCCAGCCTGCTTCGGCACCGGGTGCATTCTCGCAATGTTCTTCTTTGCCGCAAGGACCTAATCCACCGCTGCAATATACACAGTTGAAATTTGCAGGAGTATGCGGCACACCGCTGACATGGTCAGCCCAATCAAGTGACCTGAGTCCCGTACAGGTTAAGCAGCAATCTCCATATCCATCACAATAATAAGCAGTCGAAGATGGATTCGTCGGGCATGTCCATGCACCGCAGCCCATGTTCGCTGTCCACCACCATCCCGGATCAGGACAAAATGCATGCAATTTAATAATCGACATCATATCTGCATACACTTCCCCAGGATTACTTATATTTCCGTTTGCATCATTATCGTCAAGCCCATGCGCCCATTCATGATCAATGGAAGCTACTTCTTCACCGGTATTTCTGCATCCGCCACCGGAACGGTAAAAGTTTATCGTATTGCCTGAATAATAAGCATTGCAGGTATTATTAATATTCATATTTGAAGTCATTTGCGTATTGTCACACCATGAATTATTTATCCAGCTTCGCGTCATTCTGTTAATCTGCGCTACTTCTGCAGCCGCAGTTCGGGATGAGAATGTATCACCTGCCGAATGACCGCTCGGGATAGTACAATCATGCTGATTTACCAATCCGCCCAAATCAATGTCACCCGTCGCAGAACTTTCACTTATGGAGCCGCAATTATCACTTACCAGAACATAATCACCGTTAAGGGTAGTCGTGGCAGTCCCAGAAGTATACTCATACTGACCGCTTAAACTTGTGTAATTATTCGGTGAAGCAAAACCAGTGTTTGTATATGACATGGCAGCACCGAACACCGGGCAACCTTGCGGACAGCAATCATCATTTGTTTTCGCATAGGTCGCACCGACAATTTTTCTCGTCGCATACAGATTCAAATCGCGCATGGAGATCACCTGCCCTGTATGTGCATCCACGAGCAATTCCCAGTTGTTGACAAAGCCGTCTCTTTTGAAAGCAAATGCCCATACGAGACGATGATCGTAATCCTCGCCAAGCAAACCATTTCCACTTGAAGAAACTGGTATTATCTCAAGATGTGGTGTGGCAGTAAATGTATCTGTTGCCAGTTGACCGCCGATATAGCTCATCCCGGCATTGATCGCATTATCCTTGCTTATCGAAGGTACAAGATTAATATCAACATCACCCCATTTCTCTAATCCCCATACTACCAGGTTGCCATGATTGATCGTCATGACTATGTTTGCATCACGCACAGGTATTCCATTCACCTGCCGCTTTATATATACCTGCCATAAAAAATCCGTCACACTGGTATTTCGCATATGTTCTATTTCATCAAGATTAATGGCGAGCAAGGCAGCATGTCGTCTCAGAAATGCAGTTACAATATCTTCTACGACTCTTTCATTTATTTCCGTAACCTGGTAACCGAGTGAATGCTCCAGCGTCGCGAGCGTGATAGCATTATTCTCACCGGTTCCAGGTATCATTGGAAAAACATAAGTAATAGAAGAAGGTCTCCCGGAGCGCGGATCAATATAAATATAACCACCCTTGTTTGCAGTAATAAATGATTGCCATTCGATCCGGTTCTGCAGTTTATCAATAATCTGCTGGAGTGGAATATTAGTTTGAGAAATATATAATTCATCATTTCTAAATTCTTTTTGTTCCAGCGCATTTTTTTCAGTTCGTGCGCGCCGTGCATAAGTATCTCCTGATAGAATCAGGAGAAACATGCATAAACAAAGTAAGATTATGCATGTTTTTGTAATCCTTACCATATAGGTTGTACCTCCTGTAATCATAAAGTCATAGTGGCGCCTTCGCCATTTTTGCCCCAAATTATATCACATCTCAAAATCGCAAGCAAAATATATCCCATTTGTATGTGAACTTATAAAAGCCTATCAATTCTTTTATGAATATAAAAAAGACATTTTCCTGCAATTGCTCTTTGTATCTTTGCCTTATCTATTTATTTAGGGAACGCAATATTGTCCCCCATCATCAAAATAAGGGTACCAGCTTCCCCATACTAACATGAATGGATCCGCCCACACGGCAGTATGTCCAATTCTTCCAGCGGGAGCATTGCCATTTTTCATACTCGTCCAACTATTATAATCACTATTATAAGTCGCACCTGTATTTAGATAATTACAACCATCATATCCGCCCCAGATC
>MFGW01000023.1:1745-13903 GCA_001780385.1 Candidatus Fischerbacteria bacterium RBG_13_37_8 | reverse complement strand
CATATTGCAGTATGTTTTGTTCTTCCTGAAGGAGCAGCCCTTAAAGATGTTGCTGATTCCCATATATTTGTTGAAGGATTAAAAATACCACCAGAGTTAAGATACCATTCTAAGAATGAATAATTATAACCACCCCATATTATCATTTTAGAACCTGTCCAGACTGCCGTATGATCTCGTCTTCCCATTGGTGCATTATCTATCCCTGTGTAAATCCATAAATCCAAAACTGGATCATATTTACCTCCACTGTTGAGATAGGAAGGAAAACCCAATTCATAATTAAATCCTCCCCAAATTATCATTTCATTTGTTGAATCAGCCCAGACTGCTGTATGGGAGTACCGTGCTGAAGGAGCATTTGCGGTGCTAGTCGGGCCAAGCCAGCGACCGTAAGGGAGTGGATCCTGCAAATCATCTGAAGGATCATAGATACCTCCGGTATTCAAATAAGTTCCATTGCTACAATATTCAGGTGAGCAACCGCCCCAGATTATCATTGAAGGAGTATCCAAATCACCTGCCCAGACTGCAGCATGATTAATTCTTGCAGAAGGAGCATTCGGATCTTGTTGTATTGGTGCCCAATCGCCTGAACAAAAATTTACCACATTAGGTTTATATCTTCCAGTATCATTTAACAATCCCCACTGAGTGCACACCCCATATTCACCTGTAGTTAGGCAACCATAGCCACCCCAAATAACCATATATTCTCCAGTCCAGACTGCCGTATGGTTTCTCCTCATTTTATTGGGACCATACGGCAACGGCTTCCAATAATAAAAAACCGGCGAATAACAGCCTCCCGGAAGGTAATAATACATTTCTTGATTGTAGGTGCCGCCCCATATCAACATTTCACTTCCTGTCCAAACAGCAGTATGTCCCTGCCTTGTTTCCGGTTGCCCTTGGTTTATGTTGTTTAACCACCCATTTGTAGTGCTATATATAGCTCCTGTATTTAAAATACCTTCTGGCTCGCCAGGAACATATGAAGTTCCTGTATTGGATATGCCTGCATAGTGACAAAGTTCATTTCTACAACCGTATCCTCCCCAGACCATCATTACAGGATCTTCTAAGCCGCTAGCCCATACTGCAGTATGTTGATACCTTGGATTCGTCCACCCCCATGACAAATTGCTAGCTTCCTCTACCCAAGCATTTGTATCAGGAAAATACCACTGGATGTCATTATCGTAAAAGCAATGGGGCCAACCACATTCGACCCCACCAAAGGCTATTACTCTGGCTTCGGGCAGATCATCAGCCCACACGGCAGTTTGTGAATGTCTTCCAAAGCCGTTAGGTGGTATAGCAATCCACGAATCAGCGATTGGATCATACTTGGCTCCCTCGTTGAAAGGATCAAGATCAGGATTATCTTGATTTATGCCTCCCCAGATCAACATTGCGTTTCCCATCCAAACAGCAATATGAAGTGTTCTTCCTGGCGGCGCTTCATCGACATTTGTCGTAATCCATGAATTAGTCGATGGATTATATCGAGCTCCAGTATTAAGATATTGTTTTGCACTGCATTGATAGTCTATACAACCGTAGCCTCCCCACATTATCATTTCACCTAAATTACCCGCCCACACTGCCGTATGCCACTTTCTTTTCGTGGGGACGTTGCCATAGGTCGTTCTTTTCCATGTATTCGTCGAGGGATTATATCGTCCCCCATTTAATAAGATATCAGTATTTTTACAAAGCGGAGGATCAGCACAACCATTGCCACCCCATACTATCATTTCACCTGTCGTATCAGCCCACACGGCAGCATGTTCGCTTCTCCAGTACGGAGCATCTTCTGTACTCATAGTGCTCCACTGATCTGTAACCGGATCATAAACGCCGCCATTCTCCTTGTTTAGCCCTCCCCAGATTATCATTTTAGTACCCGTCCACACAGCAGTATGTCCACTCCGCGCTGAAGGAGCACCGGCCAAAGAAATACAATGCCATTGATCCGTCAACGGATCGTACTTTGCTCCTGTATTTGTATCTTGACCTTCCATGAACTTGCCACCCCATATTATCATTTCTGTTCCAGTCCAGACTGCAGTATGCAGTTTTCTTTTCTTGGCGCATGCTGGGATGGAATACCACACATCTGTAATGCTGCAGGTAGATGCTTCACTAATGGCAGGTAACCGGTAATTATAAAACGACTCCTCTATGTTTTCTGAAAATGTATCTTTTGCGTCTGACCACCATGTATCAAATGGTCTTTTGCGCCAATTAACAGTCGCAATCTTAATCAAATCATCTTTCGCTTCTAATAAAGAGACAACAAAAAATGCCTCATCATTTTCTTCAAGCCTACCTATTCTGTTTACCACCAATTCCTGTTCTTCAAGATTCTTTTTTCGCACATTCCATTCTAATTCATCAACTACCTCAACATTGCTATCTGCAGGATTAATGCTGCTATTCGATTTTGTCCACGCAGTTTCTACGTATTCTCCACCAGCGTACTTCAACTCTTCAACATTTCTCATTCTCCTCAAGCTCTCCATCACACGTTTTTTTAATTCTCCATGAAACCTTCCATCATTGCTAAAAGAACTTCGCAGAAATCTTTCCACTATGAGCGGTCGTGCCACGCATTCGGCTATTAAATAAGGATCATTATTCAATGCTGCCCAAATCTCTTTCAGCGTGCGTGCATCTTTTGTGTCTTTTGCTATACGCTCCATTTCTCTTTGAAGCCGTTCTCCGGTTATCTTAATATTCCAATATTGTGCCAATGCATTCGTTTGCCTCAAGACATTTGTGACTTGCTCCCTTATAACTTCTTCATTTGCTGCTTTCTCGAAAACAGGTTTTTCCTGCTTATTCTTCCATATCCGGTGATAATAAAATATTCGACCAATTTCTCTCTGACAGGAAACTCTTTGCTCAAAAGTAAGATATCTAGTACTGCTTGAATAATTCGAAATATTGCTGTAAAAACCATAATTATTATTCTTCATAAAGTCATTTGCAGTCACAACTGTGCAAATTAATATTATTGATGCCACCAAGCCGAGCATTTTTAGCAAAGCAAAATTTCTTACTCCAAGACTTCTTTTCTGTTGCATCTTAATACCTCCTTGCTATCATAAGATTATATGTTTGATTAGATTTTAATAATTTAAATCCATTATTACATATAGAATATCAGTATTAAAATTTTGTCTTTTGATTCATCCATTCTTCAAGGAATTCCTTAGCCCATATAGCTTCACGAGAATTTGAACGTCTAATTAATCCTTTTAATAATTCAACACCCTGTAATTCATCCCCCAGCACAATATTGCTTATAGCAGCAGTTAGCATGAATCGTTCCTTAGCTGGAAAGCTAGGGCAATCTCTTATTATCTCTAATGATTTATTCTTTGTCCATTCAGCATATTTCATTCCATTCAAAGAAATCCATTTGCCATCCCAAACTGACCTCCCAACTAAGTAGTTCTTATTTTTAATGGAATTAACCAAGGACTTAGGATTGTCTAATATTGGGTCATATATATTATCCTCCCAAATCCATGCAGCATATCTCGAAGTGGGGTACTGAGCAATCATTTCTTCCCAAGAAACATTATCAAAGCATTTGTCTGCATTGGATGAAACTGTGCATGGGCTCTTAATAGTATTTCTGCAATTCCCCGATCGATCTTCTTTGCAAGTATTATTCTTCATAAGCTTTCTATCTTGCGATAGCTCAAAAAGATCACGGTCAATTCCTGTCGGTTCTGAGACAACTATGCTTAATTCTGGATATTCTAATATTGTTTCCTCGTTGAGCCGTTTTTGAATTCGGACATTATATTTTCCTGGCTTCCAAAATGGTGAAAAACAACGTAAATTAATAGCAAATTTAATCACATCCCCATTCTTGATTTTATATTTTGAAAGATGAGAGGTGTCTGGATCAATTCCTGCAGGACCGGCTGTGCACACATCAGAAACTAATTTCTCATTATTGACTATAACTTCGGCTTGATGCATGTGATAAGCCTCGATTGTGTTTTCTCCTACGTACTTCGCAATGGTTAATACGTGCATCGGTTCACAAATAATAGGATTAGAATTGAAAATGATCATCTCATAAGTAAAATCATTAGCTTTGATTGAGCCTTTTGAATTTATGCTTAATTGAAGCATAATAATAAAAGCAATCAACAAAATTTTCTCTAATTTCATAATATCGTACCTCCTAATCATGATTATTCAGGATCATTTTTCGTCCTAATATGAAATGGTTGCTCATAATTAGGACTAGAACATTCAATACCTTCGACCGTGCTTCCCCTAAGTTCATTACAGTCAAATCTTATAGAAGAACTTGTGCATTTAGTCTTATCATTTGAGCAACCTAACATATGCATGCTGCATCTCTGTTCATCAATATCTCCACTTTCGCATCCCGGGAGACCAGCACACCATGCAGAATTTGGACAATGACCGCAGTCGGGGGCCGGATTATCTATTAGACAATAATAATACCAATTAACCCAAAATTCATGGGCAAGTTCATGTGTTATTACTCTATTAAAAAGAATATTCCACTCATATGAGTTACAACCGAGCCAACTATCGCATAAATCATAATGACTCTGATACAGGACAAAAATTACATGGCTATCCGGTCTCGCAAATCCTCTTCGATTATTGTAATCTCGCCAGCAATCCAGAACATGAAAGAAATTACTATCGTGATTTTTCCACCAATCATCGCTCGCAGGATCGTTCGGATTAATAGGATCACGATTCTTAAAGAATAATTGATGAAATCTGAACCACCTTATATTCGCTTCTTGATTATCTGAAAAATTATAATATAAATAGGGAACAGAACCAATATAATCAAGAGGATCCAAAATGAACGTATATGCATCATTAAACGCATTATTAATGTAAGGAATTTGACCTTCTGATGAAGAATCATTTATTGCTTTGTCATACTTAAACTTATAGAAGCAATCCTCAATTGGGTTTGGCGGATTAGCATCGCAGTCAATTGAATCCCTATGTATTACGCCAAAACCTGCTCCTTTTCCATTTGTAAATTTAGGTTCATAATAATCATCAAAGTTAGTAGCTTCATATTTATTTGTTAAAATGCTATCAAGTGTTAGTATCATACAGTGGCCATTGCATGAGCTTTCATAACCCATAATATATCTCTTTTCAGCTTTGTACTCAGAAAGATATGAAGGATTTCCTGAAGAAGGAATATTGGTTGTTTCTGTAAATACCCAGATTTCGTCAAGAGGCTCAAAATTTGTCCAATATCCGGAGAAAATAAATATTTTATCACAGCCGGGATCAGAGCAGTTTTCAGGATCAAAATCATGATATAATAATCCACCCCACTTAAACATCATTTCTCGCTCTACAAATTCTCTTTTCCAACTTGTATAAACTCCTGAATAGCTATCCACAGGCATCTTGCAATCTTTAGGATCTTGTGTACCTGAACAATATGGATTGACAGGCCAACCTGACCACTCAAAATCTACTTCACTCAATTGAAGGATGAGATTATCTCCTGAATATTGAGCTGGCATTTTCAAATAGAGTACGGCAGTCCAAGTTACTTCATTTGGAGGACCTTGAATCATAACAGCGATATCTTGAACCGGATTGCTGCAATTATAATAATCCAAGCAAAGTCCAAAATCAGTATTATTACTCCAGACTTGATTATCACAAGCATTTAAATAAGGACCCATAGAACTTGCTGGTCTGCAATAATCGAGCGCTAATGGATTAGGCGCAGGATTTACAGTGGGAGCATAGCCCGCAAAATCTCTCGGATCAAGCACGCGGAGATAATACTCCATGTTATTCCAACCTTTAATAGTAATTTTAGCATAGCGCGGAGCAATCTGTTCTGGATTAGGAAAGCCTATTTGTGCTTGTAAATCTGGAACTTCTGAAGCCACTATTTCTAACTGATTATTGACTATATTAACCGGATTATCTGGATCGGATGACATTAGTATTTGCGAAACATTATTCACCGATAGCATTAGAGTATCCGCTGCATTTCCATCATCATCACTCGCATCAAAACCATCAACCCAACCTCGAATATCATGCAAAGTATCATCGGATAGTGTTGCTACTCCCATATTTGTAATTGCATACCACCTTACTTGTGCTATTGGACCTGTGTCAACATACGGCCAGCTCACTCGTCGATCAGTTTCTAAATCCACGACAACTTTATCCAGCCCTCCTAAATTTGTGTACCCGCTATCAGTAATATGAACAAAACCACTGTAATCGCTAAAATTTGTTACTGCAAATACTCCCGGATTACCCCACATTCCATCTTTTGTGTCTGCAACAATACCAGCACGATAATGAGGAAACTTGAAAGTTAAAGCTGCTCCCCCAAATTGTGGATTAATCATTTTGTTCGAAGGATTATTTCCGCGTGGTACCCTCAGCACACGTCCATAATTACTATTGCCTAAATGATAGGCAACAAAAAATACATTTCCTTGATCGCTTGATGCTATTCCTTTAATGTTAAAATTTGCCACATCCGGGTCAAAACAATCCTCTCCACAAGTGGCTTTATCCTCATGAAGATGCGCTCTCTCAACTGGCACCAAAAGTGGTTCAGTAAAACAATATACATGTTTTTTCTCTCCTCCTGTATCAGCAACTTTTTTTACATAACAGTATTCCTTATCTACTCCATAAAGAGCTACTCTGCTTAAAAAAGGATCAATATCTACCCCATGATCTATTACGGCTATTTGCGGACCCGGCGGATATGACACATACAAATATACAATAGCAATAGTAGGATCACCATTATTCAAATATCCAACATAGACACAATTCGTCCCTTCGACAACTGAAACAAGCCCTGGCATTGACAGCGGTGCAATAATTGACAATGGGTAGTCAAGAATATATTCACCGCCTATGCCAGAACTTGCTACATTGGGAAATCCAGAACGTACTCCAGCAGGAATTCCAACTTTAAATTCATTCTCCGTTTTATCTGTTGTCTCAATAGCTGTAAAAGCGTTCGAGTGAAAGTGAGCAACATTCGAAGCATAGATTGGACTGAATCCTTGACCAAATATGTATAACAATTCTCCCCACCATCCATAATATGGCAATACATCTAATATCTGGGGCCTTGGATTTGGAGGCCAAAGCAGTTCTTGCGTTCTTCTTAATTTTGCTTCTTGTTTTTCTGCCGCGCTAGGAATAACATCAGCACGCGATGGGACTCTATGATACGCTCCATAAATCCTCATCCTCTTCCCTCGCTGCTTTATTTCTTTTACAAATCCATTCTTTCCACTCTGCTCCGCTGATAATAAATAATTCACCGCCAATAGACAAACTATTAAGATTATCACCCTTTTCATAAATCATATTCCTCCAATTTAATGATTGAATTGATTTATTGAAAATATTGCAAATCAAGCACACACTTGCAATACCATTAATATGTTTACCTCGTTAAAGCATTCTCACGCCTTAAATTTTTAATCACCATGGAAAAGCATATCAAATAAAAAAATCTATGTCAAGTGTTTTTGCATCTTTTTTTAATTTTTTTTCATTTTTCATTTATTCATCAATCATTACTTGAAAATCTAACATTATTCAGAGACTCAATTAATAACACACAATACAACCTTCATGCAAAAAGGCAAAAACAGGAGAAACATCTTAATAATCGACACATTTCATTACAGCATAAAACCAAATCCATTGACAAGAAATTTAGCCATTTGTTCACGCGTCACCATAGTATTCGGGCAATACATAAGCGGGGATGCTGAACAACCATTCACAACTCCTGCATAATACAAAGCTTCTATAAATGGGCAGAATGGATTGCCTGAGGTGACATCGGTAAATATATCTGTACAGCTTGTAGTGGTACATGAACCGGGATTAGCTGATTCCAGGCCAAGACAGATGAATTTTGCCATAGCTTGTCGATCGGTATTAATCGCAGGGCAATACAGAAGTGGACTGGCTTGACAACCACTTACAATGCCTAAATTGTATAATGCTTCAATTGAGCTGCAGAATGGATTTGAGCTTGGCACGTCACCAAAAAGCTGCCCGCATGAAGTGGTTAAGCATGCACCATAATTTGAGCTATTCATGGCAAAGCAAATGAATTTAGCCATTGCTTCGCGCATTACATTGCTCGATGGACAATATTGAGTAGCGGTACAACCTGAAGTGACGCCGGAGTGAAGCAATGCTTCGATTAAGCCGTAGAACAAATTGGTAGTAGGAACATCGCTGAAGCTTTCACCTACGTGGTAGGTGTAATCAAAAGATTCAGGACCATAACCTGTTGCGGAAGCATTTTCTGTAACGGCAAAATCCCAGTGCAGACCGGGTCTGTTTGCAAGGGGAGCGGTTACTGCATAGCAATTCATACAGGATTGATGGTCCCCCATAGCAATGTTGGGGTACGATGCATTAGCATCGGTAATAGTAACCGTAGCATCTGAGGTAGTAAGAGTACCGGTGACAGAAGAAGCGGCTGCAGTTCCGTCATTTTCGAGTGTTCCGACTAATTCTGCATTTTCATCAGGTTCAATGATACTATTTCCTCCGTCATTCACGACAGGTTTTGCATTATTGTATGGTTGTAATAGCGGTGCCGGTGTGCAGGAATCAATAAGTACATCACAACCTTCGTGTTTTGCATTCGTTAATGACATGTCATCAATATAAATATTTTCGTAGCTGCTCGATTCATCGGTAAACATTCTCAGTTCTAACCTTAATTTTTCACCTGCGAGGTTTGAGAGATTGAATCCTCCTGAAGCCATCCATGTTCTGTCAGGTGTTGTTGCCTGACCTGCCCATCCTGGAGTTGTTCCAATTGCATCGCAATATTCAGGATAGTCATACCATGGACCGGTTTTGAATAATTTTCCCAGTGTCGGTGTAAGTAATGTACGATCGCTGGTCGTGGAATTTACTGCGTGTATCTGAGCACGATCCCACCAGTAACTATTGTTTAAATGCTCGATATTATACCAGTTATAGAGTGTCAATTGACTGGCAGCAGTTGGTTCAATTTCTGGAGACAGGATAACATCGCATGCCAGGTCAATTCCTTCAGATGAATGCAAACTTGCAGTACTCCCGCCGGGATTGTACTTTGCGGTGCTTAATTCCCATTTGCCTTGCGAGATAGTCCAACCGTCCAGACCTGTCTCAAAGGGCCAGCTAACAGTGCCCAAAGTAATGTCTATTTCATGTTGTAATCCGAAGGAATCTTCTGCAGCAGGATCCTGTCCGGTTGATTGCACCGAGATATTGTACGTGCCGGTTTGCTTGCAGGTTGCTTTAGTTGCACCAGCTCCGATAGTAACGTTAAAAGTAGTGTTAACTGTGCCTCCGACTGGAATATCACCGACATTGATTGGCATAGGAGTAGTAATAGACAAGAATGGACTGGCAGCAGTAATGGTAACATTGGTGTTCTGGGCAGTAGCGGTGCCAATATTCTTGATCGTGACACCAATTGTTGCCGATTCACAATTATCCATGAATGCATCACCATCACCGCCAGTCACAGTTTCTACTGCTGCACTTCCGTATAAATAAGCTGCACACGAAGTGCACGGAACCGGAACGGCAGTTGCACAATTGCTCGCCGGTCCAAAACAATTAGAATTTGAACCAACAGCTTGTACGGCATAAGAATGCGAATGACCATTGAGCGCCTGGTCATCGGTGTAAGTTGTTCCTGTCACCGTTGCAATACGTACTTTTTCCATATCACATGCCCATGTTCCTGTTCCTTCGAAGACGTAGTAACTAACGGCATTGGGAACTGCTGTCCATGATAAAGCCACGGTGTTGTTACCAGGAGTTGCTGTCAAAACAGGGGCAGTATCAGGTGTTGTGCAACCGCTGTTTTGTGGTGTCGGGGTTTCACATGCAATTGCATGCCGGTTAAATGCTCCATAAATAGCGGTCATATGCGGTGTTCCATTATTCACATTACCGTCCTCATCATCGGCAGCAAGCCATTGCATATACCCTGACGATGAAGCACAACCATCCGATGTACCATTGGTACAATTACAACTATGCCATGTCGTAATATTTCCACTCCCCTGGATGTATAATTTCGTAGTGGTTATAAATGCAGTCTGACTATCATAATTGAACGGCGCAGCTTGTAAATCACGCGCTGCAAGATCCCATCCTGCCTCAGCACCTGGTGCATTCTCACAATGTGTTTCACGCCCGCATGGACCCGACCCGCTGCTGCAATGAACACAGTTGAAATTTATAGGAGTATGGGGCACTCCACTGGCATGGTCTGCCCAGTCAAGCGACCTGAGTCCTGTACAACTAAGACAACAATCACCATATCCATCACAATAAAAAGCAGTCGATGATGGATTCGTCGGGCATGTCCATGCACCACATCCCTGATTTGCTGTCCACCACCATCCCGGATCAGGACAATATGCATGCAATTTGATAATTGAAAATAAATCAGCATACACTTCTTCAGGATTACTAAAACTCCCATTTGCATCATTATCATCAAGTCCGTGTGCCCATTCATGATCAATCGAAGCAACTTCTTCACCTGTATTTCTGCATCCGCCGCCTGAACGGAAAAAGTTTATCGTGGTGCCGGAGTAATAAGCATTGCACGTGCTATTTATATTCATATTAGAAGTCATTTGTGTATTATCACACCATGAGTTATTGATCCAGCTTCGTGTAATCCTGTTGATTTGTGCTACTTCCGCTGCTGCCGTCCTGGATGAAAAAGTATCACCCGGAGAATGACCGGTCGGAATCGTACAGTTATGCTGATTTACTAATCCACCCAGGTCAATATTGCCCGTTGCAGAACTTTCATTTATTGTTCCACAATTATCTACCACTTTCACAAAATCACCATCGAGTGTAGTGCTTGCAGAACCGGAGGTATAATCATACCATCCTGTCAAGCTCGTATAGTTGTTCGGAGCAAGAAAGCCTGTATTGGTAAATGACATGGCAGCACCATCTACCGGACATCCTTGCGGGCAACAATCATCATTTGTTTTCGCATAAGTAGCACCGACAATTTTTCTCGTAGCATACAGATTCAAGTCGCGCATAGAGAGCACCTGCGCTGTATGTGCGTCCACAAGAAATTCCCAATTATTTATAAAACCTTCTCTCGCAAACGCAAATGACCATGCAAGACGATGAGCGTATCCTTCTGCAAGCAAACCGCCTTTTGTCGAAGAAACAGGTATTATTTCAAGGCGTGGTGTGACAGTAAATCTATCCGTTGCCAATTGCCCGCCAATAAACATCATCGCAGTATGGATCGCACTATCCTGGCTTATCGAAGGTACAAGATTAATAGCAACATCTCCCCATTTTTCAAGTCCCCATAGTACGAGATTACCATGGTTTATCGTCATGATCATATTTGCATCACGCACCGCTATTCCATTCACCTGGCGCGTTATATACACCTGCCATAAAAAATCTGTGACATGAGTAATTCGCATATGTTCAATTTCATTCATGTCAATATTGAGTAGCGCGGCATGTTGTCGAAGAAAATTAGTGACAACTTCTTCTACTACCTTTTCATTAATATCCTTGACCGGATACCCCAGTGAACTGGCGAGTGATTCAAGCGTAACAGTATTCCCGTCGCCCGTTCCCGGTATCAGTGGAACTACCATGGTGATGGAAGAAGGCCTCCCGGAACGTGGATCAATATAAACATATCCTTCCTTGTGTGCGGTAGTGAATGTATGCCATTCAGTCCGGTTGGAAAGTTTGTCAATTATCTGTGCGAGTGAAATATTAGTTTGAGAAATATATAATTCATCATTCCTGAATTCTTTTTGTTCCAGAACATTTTTATCATTACGTGCGCGTCGCGCATAAGTTTCTCCTGACAGAATCAGGAAAAACATTCCTAAACAAAACAACACTATGCATACTTTAGAGACCTTAACCATTATGTTGTACCTCCTGAAGTTATATATTCATACTGGCTTATTCGCCAATTTACCCGACAGTATACCACATTAAACAGGGAATAGGGAATAAGCTGCGGACATCCTCGATAAGAGGAGCTACAGGTCTCCGGACCTGTAGTATTATAATTTATTAAACCT
>MFGW01000023.1:0-1701 GCA_001780385.1 Candidatus Fischerbacteria bacterium RBG_13_37_8 | reverse complement strand
GCTTATTCCCTATTCCCCAGTCCCTTTCCTCGCAAGCATAATCAGGCGCCGCGATTCAGTGGTCAATGGTTTCTTGTCAAAATCTTCATAAAAACCAATTACGGAAAGTCCGGCTTTATGCAACAGTTCTTTCAATTCGGTCACGGTATAGGTTCTTATGGAGAAAGGTGTATTTTTTTTCTTGCCCTCTTTCATGACTACACGGTTGTTATAAATGCGACCGCTTTCAAGGTCAAACATTGGTCTGTCAATCATAAAATCATCACCTTTTTCCATCACGAAACATGGCACAAAATGCTTTACCATGCCATCACGGTGCAGCACATCAATACATAATATTCCGCCCGGTTTCAATGCCTTCGTAACATTCTTCAATACTTTCATATTTTCTTTATCATCAAAATATCCGAAGGAAGTAAAGAGTGACAGCACCACATCAAACTCGTTCCTGAAGATAATTTTGCGCATATCTGCCTGTACATACTTTACTTTGACACCACTTTTTTCTGCACTTTTACGTGCTATTTCGAGGAAACCGGGCGTTATATCAACACCCGTCACCTTATGTCCTGCTTCCGCCAGCCGGTTTGCATGCCGTCCAAATCCACACGCCAGGTCAAGTATCTTTGCCGATTTCTTCAAGTTCAGCAATTGCACCAACTGCTCGACCTGCTGGTTCGTAAGTCTGTCTCCAAGCATATCCGCATAAAAATACATATAATCCTCCGGATCAAATACACCTTCGAAATCAAACTCAGGCTTTTTGTGTTTTTTCGTCATTATTTTTTCGCCTCATAACACAACATTTAGCTTCAGCACAGAACATACAGATACACTAATTCAAGCAGAATGTCAATAATAAGAAAGGATTCAAGGGGTCAAGGATTCGAGGATTCAAGTGACCCAGCAATCAAAAATCTGAACAGCACTTATAACCTGCCTTATCATTCTTTCTTTTGTGCCATCCATTCTTCGAGAAATTCCTTAGCCCAAACAGCTTCACGAGAATTAGAACGTCTAATTAATCCTTTTAACAATTCAGCACCCTGTAATTCATCACCCAGCACAATATTGCTTATTGCCGCCGTTACTAATAATCTATCCCTGCGAGGATAGTCAGAACATAATCTTATTAGTTCTAAAGATTTATCTCTCGACCATTTTACATATTTCATAGCATCTAAAAAAATCCATTTCCCTTCTACCATGGGATCCCATACAGATCTACCTGCTCTATGACTCTTATTCCTAAGCGATTTGACAAGCATTATAGGATCATCTAATGTATAATCGTCCAATTTATCTTCATAAATCCAAGCAGCATAGCGCGATTTTTGGTATTCAGCAATCATTTCATCCCAGGAAACATTATCGAAGCATTTATCTCGACTTGATGAAACTGTGCATGGACTCTTATTAATGTTTCGGCAATTTCCCGATTGATCTTCTTTGCAAGTTCTAGTCTTCATAAGTTTTCTGTCTTGCGATAGCTCAAAAAGATCACGGTCTATTCCTGTTGGCTCTGAGACAACTATGTTGAATTCTGGAAATTCTAATATTACTTCCTCATTGAGCCTTTTTTGAATTCGGACATTATATTTTCCTGGCTTGCAAAATGTTGAAAAACAACGCAAATTGGTAGTAAATCTAATTATATCCCCATGCTTGATTTTATATTTTGAAAGATGAGAGGTGTCTGGA
>MFGW01000022.1:47723-50447 GCA_001780385.1 Candidatus Fischerbacteria bacterium RBG_13_37_8 | reverse complement strand
CAAAGATTCTTTGAGATAGTCAAGAATTTTCGTATATAGTTATTAAATGAAACAACTTCACAGAATGGCGCGCCCAGAGGGACTCGAACCCCCAGCCTTCTGATCCGTAGTCAGATACTCTATCCAATTGAGCTATGGGCGCAAATGATATAATATTTGCATAATTGTGGTAGCGCCACGGGGATTCGAACCCCGGTTTGATGACTGAGAATCACCCGTCCTGACCAGGCTAGACGATGGCGCCTTAGTTTCTATAAACCTTACATTCTGAACTTAGAATCATGAGTTTATAATCAAAAACCAAGAGCTAATTGTAATTATTTTCATGGAATATGTCAAATTGAGTAAAGAGGATCCTTAACCTTAACATTTATTTTCGCTTGACATATTTATGATATAATGATATGGTAAATTTAGTGTAAGTAAGGATGAAAGCGTTAGTTTTTCATATATGCGATTATACATTTGCGGTAAATCTCAATGATGTTTTCAAAATAATTGAAAAGAGTGAATCACAGAATAACAATGGATTGATTCAATACAAAGAATATAGTTTTTTAGATTTCACGTCGAAATTTAAAGAAATTATTGAATTGAGTTATAATGGTGGGTTATATATTTTATTTGCGAATGATGAAAATCAGGCGGCGCTTTTAGTAGAAACTACTGAAGGGATTTTTGAACTAGACAGTACGGATATTTATCCGCTTTCCGAGAATTTATACAGGGACAGGAAGTTATTATTCAAATATTATTATTATGATGCCCGGAAGAAATTTGGTGCATTAATGTTAGATTTTTTGCAGTTTTTATAAATAGAGTGAGAAAGCGATGGCAGATGGTTATTACATATTAATGAGACATGGTGAGAAGTACTATACGATGGAAGCTGTGTCAGTAGTTGAAGTGGTAGAGAGTGATCATTTGCAAAAGATACCGGGCAGTTGTGAGCATTTGGAGGGTATCATGGTACATCGTGGAATATTGTTGCCTGTATATGTTTTTGAAAGAGGGGAGCGGGATAGTGGAAGCAAAGCAATTCTCTATGTTATAATAATGTACATGCATGAAAGGTATATAGGAATAATGTGTAATGAAGTAAAGATGTTTCAGGTAGAAAATGCACGTTTTATTAGCGACAAGAATTTAATAAAGCGTTATAATTATAATGATGAACTTATTGAATTACTTATAGATGTTGATAATAAATTATATGGTTTGATAGAATATAATAAAATAGATAGAATGTTAGATGAAAACAATATTAGGAGGAATTAATGAGTCAGATAATATTGATAGCAGACAAGAGTATTACGATACAGAAGATAGTGGAGCTTACGTTTCAGGAGGAAGATTTTGAAGTTGTTACAGCTTCGGGAGGGAAAGAGGCATTAGAGAAGCTTGAGCAAGTATATCCGAGCATTGTTTTAGCGGACATAAGTTTGCCGGAAGTAAATGGTTATGAATTATGCAGGACGATACGGCAGGATCCCAAGTATATTAAATTTTCAAAGATGCCGATATTATTGTTAGCGGGAATATATGAGACGATGGATGAGCAGAAGGCGAAGTATGTAGAGGAGAAGGCGCAAGAGGTAGAGTCGAATGGGGTATTGACCAAGCCGTTTGATCCGCAGGATCTTATTCAGAAGGTGAAACAGATGGCAATGCCGCAGGCGCCTGTAGAAGAGAAGATGAAGGAGATGGAGGAAATATTCCAGGTGAGTGAGGAAGCGGTTCAGCCCACGCAGGAAATATCGGATGAACATACCATGCTTTTAACAGAAGATGAGAGACGGTATATAATGGGGATGCCAGCGGAGAAAGAACTGACGCCGGAATTAACCGGGGACATTTTTGATGAAGGCAAGGTTGAGGAACCGTTTGATGTTCCGAAGGAGGCAGAGGAGGCATTAAGTGTAGGTTCAGGTGATGTTTTTGCGGAGCAGTCGCTGGCAGAAGCTCAACCTGGAGAGATTTTTAAAGAGGAACCATTTATGGAAGAGCAGTCTGCGGAAGCGAGTGTAAAAGAAGAACCATCGGCGGAAGCGCTTCCTGTTGAAAAATTATCTGAACAAGAGGCAATAGAGCAAGAGGCTACAATGGTGATTCAGAATGATGTTTTTGGTGTAGAAGAGGTATTTTCTGAAGGTGAACCTATTCCTGCTGAAGAGAAGAAAGCAGAACCGCCAATAATGGAAAGTGAAGATATACTAGGTATTTCTGATTTTGAAGAAAAGGCGCCTGAAGTTGCCGAGGAACCGCCAGTTGAGCAGGAAGCAATGGAAGTTAAGGAACCGGCAGAAGTTGTTACGGAAGCTACACCAGTAGAAGAGCCTGCAGGCAGTGAAGATATGTTTGCGGAAGAACCATTTGGTGTTGCTGCTGAACCAGCGCAACCGGAAGAACTTATTTCACAACAGGAAGAAGTTTTCCCGGTTGAGGAACCAGCTTCGGCAGTATTGCCGCAGGAAGCGGAAGCATCCCAGGATCAAATTGATCAATTTGTTGAATCAGAGCTTGAAAAAACAGAGGAAGCTTTTGTAGAACCTGCGCCTATTCCTGAAAAACCTGCTGAACCGGTTGAAGTAAAGGAAGAGCCAAGAGCTCCACAATCCGCAGTACCTGTTTCAGCGGAGACACTTTTTACTGATGAGATAATTGATAAAATAGCTGAAAAAGTTGCACAACGGCTGAGTCAAAAGATACTGGAAGAAATAGCAT
>MFGW01000022.1:43417-47684 GCA_001780385.1 Candidatus Fischerbacteria bacterium RBG_13_37_8 | reverse complement strand
GTGCCGTGGACAAGCTTCGAATCAAAGAACAATAAAACAGAAAATATTTTTAGATTTGGAATCGTAATAAAGCTCCAATTCCTTCCATCTCTGCTATCATGGAAGGGTGATACGCAACAACATAGACATCAGAATTTTGAAGCAATGATTCATTGATTGCCTCTTCAATAATATCTGGTGCATCTACCATTTTACTTCCACATACCTGGCATGTAGTGATATTTATATGGAGCCAGTTGCAATTCTTGCATTTTTTGCCGGGAAGAGAAAAATTTTGCTTAACTGCTAACGAGCTTACTTGTTTATGCCGTATTGCTTCAAATACTCCTTCTAATCCATAGGTTCCCAAACCCTTAGCTAAGGCTTCCTGCTTAATTTTTTCTAATAATACAATTTCTTTTTCGGAATAAAATTTTTGCAATGCAGCATGCGCTTTCTGAGAGATTTCTTTTATGTCAGATTCAACATTCAAGAAGATTCCTGCAATTACCTTGCTTTTCCATATTTCAGATAAATAAGAAGTGAAATCTTCAATATTTCTTTTTTCACCACCAAGAATTAAATGATCACATTCATTCTTGTTGCAGAATTGGATAAGTTTTTCTGCTACGTTCTTAAAATGTCTTTGGACATGATCTTCAATATGTCTTTCCATTTTTTTTTCTGCATAACCTTTATAACCTGCTGCTTTCACTTTTTGAGGAACTTCTGTGCTGAGAGAAGTAACAGCTTTCGTATCATCATTCGATGACAGGCAGAAAACTGCTTTTGTCCGGTCAATAAGAAGAGTGCCGAATTTTTTTTGCAGGTGTAAAGCCTGGATAAGCGGTCTTAAATAAGGATATTCTCTAATGACTAATGAACTACGAAGCTGAATGCTTAATGGAATAAGTTCCCATAATCGTTTATTAGCTGAACAGAATAACGCGATTGTTTTTTCCTGTGCTCTTTCATAATTAAGCTGGAAGTGGTTCCAGATTGCATCAAAATTATCAAGTAAATTTTTTTTCTGCTCATCAGAGTATGTTTGGATTGATTGTTTTACTTCTTTCAGCAATTCTTTCAGTACAATAAGATATTCATCGTTTGGATATTTTTTTCCATCGACTTCCAGGTAGAGACTGATGATATAGGTTGATTTAAGTGATGAGCGAATAAGCTTGGTCAATACATTTTTTTGCATAGGACTCCCTCCTTTCTATTGTTATTGGCCTCATTGCATGATAATATGCTGAGCATTGCAGATTTTTCTTTTCCATTTTCAGGAAAAATTTCTCTGAATTTTCAAAAAGCCTTTATTATAATTGGGATGATTCACGCGTGTAATTGAGTAATCCTCCAGCCAGGATAATTTTGACTTGTCTATCTGATAATTTATATACGAGAGGAATTTCAAGATTTTTTGCGGGAATGCGTGCGATGAGTTGTTTTTTATTTTGGAGGATATCTCTCACATTTTCAATGATGAACAGATCTTCCTGTTCGATTTTGTTATAATCTTCAGGATTTGTAAAAGTGAGTGGGAGAATGCCGAAGTTAATAAGATTTGCGAAGTGAATACGTGCGAAGGATTTTGTAATGACGGCAGTCAGGCCGAGGTATTTAGGTGCAAGGGCGGCATGTTCCCTGCTTGAGCCTTGTCCATAATTTTCACCGCCGATAACGACACCGCCTCCTGCTTCTTTCATACGAAGAGGAAAAGTCACATCTATTACTTCAAATACATGTTGGGAGATAGCAGGTATATTTGATCGGAGAGGAAGAATTTTAGCTCCTGCTGGCATTATATGGTCGGTGGTAATATTATCTTTAGTTTTTAAAATTACTTTTGCTTCTATTTTATTGGGAAGAGGTCGAAATTCAGGGAGAGGTTTAATATTAGGACCGCGGATTATATCGATTTTGTTTCCATCTTCAGGTGGTGTGACGATCATATTATCATTAAGGATAAATCTTTTAGGAGTTGGTATTTCAATTGTTTCATTTAAAGAGCGGGGATCGGTGACGACTCCTTTGAGAGCACAGGCAGCAGCTACTTCGGGACTTGCCAGGTATAAGCCAGCATCACGTGTTCCGCTTCTTCCTTCAAAATTTCTATTGAAGGTTCTGATAGAAATACCGGCTGAAGATGGTGCCATACCCATTCCAATGCATGGACCGCATGCTGATTCTAAAATTCTGCATCCGGCAGCTATTAAATCCTTCAGTGCGCCTGATTTTGCAATCATTTCAAATACCTGTTTCGAACCTGGACTGATGGTACAGCTTACTTCGGGATGAATTGTTTTTCCTCGAAGAATGGCTGCGACTCTTTCCAAATCCATGTAGGAAGAATTTGTGCAGCTTCCAATATTAACCTGGTTTATTTTTAAGCCGGCAATTTCTTTTACTTTGCAAACATTATCAGGTTGATGTGGACGGGCGATAAGAGGTTCTAATTCATTGAGATCAATAATAATTTCTTCATCATATGCTGCATCAGGATCTGCTTGAAATTTTTTCCATTGTTGGACGCGATTCTGAGCCTTAAGAAATTGTTTAGTAACCTTGTCTGAGGGAAAAATAGACGTAGTAGCACCAAGTTCAGCTCCCATATTAGTAATGGTAGCTCTTTCAGGTACTGTTAATGTTTGGACGCCTTCGCCGCAATATTCGAATATTTTACCTACACCGCCTTTTACGGAAAGACGGCGCAGCAGTTCAAGAATAATATCTTTTGCTGATACCATTGGTGGCAATTTTCCTGCGAGCATAGTTTTAACAATTCTTGGGGTGACAAGATAGAAAGGACCTCCACCCATGGCAACCGCAACATCAAGACCGCCTGCGCCAATTGCTATCATTCCAATACCGCCGCCCGTTGGTGTATGACTGTCGGAACCTAATAAAGTTTTACCCGGGACGCCAAATCTTTCGAGATGTACCTGGTGACAAATGCCATTGCCCGGTCGTGAAAAATAGACACCGAATTTTGCTGCCACGCTTTGCAGGTACCGGTGATCATCGGCATTTTCGAAGCCGACTTGTAATGTATTATGATCTATGTAACTTACTGATAATTCTGTTTTTACCCGGTCAATACCGATGCTTTCAAATTGCAGGTAAGCCATTGTACCGGTTGCATCCTGTGTCAATGTCTGGTCAATTTTAATTGCAATTTCATTTCCGGGAATAAGTACACCGCTAATGAGATGTTTTTCCAATATTTTATAGACGAGTGATTTTTTCATAATTACGAGGTACCTCCTATGTATTTAAGTCCATAACTATATTTAGCAGAATATTTAAACCACAGAGAACACAGAGGTTTTTTCTATCATTCTCTGCGTCCTCTGTGGTTTTATTTATTCTTATTTTCTGGTGATCCTTTAAGAGCATGGGTAATTCCTAGGTTAAAAGATGAATTATAGATAGAATGACGATAATAATTAATGTAATGCTGATATCTTTAAATTTGCCTGTCAAGAGTTTTATCAGGAAATAACTGATAAAGCCAAAACAGAGACCATTTGCAATGCTATAGGTGAGGGGCATAAGAATAATTGTCAGGAAGCAGGGGAGTGCTAATTCAAAGGAAGAAAAATCAATATCACGAATATGCCTAATCATATAAATGCCGACAATAATAAGTGCAGGTGCAACGGAAAATCCAGGAACAACATTTACAAGGGGGGCAAAAAATGCAGAAATTGCGAACAGAATTGCTGCAACCAGTGCGGTAAAACCTGTTCTTCCTCCTGCGGCAACACCGCTGCCGGATTCGATGTAAGCGGTGACGGTAGAAGTTCCAAGAGCGGCTCCGGCAGTTGCTCCTATTGCATCAGCCATGAGCATTTTCCCGAGACCGGGAATTTCGCCTTTTTCATTAGCAAATCCTGCCTGGTATGATACCGCAACCAATGTTCCCAGGCTGTCAAAAAGTGCAACATACATGAATGAGAAAATAATTGGCCAATAAACGATTTTTAGCGCATTCACTATATCCATTTTAAATGCAAGAGGTGACATGGAAGGAGGCATTGAAATAAATTCCTTTGGAAATGCTGTTACTCCAGCAATAGCGGCAATTAATGATGTTGCAAGAATACCTATAAGTATAGAACCTTTTACTTTTTTAATCTCGAGCAAGGCAATAATCAGCAAACCCAATAAACCTAACAGGAGGGACACATTATGAATATTTCCCATGGTGACCAGGGTTTCTACGTGTGGTTTGATAAATCCCATTTGTTTTAAGCCGATAAAAGCAATAAACAGACCGATACCG
>MFGW01000022.1:41445-43411 GCA_001780385.1 Candidatus Fischerbacteria bacterium RBG_13_37_8 | reverse complement strand
ATTGCCATGCGTAAAGAATGAGGCACAGCCTGGATTATTTTTTCACGTAAGCCAAAAACAGTGAGGAAAAAGAAAAGTACCCCGGATAAAAATACGATGCCTAATCCAATTTCCCAGCTTATTCCGGCACCTTTGACGACAGAATAAGTAAAATAGGCATTTAGACCCATACCTGGCGCCATCATAATGGGAACCCTTGGCCAAAATGCCATGAGCAATGTGCCAATTGCAGAAGCAAAACAGGTTACACTGATAAGTGCATTTTTATCCATTCCTGCTTCTGCAAGGATGGCAGGATTCACAAATATTATATAAGAAGCAGTAAGAAAAGTTGTAAGTCCAGCAATTGATTCAACGGCAACTGATCTTCCTTGTAAAAAACTCGTTTTGAAAGATGCCATGTATCTATTTGCGCCTCAAAACATGAAGACTAATAAAGTATCTTGAATATTATTGTAACTTATTTTTTAGGGGAGTTCAATAGAGGGGAAAAAAGGTAGAGGTCAACCTTAACCTTTTTTTTATTGTAATTTAAAGGTGATGCCGGCAATAAAATATGAATTTACCGGTTTGCCATTGATTTTACCAGGGATAAACAAGAATTGTTTAATTGCTTTAATAGCTGCTTGATCCAATGAAGGTTCTACTGATTTAATAACTTCCACATCGCCGACGGTTCCATCTTTTTTTATAACAGCTTCCAGAATGACGACACCTTCAATACGGGCTCTGCGTGCTTCTTCTGGATATTCGGGTTCAACCTTGTATTTTAGGACTGCCTGTTCGCCATTTTCCCCTATTCTGGCTGGTGCATCCGGATTCAAGGGAGGTCCCGCACTATCTATGAAAATATTAGAATCATTATCGGTCGGGAAATCATCTTCAGGCTGTATAGGTTTTTGTTCTATGATAGGTTCAGGTTCATCTGGTGTAGGATCAGGAACAGGAAGTGTTTTAAATTTCTTATCAATGGGGGGATTAGGACGTGGCGGAAGCTTAACTTCCGGTCTGTTTACTCTAATGATATCTGGCGGAGGTCCTTCAGTAATTTGATGTACCTGTTGTGGAAATCGTATAACGAAAATGATTAAATGAATTATGACAGCGCCTAATACGGCAATGCGGACATTTTTCTTCTGGTATAATGAGGATTCGAAGAATTGACGAGCCTGTTCTGCTCTTTGATGTTGAAGAAAGATAAGTTCATCTTGTGTTATTAGTTGTTTCATATTTACGAGATATTATTGGTAGCCAAATTCTATGCCAAATAAAGCCCAATTTTCACGATCCTGGCGTGAGGGTATGGAAATATTTTTTACTTTCAGTTGCTTAAGCACGTCAAAAACATCCACCATTCTCCCGTAGACACATTCAGGATGAGTATCGATAATAACCGGTTCAGTTGGGTTTTGAGCAAGTTTTGAAGAAATATAATTTTTGATTTGATTAAGTTCCATTGGTTTTTGATCGACCGAGATGCCGCCTTCGGATGACAGGTGTATATAAATTGCTTCTTCAGGTTTAATCATTAATGCATCATCTTCTTTTGGAGGAGCGAAACTGGGGCCTTTTGTAAGTGCAAATATGCCCGTAATCATGAAAAATATAATAAGTAGAAAAGCAATATCTGCCATTGAAGCGGTTGGTATTTCCGAACCAAGTTTTTTTCTCAGGGCAAGTTTCATATGTATTATCTCATTTATATTAGATATTAAGATGGAGCTTTTGGTTCCGAGAGGAGGTATATTCTACGTACTTTTGATTGGCGTAGATCATCGATAATTTGTTCAACGATGACATATTTCACATTTCTATCCGCTTTAATAACAAATTCTTTCGCTGGATTTTCTTTAAGAGCGCCGTCAATATGAGCCTGTAGGTCTTCGATATTAATATCTCTTGATTGTTCGGTTCCAGCGGAGAATTTAAGAATTCCGTATTTATCAACGATAATGTAGGCAGCTCG
>MFGW01000022.1:39854-41423 GCA_001780385.1 Candidatus Fischerbacteria bacterium RBG_13_37_8 | reverse complement strand
TCCAATGCCTGGGGAAGAAACAGGTTTGTTTTATCGACTGAGAACGTGGTAGTGAGGATAAAAAAGATTACGAGCAAAAAAGCGATATCAGCCATAGAAGCGGTAGGGATGATAGCTCTCAATTTAATAACATGAGGGAATTTCATTTTTGTTCACTTTTTGCAGTAAGTTCTTTCAGGATTTCGAGGAGCATACCTGCGACGATTTCCATATCTCTGACGATGGCGCTTATGCGAGCGGTGAAAAAATTATGAGCGAATTGAACGGGGATAGCAATAATTAAACCAGCAGCGGTGGTGATTAATGCTTCTGAGATACCGGAGGCAACAGCGGCTGGATTTCCCAGTCCTGCTTTTGCAAGGGCATCGAAGGAGCGAATCATGCCTGTTACTGTTCCGAGGAATCCGAGCAAAGGTGCAATATTAGCGATGGTAGCCAGAATGGTGAGACCCCGTTCCAGTCGTCCTACTTCGTGGACAGCAGCGACTTCGATAGCGGTTTGAATGTCTTCTTCGGATCTCCCAAACCGCAGGAGGGCTGCTTTTATAACGGCAGCGACAGGACTTTTTGTACTATCGCAGTATTGAACAGCTTCCTTGATTTTATTGTTCATTAAATGAGAACGGAGATTTGAGATGAATTCGGCAGTATTAATTTTTATTTTTCTCAGGGCGAGGATGCGTTCGATAATAAGTGCTACTCCGAGAATAGATGCCAGCAACAGGGGCCACATTACAATACTGCCTTTGATGAAATAATCTACCAGTGTTCCGCCTATTTGTGATAAGAAATCCACGGTTTACCTCCTAGGGGGAATAGTCTCTTTACTGTCAGATTCTTGCATTTTTGGCAAGAAAATTATTTCTTTTGCCAACATACCGATGAGTTTATTGAGTTCCGACTTAAATATAATAAGACGTTTAAATAGTTAAAAAAGCTCATGAAATCATAGAGTAAAGCAAAGGATGAGAATGATTCAGATAAAGAGACGGCATTTATTGATCAATTTTTAAATATTTAATTTGTTCAAGGAGCATTTCGGTAGTAGAGGGTCCTTTTAGTATGGTAGAAGCTCTGGCAATTTGAGTTATTGTATCTTTAATAGCATCCATACCCACGCCTCTTTCGATATCGTGTTTTGCTTTTTCAAATTGTTGATGAATGATAGGTTTGCCCTGGTTGCCGAGTATTTGTTCAGCGATAGTTTTAATTTTATTAAGCAGGATAAGAATTTTTTCTTTATCAGTAAGTTGTCCTTGTTGTTTTGTTTCTTCTGCTATTTTATTAACTTTTTCTTGCAGACCGGGTAATTTATCATGAAGTGATTCTTCATCGAGTTCATGAAATAATTCTTTAGCGGTTTGGGGATGTTCTTTATCAGGGGCAGGTGTTTGTTCCTGGTGTATTTCTTTCTGAGGTAATTCTTCAATGATTGATACTTGTGATTGTCCGGGGGGAATTTTTTCTTCGGCAGGTGGTTCTTGAGGTTCGTTAAGTTGAATCAAATTATTTGTAATAAGGCCGTAGAGAATTTTGCATACATCGAACACGCTCTGGTTAGTTTCTTTG
>MFGW01000022.1:38270-39818 GCA_001780385.1 Candidatus Fischerbacteria bacterium RBG_13_37_8 | reverse complement strand
GATAATAAGAGCCATTCACCGGTATTTAAATGAATATGAGCTTTGCTGGTAGAAGGTTGGGGCTTAAAATCAGGGATATGAGCAGTGGATGGAATTTTTTTACTTAAGATTTTCCATTCATCCATTCTGCGTGCGGCTTCCATGAGCAAATTAGTATTATTTTTTTTAATAGTTACTTCTGGTGATTCAACATCAGGTTCGAAATTAAAAGCGCCTTCGGACCATACAGCCAAGGTATAGATTGCTTCTTCACCTTTGATAGCTCCTATTTCAGCATGTACGATATTACCATTTTTAAGATAAATTTTACCTTCCTGGTTTCCCTTTTTGAGCTGGAATAAGCCTGATTTGCCCGAGACGCTAACGAGCTGGATAACATCATGGAGTTGTATATGTTCAAGCGAACCTTGCAATGACATACGCTTATTATACTATGAAATAAGTTATTAATAAAGCAGTAGTCCAGAAAATATTCACCCTTTTCCTTCGAAGGAAAAGGGTGAAAAGAAGAATTGCACAAGCAAGAGATAAGCGTTAAAGCATATCTTTTATGCTGCTTGCTTGCAAGAAAAAATGAATAAATTCGAATTTATATCAGCCTGAAATTTACGGTTAAGGTAAGATATGCTTTTACCGGCTTACCGTTAATTTTTCCAGGAGTGCATTTCCATTGTTTGACTGCTTTTATTGCTGCCTGATCAAGGAGTGGATTAAGGGATCTCAATACTTTTACATCGCCTATGGTACCATCTTTATTAATGATAGCTTCAAGAATAACCATGCCCTCGATGCGGGCTCTTTTAGCAATCTCAGGGTATTCAGGTTCCACTCTTTTAATTACCACTGGCGCGTCACCTTGAACCGTGACACCGATTCTTACTACTTCATCTTCTGGAGGTTTCGGAACGGGAACACCGTCAGGAATTCCGCCTGGAACGCCATCTGCAGTCCCGCCAGTTTCCCAACCCCAGTCTAATCCACCTTCTACTGCGCCTTCAACTTCTCCAACTGAACCTTGACTGATATCCGGTCTGAATTCAGGAACATTTTGAGGTGCGACATTTGCTTTCACCTCCGGTCTTGCTTCTTCTTGCACTGTTTTTGGTTTTGCAGCAGGAGGAGGAGGTGGCGCAGTAAATAATGTTACTTTAATGGGTGGTTCTTCTATATATGAAATGTTCCAGATTGACGAGACGACAAATATTAATAGCACTACTACATGTATTCCAATCACAATAGGAAGCAATGCAAGCTTTCTATTGTCAACTTTCATGCGCCTGCTTTCTATCAAGCTATCAGTAAGCATGATTTTTCCTCCAAATAAATTATTTTATGGTGAACCTGGTGCCGCCGAAGGTTGTTGTGCTGCTTCTTTTTCCTTCTTGCGTCTATCAAGTATAACTTTAGCTTTTTCGTAATAATCCTTAGCGATTTGAATGCTCTTTTCCTGTTCTTTTGGATTACCGTAATCGACCCATTTTGCTTTAGCACGGAAGATAAGGTTAATATATGCAAGTGATTCTGCATGTTCCGGATCAATTTCCAATG
>MFGW01000022.1:30303-38246 GCA_001780385.1 Candidatus Fischerbacteria bacterium RBG_13_37_8 | reverse complement strand
CCATAACGAATGCCTGTCGTTGTTCTATAGAAAGATTAGGATCTTCGCAACGGTTCACTTCACAATACGCTTTCCTCCAGCAATGTGAGCAGATGCTGTAATAGGGGAGAGGATTTGTAGGTTGTACCTCTGCCCATTTTTTATACCATTCAAATGCGGTAGCAAGGTCATCTTTTCGTATGTAAAGAGATGCTATTTCTCTTATTGTTTGAGTATCTTGCGGATTCTTTTCCAGTCGCCTATTAAGATATTGTACCGCTTCATTATAATGGTTGGAATTGAGATAAAGACTGATGAGTGCTTCTTCTGACATTTTATTGGCAGGATTGCTACTCAGCAGATCAAGAAATATTTGAGATGCTTTTTGGACAAGCTCTTCATTCTCAGCGCTGGAATCATCTGGTTGATACATTGCCATGTAACAATATCCAAGCGATTGTTTTAATTTTATATCATCCGGTCTTAAATCCAATGCAGTTTTAAAAAGGGGACAAGCTCTAGAGTAGGAGTCTTTATTATATAACTCCACTGCACTTCGTATCATGACTCGAGCAGTAAATTGCTTGCAGCTTGTGTTTGCCAGGATGATGAGACCAATAACGACAAGCAGCAACATTTTACTCGTTGGGAATGTCCAATGATGAGAATTCTTTTTCTGCATCTGTATTTACCTCCCCTGTGTTAATGTGCTGATACTAAATGTTTTCTTTTCATCATCATTCTTATAGATAGCTGATTTTTGGAATGTATTGTTTTGCATATCAGCTTTTTTTCTTGTTTTCAGTAGTATTGTTTTCTTGCTTGGGTGTATCTTTTTTTTCAATATCTTCTTCTTTCGTTGTCCGTTCTTTTTCTTTCTGTTCATGTTCTTTTACTTCTTTAACAGTTTCGCCTAATACTTTTTCAATATATTCTTTCGCATTATCGATGAGAGGCTGGAAGCGTGCTTTTTCATTAGCGTTTGCGAGGGATTGTCCTGTTTTAAATGCTTCAAGAGCTTCGTAGGGTCGTTTTGTGTTAATGTAAACATGACCAAGTAATTCTTGGCATTTTGAATTTTTAGGTTCTTTTTGTTTCCATTCGAGGAGTAATTTTTCAGCGGCGATCCAATCCTTGGTAGAGACATAAGCTTGTGAGAGCTGCATGTATTTGAACGATTTATCCGGGAGTTTTTTAAGTGTGGCGATAGCTTGTGAATAATCATTCAATGCAAGGTAACTGATTGCAAGCTGGGATAAAATGCTTTCGTCCTTAGTGCCTTTATTAGCGAAAGTTTCTCCGATTTCACGTGCTTTTTGATAATTCCGTGTTTGATTAGCTGAATCCATTAAGAGAAGAGCGTGGGTGCCATTTCCGCCTTTTTTACCATATGTTTGATTGAGGTATTGATAAGCGGTGTCATATTTTCTTAATGAGTAGGCATTAACACCACTAAGATATACGAGATCTTCATCTATTGGTAAGAGGCGCATTGCATCTGACAGGTCTTTTTCAGCTTTATCATACTTCTGACTTTTCATATAAGCTTCAGCGCGTAATTTCAGTGCAAAGCCGCGTTCATTTTGTGAAATTTTATCTGCTGCAAGTGCCTGGGAAGTATATTGAATGACCTTTGCGGAATCTTTTTTCTTGCCATAAATCAAAGCAAGATGAAAATTTGATCCATAATCTTTTGGTGCATATTTAAGCGCACTGAGAAAATTCTTTTCCGCGTCAGTAATTTTTTGCATTTCTACGAGAGTAAGTCCCATCATATAATATCCTGCATAATGTTCAGGATTGAGTTCAATTACTTGTTTGAATTCAGTTTCAGCACATTTATAATCTTTTGCTTTAAAGCATTGAACGCCTTTATCCCATTCTGCCTGTGCAGAAGTTGTGATGAAAAACACCGCTATCACACTCAAGCTCAACAATGCTAACAATCTATATTTCATTGGTGAACCTCCAAGTTCATTCTATAATTCCGAGTTGCATCATTCTCCACTGTACCTATTGCAATTTATCTATCGGACGCTTTCTTCTGCGCCGTATTCTTTCTTTCAATATATGTTACAAATTTCATGCCAGCTTTTATGCATGAAGAAATTCATACTTATTATCTTATTCTGCGCCACCAGCAACCTGTTCCGTGAGTACTCCGACGCTTTCTGCACCAGCGTTTTTAATCATGTCAAGTATTTTCATTGCATTTTCAAAATTTACATCATCCTCTGCGGTAAAAAATATCATCTGTCCCCTGGGGCGAGATGCTATTATTTTCTTTATTTCATCTGGAAAACTATTGGGATGTATAAAATCTTTATTCACGTAGATCTGGCATGTTTTTAATTCACCGAAACGACAGGGAGGAAGGATACGAATTACTATCTGGTCATCAGTAGCCTGTGGCTGTGGTTGTTGCTCTGTTTTTGTTTGCGGCATTTTTGATAAGTAGCCCAATTGCACCATGGTAATAGTAACTACTATCATAAAAATGATAAGCAATACCAGACATACATCAATAAATGGCGTGACGTTAATATCTGACATTGGACCGCTTTTTGAGCCGCCTACTTGCATTGCCATAATTGCACCTCCATATTACTGTGTTCTTGATCTATCAACGATTAAACCAACATCTATAAATCCTTGCTGCTGTAACCTTCGCATTAATTTTCGCACGTCACCATAGGGGAGTCTTTTATCTGCTTTAATAGCAAATTTTCTATTTGGATCTGCAACGTAGAGATCTTTCAACCGTGTATCGAATTCATCCATATTATCGTATAAATTATTAGCTACGCGTTCTTGATCAATCCAAATAGCAAGATCATACTGTAATGAAACGAGCACTTGTTTTTCTTCACGAGGTACTACACCGGGTTCATCTGTTTCAGCTAATTGCACCGCTGCTCCTGATTGAAGCATTGGTGTAATAACCATAAAAATAATCAGAAGAACGAGCACGCAGTCCACAAGGGGTGTCACATTTATATCAGATGTGACATTTGATGATGTAGTTTTCCAACGTTTAAATGCGTTTTCCGCCATGCTGTGCCTCCTGCACTCCTAATAGATAATCAAGCAAATCAGAGGAAACGTTGCTCAGCTCATTCTGAATACGCTCTACTTTTGTGGAAAAATAATTGTAGAGCCACACTGCCGGGATAGCAACGAATAATCCAAGTGCTGTTGCAATCAATGCTTCAGCAATACCACCTGAAACTGCACCAAGAGCGGCAGCTCCTTTATCTTTGATTGCCTGGAATGCATTAATAATTCCTATAACAGTTCCAAATAATCCGACAAAGGGAGCCGTGGCTCCAATTGTTGCTAGACCACTTAATCCTTTTTTGAAATCACTGACTATCATTATAGCAGAACGCTCCATTACATGCTGAATTCTTTCAAATAAAGTCATTGCGCCGCCTTCACTTGCTTCAGGAACAGGATTTCCTGCTTTCACTGCTAAATCTCTGATGCGGATATATTCCTGAAGACCTGCATTCGTTATTTTTGCAACGTGACTGCGACGAAATCTCTTCTCTCTTGTTAAATCGAGCGCTTGTTTCTGAACACTATGCTTATCCAATTCTTGTGTGAATGCTTCTGCAAATTTAATAGATTGTTTTTTGGCGCGTGAGAACAGTAGATATTTGTCGATTGCAACCCAGATACTCCAGATTGACATGAAGAACAAGACGTACATGACTCCTTTTGCTACGGATCCCATTTGTTGCCACAATTCGTAGATATTAACTTCCATGTTCAAACCTCCTCAATGGTTAAATATAGTGATTGATTGGTCATTATAAACCAATTTAAAAATGATGTCAATGCTTTTTTTGTTGCTCGTAATGGGGTGTTTGCTAATTCCTTTTTCATCATTCTTATCTTCCTACTTATCTTTAGACAACACCATATTCATTTTGTTCCCTGGGTTATAAATGTTTTAGAATTTCTTCAAAGCATTTTTGTGTCTGATTTTACATCAAGCATGTCCAAATATAGGGACTAGGGAATGGGGAAATAGTGTTTTACAATTCAATTATTTCCGTCGGATTACTTTGATGTGTTGTCAGGAGTTTTGTTACTTTATTACTGCCGAGTGCCGCAAGTGATGTTGATAATGCTAATTCAGGTGAATTATTTTGTCTGCTCAGATGTGCAAGGAATAGGTAAAAGCATTTTTCATCGATATATTCACTGATAAAAATTCTTACCGTATCATTTGATAAATGTCCAAGTCTGCTCATGATCCGTTGTTTTAGAGGCCACGGATATGGTCCATTTTTTAACATGTCAGGATCATGGTTTGATTCTAAAATAAGCATATTGCATTTGTTTAAGTAATTCTTGACTAAATTAGGCAAATAACCGAGGTCGGTTGCTATGCCGATTGAATATTTCTTATTTTCAATTATAAATGCGGTTGGGTCTGACGAATCATGTGGAACAGGGAAGGGACAGATAGTGAAATCACCAATTTGAAATTGACGTCCTGTTTGAAAAATGGTCACACTGTTTTTTTTGCCTTCCGATTGAAGTAATTGACTGGCACCTTCGGTCATGTAAACAGGTGCGTCAAAACATTTTGCACATGATTTCCATCCCTTGCTGTGGTCATAATGTTCATGAGAAATGATAATGGCATTAATCTGAGACAGGGGAAAATGTATCTGCTGGAGTCTTTTTTGAATTGTTTTTGCTGAGAAACCAGCATCGATTAAAATGGTAGTTTTACCGGATGAAACTATTGTTGCATTTCCAGAACTTCCGCTTCCGAGTACCGTTATTAGCATTGTATTTACCCGTTAATCCCAATTAATTTCATTTATATCTATTTTAACATTATTTACCTTACCGATTATAGCAAGAGCTAAGTATCGTGTTTGAAATAAATCATTTGCTACTTCCTGGATATCCTCTACTGTTACTGATTCAATACTTTCTATGGTTTCTTCTGTTGAGATAAATTTATCGAAATAAATATGTTGTTTTGCAAGATTAACCATCCGATTGGATGAAATTTCAAGGCCCAGGAGCAGATTTCCTTTTATATGTTGTTTTGCTCTTTCAAGCTCCATAGCATCCACCGGTTCATTTTTTAATTTAATAATTTCTTCCGAGGATAATTTTAATGCTTTTTTTGTATTCTCTTTGCTCGTCGCAAGGTATACGACGGTAAAACCTGTATCGAGATATGAATTAATGAGGGAGAGCACGGAATAAACGATACCTTCTTCTTCCCTGATTTTTTGAAAAAGGCGGCTGCTCATGCTGCCACCCAGTATTGTGTTAAGGAGGTAATAGGCATAGCGTTTTTCGTCGTTTGCGGGATACCCTGCAGTACCGAGGCAAACATGTACTTGTTCAAGCTGACTCTTATTGATGTGTTTTATAAAAGAATGATTCACCGGTGCAATCCTTGGTTCTTTGGGTTGGGGCACGGCTTTGAATGAGCCAAAATAGTGATTCGATAGTTTGTAAATTTCTTCATGGTCCAGGCTTCCGGCAACGGTAATCAACATATTGTGAGGGTAAAATTTCTGTAAAAAAAAGTTTCTGACATCATTATTCGTAATGCGTGCCATTGTTTTGATATCACCTGATATTGGTTCTCCAAGTGGATGGTGAGCCCAAAAAAATCTTGTAAATTGATCAAATAGTAAATCTGAAGGTGAATCATCAATAGATTTAATTTCTTCGATGATAACATTTCTTTCTTTTTCTGTTTCCAGCGGGTCAAATCTCGGATTAGAAATGAGATCTGAAAATAGCTCAGCTGCTATTGGAAAATGTTCTTCGAGAAAACTTCCGTAAAAACACATATTTTCTTTTGAAGTAAAAGCATCTATGTTTCCACCGAGGGAATCAATAATTTTTGCTATTTCGAGTGCAGTTTTATTGATGGTACCTTTGAAAAACATGTGTTCGGTGAAATGAGAAATACCTAATAATTTTTTATCTTCATCGCGGGAGCCTTCTTTCAGCCACAATCCTATTGATAGGGAATAGATATGCTCCATACGTTCGGTAATTACTATGATTCCATTATCAAGAGTATGAATTTGAATATCCTGTTTTTCTTGCATGAGGAATTATTGCGGTGGTTTTCTATCCCCGTCCTTCTTTGGATGCGGCGGTCTCATAAATCTTCTTATTTTTGGCGGCTGGTTTAATTTCTTCGGAGATCTCGATTGAATTTTTTCAATTTCGAAGGAAAGGTCAATAAGAACCTCTTTATAAAGCATTAATAGATATGATTGCCGGTGAAGATGATGCAGGAGCGGGTCAATATTGATGAATAATTTCAGAAAAGGTTTGAATATTGTTCGTGTTATTTTAAGAATAGTACCTATCACTGGTCGTTCAGATGAGGTAAGTGAATCAGTTGAAAATACCATGTTGAAATTTGTTTTCAACAGGTCATCTTTCACATCTTGAGGAAAAGCAAGAGAATTTACTTTTTCTTTAAATTTTTCAGAGATGAGTAATTTCAGTTTATCATCATTTTTAGTTTCCTGTTGTTTATCCTGGATCTGTTGTTTGACCTGTTTGACAATATCAACCACGTCAACTGCAGTTGGATTATATTTTATTTTCACATTCATAGTTCACTCAGCGAAGGGAATTATAGCACTTTTTAAGGTGCATAGCAAATAAGAGGGGAATAGGGACTGGGGGAATAGGGACTGGGGGAATAGGGACTGGGGAATAGGGACTGGGGAATAGGGAATGGGGAATAGGGACTAGGGAATAGGGACTGGGGGAATAGGGACTGGGGAATAGGGACTGAGGAATGGGGAATGCAAACAGGCGCCTTGACTTATTTTTGTGGAATGTTATATTAGAATACATTTCATGAATAATATAATAATAAGGATATTATGGAAGAAGCGGTAAAAGAGATAATCAGGTTAGGTCATGGCAGTGGCGGAAGACTTACGAATGAACTTATTCATAAAACGATAAAGAAATATCTTACCAATGATATTCTGGATAAATTTCTAGACTCTGCTGTTTTGGTGATGCCTGATTCAAAGGTAGTATTTACAACTGATTCATACACGGTAAAGCCTCTTTTTTTTCCGGGTGGTGATATAGGAAAACTGGCGATAAATGGCACGGTTAATGACCTGGTAATGCTTGGAGCGGTACCGTTGTATCTTTCATTGGGATTGATAATAGAGGAAGGGTTTCTCATGGGTGATTTTGAGAAAATATTGCAATCTATAGCTGATGCTGCGCGATTATGCAATGTGAAGATAGTGACGGGGGATACGAAAGTAGTTGATAAGGGAAAAGGAGATGGAATTTATATCAACACGTCTGGTGTAGGGCACCTGATAAATGATTTTGCAGTAGATATTGCAGGGATTTGTCCTGGTGATAAGGTATTAGTAAATGGATATATAGGAGATCATGGTGCAGCGATAATTTGTGCACGGGGCATAATTGAATTTGAATCCCGGGTAGAGAGTGATTGTGCAGGTTTGCAGAGCATGGTCAAGGAATTATTGGAAGCCGGGGTGAAAATTAAATTCATGCGAGATCCGACACGTGGAGGACTTGCAACAGTACTGACTGAGTTAGGAGAGCATTTGCCGTATTCAATAGTAATAGAAGAAGAAGTGATACCAGTGCGTGAAGAGGTGAAATCGATTTGTGAATTTATTGGCTTTGATCCACTTTATCTTGCGAATGAAGGAAAAATGGTAGCAGTAGTAGCTGGTTCAGATACGGAAAAAGCGCTTGAGATAATGAAAAGAAATCCGCTTGGTAAAGAAGCACGCATAATAGGACAAATAGAGAAAGGCAGGGAACGCAAGGTATTAATGAAAACAGTAATTGGTGCAACACGCATAGTTGAAATGATGCTTGAAGATCAATTACCGAGGATATGTTGAGATAATCATAGGAGAAAAGAATGTGCTTAGCAATACCTGTTAAGGTAATAG
>MFGW01000022.1:22342-30234 GCA_001780385.1 Candidatus Fischerbacteria bacterium RBG_13_37_8 | reverse complement strand
CAGAAGCCAAAGTAGGTGATTATGTTATTCTCCATGTAGGATTTGCAATTCAAGTCATGAATGAAGAAGAAGCGCAGAAGACACTTGACCTGTTTGCAGAGCTTGCCCAATATGTCGAAGAACCGGATGGAGATTAGGAATATAACATCATGAAATATATTGATGAATTCAGACATCCCGATAAATTACGCCAGGTAATAGAGAGAATGAATGCCTATAGATGCGAAAATATATCTTTGATGGAATTTTGCGGAGGGCATACCGTTGCAATTTTAAAATATGGTATCAGACAGGTACTTCCGGATGGAGTTCGGATGCTTTCTGGTCCGGGTTGTCCTGTATGTGTAACTGATAATACTGAACTGGACAGGGCAATGGAGTATGCAGTCCAGGAAAATACGATACTTGTTACTTATGGGGATATGCTTCGTGTGCCTGGCAGTTATAAGAGTCTTTCATTTTTAAAAGCTGAAGGTGCAGATATACGATTTGTATATTCACCGCTTGATGCATTAAAAACAGCGGAGACACATCCTGATAAACGAGTGATTTTTTTTGCGGTCGGATTTGAAACAAGTGCTCCTGCGGTTGCTGCAACTATTCTTGCAGCACAGCGTTTCAATATTAAAAATTTTTTGGTAAGCTCTGCTTTAAAACTTACGCCACCGGCAGCTCGTGCTATTCTTGAAATGGGTGAAATAAAAATAAATGGGATAGTGGGTCCGGGACATGTATCGACCATCATTGGACGTGAAGCATGGGATTTCATTCCTCGAGATTATAGCATACCGGTCGCTATATCCGGATTTGAACCGCTTGATCTCCTGCTCAGCATTGAGATGCTGCTGCATTTAATTATCAATAACATTGCTAAAGTAGATAATGAATATACAAGAAGCGTAACGGCTAAAGGCAATATAAAAGCGAAAGAAATAATGAATCACGTTTTCGAGGTGCAGGATTCAGCATGGAGAGGATTGGGAGTATTGCCGGCAAGTGGTTTGAACATAAAGAAAGAATTCGAAACATACGATGCGGGAAAACAATGTTCGGTAAGCATAAAACCTGTACGGTCCAATCCTGCTTGCAAATGTGCCGAAGTATTAAGAGGCCTCATAGAGTCGCCTGAATGTCCGCTTTATAAAACGGTTTGCACACCCGTAAATCCCGTAGGTCCTTGCATGGTTTCTTCAGAAGGAAGCTGTGCGGCGTATTTTTATTATGGACAATAGTTGCTATGATTATAAGAATGGTCATTATGAGTCCCGCGCCGGCGGGACTCATAATGACAAACCGTTGCGGATACCTCTAAAGGAAAAGTTATGCATGAATTATCAATAGCGAAGAGAATAATTGATAAAGCTAGTGAATTGCGGGAAGAATATCAAGCCAGCAAAATAATTAAGATATACATTAAAATTGGAGCATTATCAGGAGTCGAGCAGGAGAATCTACATTTTTGTTACAATATATTAATAGAAGGAATGGATGAATTCAAAGAGAGCCAATTAATAATAGAGGAAAAGGAATGGATAGTGAAATGCAACAATTGCGGGACGGAATATAATCCGGACGTGCATTTGCTGTTATGTCCAGGATGTCAAATGAACAGTTCCACGCTTATTTCAGGAGACGAATTAGATTTTGTGAGTTTGGAGGTTGAATGAAAATAAAATTAGAGGAAAAAGTTTTATCTGAGAATGACAAGATTGCAAATCAGAACAGGGATTTATTTAAGGAAAAGAATTTATATGTGATCAATATAATCAGTTCGCCCGGTGCTGGAAAAACATCTATATTGGAAAAGTTTCTCTATAAGTTATCACCGGATATCACAGCTTATGTATTAATAGGCGATGTGCAGACTGAGAATGATGCACGCAGGATACAGGATGCTGGTTATGATGCCAGACAAATAATTACAGGAGGAGCATGTCATCTTAATGCTCAAATGATTGGTAAAAATGTAGAGAGTATTGATTTAGAGCGGCTGGATATGCTGATTATTGAAAATGTAGGAAATCTTGTATGTCCGGCGGCATATGACCTGGGGGAAGATGATAAGATAGTAGTGTTGAGTGTTACCGAAGGAGAGGATAAGCCAATCAAGTATCCTGCAATTTTTAATAAAGCAACATTAATGCTATTGCATAAAGTAGATTTATTACCTCATCTTAAGTTTGATAAAAAGAAAGCGATTGATTATGCCCTTGCCGTAAATGCACAATTGAAAGTCATTGAGACATCGTGTGTTACCGGTGAAGGTTTTGATGAATTATTTCAATGGGTACGCAGCAATATAAACATGAAAAAGGCACGGAAGCACAAAGTGTAGGGGCGGACCCATGTGTCCGCCCTCAAAGGCACAGAGGCACTTGAATCCGCGAATCCTTGACCCCTTGAATCCTATTTTAATACAATGAATAAACAAACTACCAGGTATGAAATAATTATTAATGGAATAGTGCAGGGTGTAGGATTCAGACCGCATATTTACAGACTAGCGAGCTTTTATAACTTGCATGGGTATGTCATCAATACGACAAAAGGAGTATTGATTGACATAGAGGGAAAGAGTGATTCGGCGGATTCCTTTCTCAAGCAATTGCAGGAAGGGAATATTCCGCCCCTTTCAAAAATTATTTCTCTTACGTATAGTAGAAAGGAACCATACGGGTATTCATCATTCAAAATATTGGAAAGCGTGAAAGAAGAGGGCGATATTACGCTTGTGTCACCTGACATCAGTATTTGCAGTGATTGTCTGCGAGAACTTTGTAATCCTTCAGACCGCCGGTACCAGTATCCATTTATTAATTGCACGAATTGCGGTCCGCGCTATTCAATTATTCAGCAATTACCGTACGACCGCAAGAATACTACCATGCATGATTTTGTAATGTGCCCCGACTGCAGCAGTGAGTATACAGACCCGCTTGACAGAAGATTTCATGCACAACCGGATGCATGCTTTAAATGTGGTCCGCATGTGAAACTTCTTGATAGCAGTGGAAAAGTGTTAGAAACAAAGCATGCAATCTCAGCAGTAAAAGAATTGCTTGAAGCAGGCGCCATAGTCGCAATCAAGGGACTCGGCGGGTTTCACCTGGCAGTAGATGCCTCGAATAATAATGCCATAGAAAGACTGCGGGAAAAGAAACGACGCGAGGAGAAACCGCTTGCCGTGATGGTAAAAGATATTGAAATTGCTGAACAATTATGCAAACTAAATGAAACGAACAGACATTTTTTGCTTATGCCACAGCGTCCCATTGTGCTGATAGAAAAAAAGGATGATATGCCATTATCACCTGCCGTTGCGCCTCATAATAAGTACCTGGGCATTTTTCTACCCTACACACCATTGCATTATTTAATAATGGAAGGCAATTACCCGGCATTGGTTATGACGAGTGCGAATATATCAGAGGAACCTATTTGTAAAGATAATGATGAAACATTGAGGAGATTGGATGGCATTGCAGAGTATTATCTCATGCATAACCGGAAGATATACCAAAGGTGTGATGATTCTGTGATTTCGATAGTGAAGGAATTACCATTAGTAATAAGAAGATCGCGGGGATATGCACCGGAGCCTGTTATGCTGCCGTTCCGTGTGCCGGATGTCATAGCAACCGGTGCACATCTGAAGAACACGGTGTGTCTTGGGAAGGAAGATAAGGCATTCGTGAGTCAGCATATTGGAGATTTAGAAACATTTGAAAACTACAAGTTTTTTTTAGAAACAATACGGCACCTGACAGATGTATTTGCAGCCAGTCCGGAAATAATTGTACACGATATGCATCCTGGTTATTTATCATCGCAATGGGCGGTTGAACAGTCGTTACCTTGCATGAGTGTACAGCATCATGAAGCGCATGTTGCTGCGTGCATGGCAGAGCATCACCTGTTTGAAAATGTGATAGGAGTTTCGTTTGATGGCACGGGATACGGACGGGATAGCACTATATGGGGAAGTGAATTTTTTATTGGAAAACCGGGACTGTTTCTGCGCGCCGCTCATCTTGATTATGCACCGATGCCCGGAGGAGAGGTTGCTGCTTACGAACCTTACCGGATGGCAGTCGCATATTTGTATAAATATTTTGGAAGTGATTGGCTCCAGTATCCCCTGGAATTAATTGAATACATAGGTTCAAAAAAAATACGTAATATATTCAGTCTGATAGAAAATCGCATTAATTGCCCGCAAACATGCGGGTGCGGCAGGTTGTTTGATGCAGTCTCTTCATTGCTCGGAATCAGGTATTTCAATAAATATGAGGGACAGGCACCAATGGAATTGGAAATGCTGTTGAGGCACAAAGACATAGAGTGTAGGGACGGACCCATGAGTCCACGCTCAAAGGCACAAATAGTAGGGGCGGACCCATGCGTCCGGCATCAAAGGCACAAAGCTTTAGAAGATAATGATAATAGTCATTATGCTTTTGAGATAGTTGATGGGGCTTGTCTTGTTGTTTCTCTGAAAAGTCTTTTTGCTGATATAATAAATGATATTGTGCAGAAAAAAGATAAGAGCATAATTGCCTTGTTGTTTCATAATACGATTGTGGAAATAATAAAGAATATTTGTGTTTGTTTAAGAACGCGCTATGGAATAAATAATGCAGTGCTCAGCGGGGGCTGTTTTCAAAATAAATACCTGTTGTCGAAAACGGTGGATGAATTAGAAAGTGCTGGCTTCATGGTATATTGTCATCAACAGGTACCGCCAAATGATGGTTGTATTTCACTGGGCCAGGTTTATACCCTTGCGTGCAAACTTGCCGGAGACGGGCGTGACAATCCCAATTCGTTGTCATTGTGAGTTTGCCGGAGGCAAACGTAACAATCCCTAACGGGATATAATCCTTATTCCGTTACGGATTATTACGTCCCGCTGATGCGGGACTCATAATGACAATCCGTTTGGGATTGCCACACTTTGCTTCGCAAAGAATGCACTGACCACTAATCCCTGTCCACCGTTTAAGGAGTAAGTGTTATGGCATATGTTACTATCGATGAAGAAAAAATTTATTATGCGACAAACCGTAAATCATGGAAGGAAGAAAACAGGACACAAATTATATTTATACATGGTGCAGGTGGAGATCACCGTGTTTGGGTATACCAGGCTGAATATTTCAGAAAAGAATATGGTATTTATTCTTTGGATTTACCCGGTCATGGTTTTTCTAAAGGAACCGGTTCGGTAACAATTGAAGAATATGCTCATTTTGTGAAACAATTTCTTACTGTTCTTGGATTAAAACAAAGTATTTTAGTAGGACATTCCATGGGCGGTGCAATTGTTCAAACGGTTGCACTTGATCCAATCCCGCATCTGAAAGGTATTATCCTGGTAGGGACAGGAGCTAAACTTCGTGTCAGTCCCCTTTTTCTGGAGAAATTTAAAAATATAAATGAAGAAAGTGCCAGCTTGTTCTGTAAATATTCTTTTGCGGAGAATGTCCAGCCTGAATTGCTTGATAAAGCAATAGAAATGATAATGAACACACCAGCCACTATTTTCTATAATGATTTTGTTGCATGTGATAACTTTGATGTACTGAATGAAGTTAATAGAATCTCACTTCCTGCATTAATTATTGGCGCAGCACAGGATCAAATGACTCCATTGAAATATTCACAGTATTTACAGCAACAAATATGCAATTCGCAGTTTGCTATCATAGAAAATGCCGGGCACATGATGATGATGGAAAATCCCTCGCAATTTAACCAGGTAATTGAGGCATGGCTGAAAGCAATTTAAGCATGTATTTCAATAATATCTTCGTCTTCCAGGACGTACTCTTTTGGGATTCTTAAACCGGTTATTCCTGTTTTTTTCCAAAGACGTGCATATTTCAATTTTTCTTTAACATCTTTATGAATTGCTTCAGCCATATCCAGGAGTGTGGATCCTTTTGAAAAAATGAATGGTTGATTATGATCAGGCGGTTTGCCGGGCGGTTTGGAATACACCCTGACGATATCGAGATATTCGAAGATAGTAAATTCTAAAGCATCAATATTTTTTTTCTCCAGTGGACTGACAGGAATGATTAAGAATTCATGCTGATACAATTCGAGCAATACGGGCAGGTTATCTTTCGAGGATGCGAGGTCCATTTTATTTGCCAGAAGTATGGTTCTTTTTGAATATAAATCTTCAGGAGCTACGGTGCGTGAAGCCGGGATGAGTTCTATGTGAGATTTTTTCAGATCTTCTTTTATCGTACTGATTTGTTCAATAATATCATCCCTGCTCACATCTATAACAAGGAGAACTATGTCAGCTTTTTTAATAATTTCATATATCCAGTAAAGGCGGTAATAAGGATTAATGGAAGGCAGGTCAATAATTTGAATCTGTATATTTTGATAAAGCAGCATACCTGGGTAAGGTATTTTTGTCGTATAAGGTACTTCTGAAATTTCCGGATTAGCATTTGTAAGAGTAGCGAGGAGAGTGGATTTACCGGTGTTTGAAATTCCCACGAGGCATATTTGTCCTGCTCCTTCACGCTTAATAATATAGGAAGTACCTGTTTTTTTCCCCTTTTTCTTCTGGAGTTCCTTGTTGGTCTGGCTGATTTTCTTTTTAATATCAGCCTGCATTTTTTCCGTGCCTTTATGTTTAGGGATAGCAGCCAGCATAGCGCGAAGGGCTTCCAGTTTATCTTCTGGAGATTTCGCTTGCCGGAATTGCCCTTCAGCTTTTAAATATTCAGGTGTTAAATTAGCAGGCATTTGTAATATGTCCTCATGAATATTTTAGCAAATAAATAGGAGACAGTCACCTATTAAGGTTAATGAAGAGGTTAAGGTAGAGGTAATTGAAAATTATTGGAAAACACTTTATACTTAATAAAACGTAATGAGGTAGTTTTGCGTCATTAAGAGAAAGGGCCGTTATTCTTTGCGAGCACTTGAATCCTTGACCCCTTGAATCCTCAAATCCTAATTAAGGAGATTTTACACTATGCAAATTACAACTAAAACACTCTTAATCATCATAATATCAATTGTTTTTCTTTTTCCCTTTGTAATACAAGGTGAAACGAAGAAAATAAAAAAGGATAGTGAAATGGAAGCAAAATCGTTCATTGAAGAACATGTAAAAATAATTAAACCATTATACAAGCAATATTCTCTTGCATATTGGGATGCCTCAATAACAGGCAAAGAAGAGGCATTTGAAAAAAGCGCAGATTATCAGTTTCAATTAGAGAAAATTTATACTAACAAAGCAGATTTTAAGAAATTAAAGGAATGGAAAGAGTCAAATAAAATTAATGATAAGCTAATCAAGCGGCAGGTTGATGTGCTTTATTTAGGGTATCTTGGAAACCAGATTCCAGATGAATTGTTGAAAGAAATTATTGATAAAAGCAATGAAATTGAAATGATCTTTAATACATTTCGTGGCACCGTGAATGGCAAGCAGGTTACCATGAATGAAATAGAGAAAATATTACGGGAATCAGCAGATTCAAATGAGCGAAAATTATACTGGGAAGCGCAGAAAGAAGTAGGTCCGGCTGTGGAAAAAAAGTTAAAGGAATTGGTAGAATTAAGGAATAAAGCAGCACGATTATTAGGTTTCTCGAATTATTATTCTATGTCATTATATCTTGGCGAACAGGATGAGGAGTATTTATTAAAATTATTTGATGAATTGGATAAACTTACAGCGAAGCGTTTTGCGGCATTAAAAAAGGAGATCGATGATGTTCTGTCAAAAAGATATGGAATCAAGTCTGAAGAAATGATGCCATGGCATTATAATGATTCATTTTTCCAGGAAGCGCCGCAGATTTATGAAGTGGATTTTGATAAATATCTTGCGCAGGTAAATATTCTTGATATCGTAA
>MFGW01000022.1:17068-22294 GCA_001780385.1 Candidatus Fischerbacteria bacterium RBG_13_37_8 | reverse complement strand
GAAGTGATCTGTATGAAAAAGAGGGAAAGAATCCGCATGCTTTTTCTACCAGCATAGATAGAGAAGGAGATGTTCGCATATTAACTAATCTTGAGAATAATATGTACTGGACTGATACATTGCTTCATGAACTGGGGCATGCGGTGTATGATAAATATATAGATCCGAAGGTTCCGTATGTATTAAGGGACGCTGCGCATCCTTCGACAACAGAAGCAATAGCACAGATGTTTGGAAGATTTTCAAAAAATGCTTACTGGATGCAGCAGATGCTTAATCTGCCAACCGAGGAACGTGAAAAAGTAAAGGATAATGCGTATAAAATGCTTCAGGCTCAGGAACTTGTCTTCAGTCGCTGGTCGCAGGTCATGTTCAGATTTGAGCGGGAATTGTACCGTAATCCGGAACAAAATCTCAATAAACTTTGGTGGAGCCTTGTCAAACAATATCAACTGGTAACTCCACCGGAGGGACGTGACAAGCCTGATTATGCGGCCAAAATACATTTTTCCAGTTCGCCGGTTTATTATCATAATTACCAGATTGGAGAATTAATAGCATCACAAATTCACACGCATATAGTAAAGTCGATACTGAAAGAGAACTGTTTACAATGTGCTACTTATATAGGGAAGAAAGAAGCCGGAGACTACATGAAGGAAAAAGTATTTGCTCCGGGCGCTTCAATGCGATGGGATGCACTAATTAAAGAAGCAACAGGAATGGAATTAACGGCAAAATATTTTGCCGACCAATTTGTTGATTAATGTGTGGAGGGGGACAGGTGTTTACATTTTTGTAAACGTGTAAATGCCTGTCCCCCTCCACCAAGGATACAACATGCGCAGAAATGGTAAGATGTGGGAAATGACATACCGTGGTACGGAAAGGATACGCCTCGATATATTTGTGCATGAGAATTTAAAAACGATGAGCCGTGCACAGATACAAAATCTTATCAAGGATAAATATATCCAGGTAAATAATGCAGAAAAAAAACCTAATTATTTATTAAAGCATGCTGACATAATAACCGGAGTAATACCGGAGCCGAGCGGGGAAGTGCGTTTAGCATCCTGGGAGCATCCGCTGGAGATTATTCATCAGGACAAGCATGTAATAGTAATCAACAAGCAGAGTGGTTTAGTCGTTCATCCCGGCGCCGGTAATATCGGTAACACTTTAGTAAATGCATTGCTTCATTATTTTCCCGAGATTTATTATGTCGGTAATCCGTTGCGACCAGGCATTGTTCATCGATTAGATAAAGAAACAACCGGATTAATGGTAATAGCGCGAAATCAGGATTCATATTTAAGACTTGCCGAGCAATTTGCCAGCAGGAAAGTACAGAAAAAATATTATGCAATTGTATGGGGAATTCCTCAAAAATTATCTGAAGTTATTACAACCGCCATAGGTCGTGATAAACGTGATCGAACAAAAATATCCATGCATACACGCAAACCGCGTACTGCTTATACAAAATATACATTGGTTGAAAGCACCACATATTTTTCATTGCTTGATGTAGAAATCAAGACAGGACGCACACATCAAATAAGAGTTCATTTAGCCTTACTGCATCATCCTGTAGTTGGTGATGAAACGTATGCCGGCTGCAACTGGACCAGGATCAAATCAGCTGCTTTAAGAGAAAGCATTAAGCGAATGAATCTATTCTGTCTTCAAGCATACTATCTCGGTTTTTTTCATCCGCATAATGGAAGCTGGATGGATTTTTCTTTACCGTTGAAGGATGAATTCCGGCAGTTAATATCATTTAGTTGATTGAGGGGGACAGGCGTTTACATTTTTTGTAAATTTGTAAATGCCTGTCCCCCTCTTTCTTGATTTTTTTTGGGGAGTAAAGTAATATAAAATAATATAGGCAGGAAGGAGGCTTATTATGTATGAACATATCATGAATTATTTAAACAGATTAGTTCTTTTGAGTATTGTAGTGAGTATCATAGCCATATTTTGTTTTATGACTGTATTTTTTCAAGGTACTACATTTGCAGAACAAAAGGGGAGAAATCTGTATAATCATTCAGGCAACGCTGGAGAGAATACGGCTTTAATTAATAAAGCAGGAACCGAACAGCAGCATCGTGCCTGCAATTTACTTAACGATCCGCGACGACATATGTTGTCCAGTGGTGCAGAATTTGCCCTGCATTATATTTGCAATCCCGGGAGGAAAATAGCACAGCATGAAGTAAGAAATCCTCAACCAGGTATTACCGGATTAATAACTGATGTAATAGTGAATGATCCATCTCTTGATATATTGATGGATCAAACGACGCAGAGTGAAACTTCGATAGCAGTAGATTCACAAAATGGTACGATTGCAATTGTGTATAAGGACAGTGGTAATTTTTCATATGTACCAACGGGTGACAGCATGATAGGATGGTCGGTATCGACGGATAATGGAGCTACATGGGAGGATAAAGGAGAATTTGCAGTTCCGGCTGGGAATTGGCTCTTGAGTAATCCATCATTGGCAATTCACGAAACGAGCGGTGATATGTATTTTTCCGGCATAATGTGTAGTGGTACTTCATGCGACATGGAGAAGATACTTGTAGCGCGTTCACCTGATGGAGGTTTGACATGGCCTCAGTTGGTGAATGCGGTACCAACGGGTGGAACGTGGGATAAGCCATTCATATGGGTTGATAATAGCGGTACGGCATGCGATGGCAGTGTGTATCTTGCAGCGACGGATTTTAATTCTGGCGGGATTAATTTTATGCGTTCCACGGATTCTGGTGCAACATGGTTGATGCCGGTTGTTATTACCGAGCATACTAATTGTGATACCGGGGCGATACCTCGTGTTGCAGCCGATGGGACAATTTATGTAGCATGGGAAGATTTTGGTTGTATATCTGGATTACCCGGTATTGAAATAACACGTTCCACGGATTGCGGTGCAACCTGGTCTGCTGTAAATGTCGTGGATGTTATAACACGTATAGGAGATATAGGAGCTACTGCTAACTGCGGAAGCAATGCGCTTAATGGAGATATAAAAGTAAAGGATTATCCTTTTATTGGTATTGATCCCATTGACAGTGATCATGTATATGCAGTGTATAATGCCGACCCGGATGGTGATAACAATGTTGGGGATGATGCGGATATCTTTTTCATGCAATCTACTGACGGGGGTGTGAATTGGACAACTGCGGTGAGATTGAATGATGATACTACTTTACATGATAATTTTATGCCATTCATGCATGTTGCAATGGATGGAACTATTTTTGCTGGATGGTATGACCGGAGGGAAGATAGTGATAATTCATTAATTCGGATCTGGGGTGCGTTATCGAAGGATTCCGGAGCAAGCTGGTCGAATAATTTCCCGGTGAGTACAGTAGCTTTCCCGCCGGTGGTAAATTTTGATATCACGCCAACGTGTTACATGGGCGACTATAATTTTGCAGTAAGCGATGCTTCGGATTGGCATGTAGCCTTCGGAGATAACCGGAGAATTGAGAATAATCCACCACACACGGGTCCACGTAATGACCCAGATGTATATTATGCGATGTTTGCAATTGATGGACCGGGAGTAATCCTTGATTATATGACTACTGCAGTTGGGAGTGGTGATGAGGATGGTGTTGCCGAACCGGGAGAAACATTGACATTGTATGTAACCGTGGTGAATGTAGGTACTGCGGTTGCTACTTCTAATTCATCAGTACTTACGACAAGCACGGCAGGAGTGACTATTTATGAAAATAGCTCTGCATATCCTGACCTTGATCCGGGACAAGGTGCGGATAATGAATCAGCATTTGTTTTTCATGTTAATTCATCAGTTGCATGTGGTACTGTAATTAATTTCATACTTGAAATAACTTCAGCCAGTGGTACTTTTTCACTACCGTTTACTGTGCAGACGGGTGCATTGAGTACTATTACAACAGTATATACTGAGGATTTTGAAGCGGGCATTTTGGATTGGACAATTACGAATAATTGTTCCGGCGGAATACAATGGCATTCATCCACCGCATGTGAATCATCATCTACCGGGCATTCTACCCCCACAACTCTCTTTTTTGGAAATAATGCAACGTGCAACTATAATACCGGTTTGCATGAGTGCGGGAATGCAGTCTCAAAATCTATCAATCTTGACAATTTTGATGTAGCTCAACTGGATTTTAATTATTATGTGGAGACAGAAGGTTTTGCGCCCTGGAGTGATATAGCAAAAGTTGAGCTTTCGACTAATAATGGAAGTACGTGGACAACTATTACGGATAATACCATTGATTTGCTTGACGGAACAGGCGTTTGGCATGCAGTTTCAACAATAGATATTTCTAATGCAGCAGGCTTTTTCAATGTCAAATTACGGTTTAGTTTTGATACGATTGATTCGCTGTATAATGATTACCAGGGATTTTATATTGATGATATTGTGATAGATGCAGCGAGTTGGGAATGCAGCATTGGCAGTATCCAATTACAGGCATTCGAGAAGGCACAGATAGATGATTCTGGCGCAACTTATCCGAATGGTATTATAGAACCGGATGAAATAATTGATGTGTTGGGACATGTTGAAAATACAGGAACGGCGGAAGCGTTGAATGTTGTGGGAGAGCTATCTTCTGCAAATCCGATTACGATTATTGATGCAGCAGCATATTATGGCACTATTGCGATTGGTTCGGATGCGGTGTGCAGTGATTGCTATAGTATTACAGCACCTGTAGCCAACCGGCCTCAAGCTCATTGGGATATTGGATTTTCTGAATCAGTAACCGCATACGGATATGGTCCCAATGTATTTGCCTATACTTCGTATCATGTGGGTGAAAGTTTTACCGATGTCTCACCGCCTACATCAAATATTTTTTATCCGTTTATCGAAACTCTTTTACATTCTGGAGTGACCAGTGGTTGCACAATTGATCAATATTGTCCTAAACTGAATGTTCAGCGGCAGCAGATGGCAAAATTTATCTGTCGTTCAATGGAAACGAGTGCATCCGGCACTTGCACGCCTTCCGGTTGCACAGGACTATTTCAGGATGTACCGGCAAGCAATATCTTTTGTGCGGACATCGAGGCCCTATATAATAGCGGTGTAGTATCAGGGTGTCAGAGTAATCCGCTGCTTTATTGTCCAACGTTATCCACTTCGAGAGATGCGATGGCGAAATTTGTATGTCTTGGAATGGAGATAGCTCA
>MFGW01000022.1:16400-17057 GCA_001780385.1 Candidatus Fischerbacteria bacterium RBG_13_37_8 | reverse complement strand
GTCCAACCACTGCATGTGCAGAAATATTTGATGATGTTTCTTCAAGCAATCCTTTCTGTGCATTTATTGAAGGTGTTTACAATGCCGGTGTGGTCTCCGGTTGTCAAACATCACCCTTGCTCTATTGCCCAGGCATTAATGTCGTCAGAGAACAAATGTCAAAATTTCTTGTAAATGGATTTGGATTCACATTGTAATGATAATGCATAAAGGCACAGACTGCTTTAGAGGGCGGACACATGGGTCCGTCCCTACAATCCGTGTCTTTGTGCCTTTCTAAATATCTTTGGTCAGGTGTTGCTATTTAATTCAAAAAATATTACCTTTTAATTCTTTGCAGTAGGTATAAGTATGCAATTGATAAAATCATTAATGAAAAAATGGTGTTCTGTTTCGATGATCATTCACGTGCGGCGTTTGACACAGGCATTTTTTTTCATTCTTTTTCTTTATCTGTTTCTCAACACGGTGTACCGTGGAGATTTTCAAGCAACGCCGGAAGCTTCTATCAAACCAACAGCTCCCATTAAATTTTTTTTTGACCTGGATCCATTGATTGCGGTTTCTTCTTTGTTATCGACCTGGAGCATCTACAAAGGATTAATCTGGTCGCTTATTATTATCGCACTTACGATGATCATGGGAAGAATTTTTTGT
>MFGW01000022.1:11963-16377 GCA_001780385.1 Candidatus Fischerbacteria bacterium RBG_13_37_8 | reverse complement strand
TCTGCATCATATTGCCGGAACTATAAAGCCATATCTTCGCCCGCTAAAAAGGGTCGAAATCAATAAATTAGCACGATGGCAAACTTTAAAATATTATCTCTTAATTGGATTTCTTGTTTTATCGGCATTCGGGAGTTTGCAAATTGGACTTCTTGATCCTATTTCATTGCTGTGGCGTTCGCTTGCAACTTCAGTACTGCCGGCATTATCATTTATCTGGAACAGTACCATGAATTTCATTTATGCATCTAAAATACCGTATCTCTTTATTTTAGGTGACTATGGCAGTTTCGCATTGAATAAATTTGTTTTTCCGGGCATTGCATTGTTTTATCATTATGGCTGGCTGATAGGGATTATTTTTATTTTGTTGATATATGTAAACCGGAAGGTTCCGAGATTCTGGTGTCGCTATCTTTGTCCGCTGGGAGCACTTTTAGGTTATTTCTCGCGTTTAAGCATTTTTGGAATTGAGAAGAAGGATGAAAAATGCACCGATTGCAATATCTGTTTGCTGGATTGCCAGGGAGCTGCAAATCCCCAGGGAAAAACAAAATGGGTTATGTCAGAATGCATGATGTGTTTAAATTGTTGGGATGGATGTCCTGAGGGAGTATTGAAGTTGAAATTCTTTCCGAAGAAGGAATCCGTACAGAACAGCATTGATTTGAAACGGCGAACCGTGATGCTTTCGGTAGGGGCAGGGGCAATATTTCTGCCCTTGTCAAGAGCCAGTGATTCATTTGATAAAAATTACAATCCTTATCTAATACGCCCCCCCGGTTCAGTTGATGAGAAAGATTTTTTAAAGAGATGTATTAAATGTGGTAATTGTATGAAGATATGTCCCACCAATGCATTACATCCGGCCTTATTTGAAGGTGGGATAGAAGGACTTTGGACACCATTGCTCATTGCGCGCATTGGTTATTGTGAAAATACCTGCATACTATGTGGGTATACCTGTCCGACGGGAGCTATACAAGAATTAACGGAGCAGGAAAAACTGGGGACAGGTGGTGGTGCTTTTGTTAAGATAGGACTAGCGGCAATAGACAGGGGACGTTGTTTACCATGGGCATTTAAAACACCCTGCATAGTGTGTGAAGAGCATTGTCCGACCTCACCGAAAGCTGTAATCCTTGAGAAAACGGTGATTACAGACAGGAATGGAAAAGAAATAGAAGTGCAATTACCATATGTGGATGCAAAATTATGCTGGGGATGCGGGATATGTGAAAATAAATGCCCGGTAAAAGATAAGCCGGCAATTTATGTAACCAATATAGGCGAGACACGGTCAAAAACGAATCAATTATTGCTAAAATCGGGATAGTATCCTTTGCGAGTTCTGCTGTAGGGGCAGACCCATGCGTCTGCCCCTACTTAGGCAATCCCGAACGGACTTATCATTGTGAGTTTGCCGGAGGCAAACGTAACAATACTGGAGTCGTCGTCATTGTGAGTTTGCCGGAGGCAAACGTAACAATCCCTAACGGAGTCTTTGCGAGCATTGCGAAGCAATGCGTGGCAATCCCTGATGGAATAATAGAAGCATAAACGTCAGGGATTGCTTCGCACACCTTCGGTGTGCTCGCAAAGACAGCGCTGCGGATTATTACGTCCCGCTGGCGAGGGACTCATAATGACAAAGGAGCAAGAAGTTGCCCACCATCAATAACAAATATACTGCCGGTTACAAAATCCGTCTTCAATAGATATTTAATACATTCAGCAATGTCCTTAGGTTGTCCCATTCTTTTAAGAAGCGTTTTTGAAGCAAGCTGATTAATTTCATCCTGCGAGGAGGTATCAGGCGGCAATATATTTCCCGGGGCAATAGCATTGACCGTAATTGACGGTGCAAATTCTTTTGCCATGGCTTTTGTCATAGCTATGATGCCAGCTTTTGCAATACAGTATGGTGCATAATTTTTCCATGGAACTATGCCGCCGATATCACTTATATTAATTATTTTACCGCCACCTTTTTCCGTCATATGCACCCCGGCATACTGACTGCAAAAAAAAGCGCCACGTAAATTGGTGCCGATAATTGTATCCCAGTCCCTTTCCGTAATGCTTGAAATCGGGGTCGAGAAAAATACCGATGCCGAATTAATGAGTACATCTAATTGACCACAATCATCGATGACTTTGCTTATTAATGATTGAATTTGCACTACCTTTCGCAAATCAGCTTTAAACATAGCGCCGGTACCGCCGGCTGATTTAATCTCCTTCAATGTATGATGTGCTTTTTCTTTTGAAGTGTGATAATGCAGAATAATGTGGGCACCTTCGCCGGCAAGTGCAAGCGCAATATACTTACCCAGTCTCGTTGCACTTCCTGTTATCAGAACGTTCTTCCCTTTTAGTTCCATAGGTTTAAGGTGTGCGGTAGCTTCGCCGCTCCCAGGGCTAAAGCCCTGGGTTACTTTCGCTTGTCCCTTCGGGACGGGAAAGGTAGCTTCGCGTATGTTTTTCTGTTTACTGCTCACTGTCCCCTGACCACTGTCCACTGTCCACTGACTACTGTTATTATTTAAAGGCACGCTGCACGGATATGACTCCCTTTATTCCTTTGATGGATTGCATTATTTTTTCAAGCTGATGAATATCTTTTACTTCAAGCGTAAGTTTCATAACCGTGGTGTTATCTTCGGAGGATTCACCTTTGAATGATTTAATATTCACATTTGTTTTTGCTATTTTATCGGTAATTGCTGCCAGCATACCAACATTATCTTCCGTGCTGATCAGAAGATAGGTTATTTGGCTTGAATTATCTGCCGAATCCCATGTTACCTGCACTAATTTATCAGGATTGTATTTTATTTTTTCAATATTGGGACAATTAGATGAATGCACTGCTATGCCGCGTCCTTTAGTGACATAACCAACTATATCCTCTCCTTTAATAGGATTACAGCATTTTGCAAAGCTGGTAAGGAATCCATTGACATTTTCTACTCGAATGAGCGATGAAGTATCTCTCTCTGCATCAACAGCTTCTATTGTGCTTTCTTTTCCGGCATCTGGGTGTTCAGGGATTAAAGTTGCAATTATATTCTGCACCACTTTTTTAACATTTACTTTAAGGTAGCCGATGCCTGCAAAAAAATCATCAACCTGGCTATAACCGAGATCTTTATAAAAACGGCTCAAGATTTCATCTTTGACATATTTACTCACATTAAGTTTATGTTTTCGTAAATTTTGTTCGAGCATTTTTTTGCCCATTTCAATTGCGCGTAATCGTTCTGCTGCATTAAGCCATGTTTTTATTTTAACTTTTGCTCTGGCGGTGGTTACAAAAGAAAGCCAGTCACGAGAGGGATGATGTCCCTGATGTGTGATAATGTCCACCACATCCCCATTTTTAAGAATATAATTTAAAGGTACGATTTTTCCATTTACTTTTGCTCCGATGCAGCTATCACCGACTTTAGAATGTATTGAATAGGCAAAATCTACAGGTGTAGCATTAAAGGGAAACGCTTTCACATCACCTTTGGGCGTGAGTACATATATTTCATCAGGATAGAGATTGCTGACCAGAGATTTCATGAATTCTTTTGCATCTTTTGCATCGAGTTGCCAGTCATAGAGTTGTTTTAGGAATTGTTTTGATTTATCGGCATCTACAATTAATTTTCCTTCTTTATAAAGCCAGTGTGCAGCGATGCCATGTTCGGCAATTTCATGCATTTCCTTGGTCCTGATTTGGATTTCGAAGGCATGACCTGTTTCAGTCATTACACTGGTATGCAGTGATTGATAGAAATTTTGTTTCGGGATAGCGATATAATCTTTGATTCGTCCGGGAATGGGTGTCCAGATATTATGAATAAGACCAAGCAAGCCGTAGCAATTTTTCACTGAATCCGTGATTACTCTAATAGCAAGAAAATCGTATACTTTTTCGAAAGGTATATCCTGCCTGTTCATTTTATCGTAAATACTATAAATTCTTTTTATTCTGCCTTCGACCAGACCGGGGATATCGCTCTCTTTCATTTTTTGCTGAATTGAAGCGATGACTTTATCAAGGATAGGTCGTAATTGTTGTTCCTTTTCTTTTATTTTTTCAGACAGGAATGCATAGGAATCCGGATCGAGATAAGGAAGGGAAAGATCCTGCAGTTCACTTTTAATACGGCTCATACCGAGACGATAGGCGAGGGGTGCAAAAATATCTATCGTTTCCTTAGATTTTTCGAATGCTTTTTCTTTGGGCATAAAACGCAGTGTGCGCATATTGTGCAGGCGATCAGCAAGTTTAACCATGATAACATTAATATTGCCTGAGATACCGAGTATCATTCTTCTGAAATAATCAGCCTGTTGTTCTTCTCTTGATTTGAAAGATTTTTCACTTATTTTGGTAACGGCGCTGAGTGTATCAACAATT
>MFGW01000022.1:11768-11931 GCA_001780385.1 Candidatus Fischerbacteria bacterium RBG_13_37_8 | reverse complement strand
TGATATCATGGTATCTTCGATAACATCGTGGAGTAATCCTGCGACGATAGTTTTTTCATCCATGTGCATTTCAGCGAGAATGTAAGCAACGACGAGTGGATGTTGGAGGTATGGTTCACCTGATTTGCGTCTCTGTCCTTTATGTGCGATTGCAGAAAAAACA
>MFGW01000022.1:11601-11730 GCA_001780385.1 Candidatus Fischerbacteria bacterium RBG_13_37_8 | reverse complement strand
ATATTCTTCCACTTTTTCGATGACATCTTCTATCCTGACAATTTTAGGTTCCATACCGTACTTATACTAAATCGGATAGCGGATTTAGTCAATAGCCCAATGGGGAATAGGGACTGGGGACTGGGGATT
>MFGW01000022.1:11446-11588 GCA_001780385.1 Candidatus Fischerbacteria bacterium RBG_13_37_8 | reverse complement strand
TGGGGAATAGCTTAATTCTCGGAGGGGAATTCTTCTTTGTGATGTTTGATGACTTTGCCTTTTACCATGAAGATGACATCTTCGCTTATGTTGGTTGAGAGATCTGCGACACGTTCCAGGTTGTCTGAGACAGACAAAAGAT
>MFGW01000022.1:6597-11422 GCA_001780385.1 Candidatus Fischerbacteria bacterium RBG_13_37_8 | reverse complement strand
GATCAGAAGTCATATAGGTGATTAATTCCCTGGTAATTTGATCTCTTAAAGCATCGACGGTATCATCACGTTCGCATACTCTTTTTGCAAGCACGGCATCTTCTTTAATGAAAGCTGTAATGCAGTCTTTCATCATTAAAATAGAATCTGTTGCTAATCGTGGAATATCAATCAAAGGTTTTACCTGGGGACGTTCGATTAAAAATATGCCTGATTGAGCAATATTAACTGCATGGTCTCCCATTCTTTCCAGGTCATTATTCATTTTAAGCATCATCATAATAGAACGAAGGTCACGTGCTTTTGGTTGAAATTGCACAACCAGCGTAATGCATACCTCGTCAATCTCTATTTCGAGCTCATTTGCCTTGGGCTCAAGAACTTCTATTACTTCATCAAGCAATGTCTTATCTTTTTCCTGCAAGCCTTTTATGCTTTTTTCAATCATTGATTCTACAAGAGATGCATAATCAATGAGTTGTTCTTTTAATTTATTTAATTTTTCTTCTAACATATTTTTTCCTCTTTAACCGAATTTTCCGGAAAGATATTCTTCTGTTCTGGTATCTTCGGGTACGGTAAATAATTTTTGCGTCTGCCCAAATTCCACAAGTTCGCCAACGTATAAAAAAGCGGTATAATCGGACACACGTCCTGCCTGGGCAATATTATGAGTGACGAGAAGAATGGTTTCGATTTTTTTTAATTCAACGAGCAATTCTTCAATATGAGACGTTGATTTAGGATCGAGTGCGGAGGTGGGTTCATCCAGCAGTAAAATATCCGGATCCATAGCAAGCGCTCGCGCAATGCATAATCTTTGCTGTTGACCCCCGGAAAGGAAGGTACCTTTTCTATGCAGGTTATCTTTTACTTCATTCCAGAGCGCTGCTTTGCGGAGTGATTCTTCCACAATACCGTCTCTCTCTGCTCTCGGAAGCTTGATCCCGTTCAATTTAAACCCGGCAATCGTATTATCATAAATACTCATAGTTGGAAATGGATTAGGTTTTTGAAAGACCATGCCGATTTTTCTTCGCAGAATAATTGGATGCATTGCATAAATGTCTTCCTCAAGCAGATATATTTTTCCCCAAACTCTTGCACCGGGCTCCAGTTCATGCATGCGGTTTATGCATCGTATGAGTGTTGTCTTGCCACAACCTGAAGGACCCATAATTGCAGTAATATTGTTATGAGTGATAGATAAATTAATATTATTCAATACAACATGATCGCCAAAAGCAGCACCGAATTCATTTATTTTTAAAACCGTACTTTCCATTTTTTTGTCACCAACCTTGTAATTAAATTTAGTCCTAATACCATGATGATAAGCACTAAAGATGCTCCCCATGCCAATGCATGCCATTCCGGAAAAGGACTTTTTGCATAATTAAAAATTGCCAGAGGCAATGAATCAACTGGTTTTAGGGGATTAGCATTCATAAAAGGATTTCCAAATGCAGTAAACAACAGGGGAGCAGTTTCCCCGGCAATGCGAGCAATGGCAATCAGTATACCAGTAATTATGCCGCTCAGACCGGCAGGAACGACGACACGCAGGATGGTTCTATAATAAGGAACTCCTAAAGCCAACGAAGCTTCTTTTAAATAGTTCGGAATTAATTTTAATGTTTCTTCCGTGGTTTTTACAATTACTGGAAGCATCATGATGCCGAGAGCTACTGATCCGGCGAGCAGTGAAAAATGCTTGAATGGTCGTACTACCCAGACATAAACGATTATGCCAATAACAATAGAAGGGATGCTTTGTAATACTTCGACGGATAGAGAAAGAAAATATGATAATCTGCCTTCTTTATTCTCAGACAAATAGATACCTGCGATAATACCTGGAGGAAGTGCCACTATACAGGAAAAAATAATTAATAGAACTGTTCCGACAATTGCATTGATTATTCCGCCGCCGGCTTCACCAACAGGCTTGGGAAGCCGCATAAGAAATTCCCAGTTTATCGAAGAAAAACCGTGAGAAAAGATATGAAAAAGTATAAAAAGCAAAGGAAAGGATGCAATAACAGATAATATAATAATTGCTATCATAAAAAAATGATCTTTAAAAATTCTGAATGAGATGTGCGGAGTTTTTTGAAATCTCATATTATGAAGTTGCTCCAAATTTCTTAATAATTAATTTCCCAATAATGTTTATTATTGCGGTAATTACAAATAGCCAGAGACCAATATGAATAAGTGATGAGAGGTATAATTCACCGGTTGCTTCAGCAAATTCATTCGCAATTAAACTTGCCATTGTATTTGCAGGATCAAAAATACCTTTCGGGATATAATTAGAGTTGCCGATTACCATGGTAACAGCCATGGTTTCACCAAGCGCTCGTCCAAGCGAAAGCAATATCCCCGCAAAAATTCCTGAGCGCGAAAAAGGAATGATTATTCTTCTCAACACTTCGAAACGGGTTGCACCGAGTGAATAAGCAGCTTCTTTCAAGTCTTGTGGAACAAGCGCGATTACTTCTCTTCCAATGGAAGCAGAATAGGGTACAATCATTATTGACAGAATAATGGAGGAAGTAAATATTCCCACTCCGTACGGGGCAACACCTAATCTTATTTCTATTGTTTGAATTACCGGGGCAAGAATTAGCAATCCCCAGAAACCATAAATAATTGAGGGTACTCCGGCAAGCAGTTCGATGGCGCTTTTTAAAAGTGCGTATGCTGTTCCTTTGGTAAAATATTCTCCAAGAAAAATTGCAATGGCTATTGAAAAAGGAATACAGATAATAAGTGCTAAAAAAGAAGTAATAAGAGTACCAAGAATGAATGGCAAGGCTCCATATTCTTCCATATAAGGATCCCAAACCTTCCCATAAAAAAATGAAAAGCCAAAATGTTTGATAGAGGGAAAAGAATAAACAATAAGTGAAATCATAATTGCAAAGAGTAAGATTATTATCATAATAGAGGAAAACGAAAGAGTTTTGTTGAATAAAATATCAAGAGAAGGGAAATAATGCAAATCAGATTCTTTCTTTGAAATTTTTAGTTTTTTCATATTAACTTTTGACCAAAGTTGGACAATAATATGCCCCATAGGATTTATATTCTGACCGGTAAATGTTTTGTCTATCCATATTTTAATTTCTTGTGCCAAATTTTTATATTCACGAGTGAGTTCATCTGGCTTTTTATTTTTTGATGAAGGTTCAGCGAAATTTTTATGAATGTACTCTTTGCCACCGGGGAAAAAGGGACATGCTCCTTTAGCCGGATCGCAAACTGTCACTATATAATCAAAATTCTGTCCGCGAAATTCATCGATACTTTTTGAGCGCATATGCGAAATGTCAATACCAAGTTCAGCCAAAGTTCTAATTACTACAGGTTTAATTTCTCCGGGATGAAGTCCAGCGCTGTGAGCTTCGTATTGTTGCCCATAATAAAAATTAAGTAAAGCTTCGGCAATTTGTGAACGTGCTGTATTATGTTCACAGATAAAAAGAACTCTTTTTTTCTGCAATGTTTCGTTTGTCATGACGCTTGGTTAAACGATTCAGGGCTCATTCGAATATTATGAATGAGCCCTGAATCTTTCTATGTTACATGAGAGCTTTTCCGCCATATTTCATTGATTTAATTATTACTTCTGCTTTTGCTACTGCTTCTTTTGGAAGGGGAGCATACTGAAGTGGCGCTACGTACTTCTGTCCTTCGTGGGTCATCCACCAGAATAATTTAGTCAGAGCGGTTGCTTTTTCTTTTGTTCGTTTACCGTATTTCTGTTCTTTATAAACAATAATCCAGGTAAAGCCACTTATTGGATATCCCTGCTCAGAATCAGTATCCGTAATGCTTGCACGCGTATCGTCCGGTAAAGGCACATTCGCTGCTATACTGGCGCTATCCATTGACGGTTCAATGAAATTGCCTTTCTTGTTTTTTATTGGTCCAACCAGCATCTTGTTCTGCTCTGCATAAATCAATTCCACATATCCTATGCTTCCCTTTGTATTTTTTACCAATCCTGCGACGCCTTCATTGCCCTTTCCGCCAAGACCGACCGGCCAATTGACTGATTTTCCAGTCCCTACATCGCTCGCCCAGCTTTTGCTTACTTTTGCAAGGTAATCAGTGAAAATGGATGTTGTTCCACTTCCATCTGAACGATGTATCACTAAAATCGGTAAATCCGGTAAATTAACTCCCACATTTATTTCTTTGACTTTTGCATCATTCCACTTCTTCACTTTGCCCATAAAAATTGACGCGATTAGATCAGGAGTGAATTTTATTTTTGGATTTCCCGGTAAATTATATGTTAAAGATACTGCTCCTATACAAGTCGGGATATGCAAAATATCTCCTTCAGCCTGCATAAGCTGTTCATTGGTTAAAAATGCATCTGTGCCACCGAAATCAATAATTTTATCAATGAGCTGTCGCTGACCACCGCCTGAACCAATCGATTGATAATTGACTTTTACATTGTATTCCTTGTTGTACACATCGAACATTTTTGAATAAAGTGGATAGGGAAAACTTGCTCCTGCACCGAGTAATTCCATTTCTGCAGAAGCAAGTACTGCCGCAAGACACATACCTATCACGATTGTACTTATTAAGACTGTTGTTAATTTCATTATAAACCTCCTATATAAATAAGTGATCAGTGGTCAGTTGACAGTGATCAGTAGGGGCGGACATTGTGTTCGCCCTTACGTTATTTACTCTCATCTCTGGGTGCCCCTTTAGGGGCATGGGGGACTCCTATATAAATAAAGTGTAGGGGCAGACCTATGTGTCTGCCCTTTTAATAGTTTTGTTCTTATTATTTACT
>MFGW01000022.1:5479-6565 GCA_001780385.1 Candidatus Fischerbacteria bacterium RBG_13_37_8 | reverse complement strand
CGACTCCTATGTAAACGACGCTTCGTCGTTGCGAGCTTTGCGAAGCAAAGCGTGGCAATCCGTAGCGTTCATGCTTCTAATAATCCTTTAGGGATTGTTACGTTTGCCTCCGGCAAACTCACAATGACATAGAGTTCGTCATTGCTGCAGGGACGAGCCTTGTGTTCGCCCTTGCAGAATTATCTTTGGCTAGAATTTCCAGAAGAATGTCACATTAAAATAGATATCAGATGTAACATCATTACCGTAAAATACGTACTTGATATTTGGAATTATCTTAATCGAATCATGAGGTGAATAGCTGACGCCAGCAATAACCAGGTTGGATTTTTCAGTAGCATCGAATGGAATATAAGCAATCGATTCAGCCTTTGGATTTGGATCCAACATTGCATCATAGCGTAAGAAGATATCAATTTTTTCATTCATTTTGTATACGCCGAAAAGTGAGGCGATGTTGTTTTCCTGTTCTTTATGTGCTGCATCGTCTTTGAATTTATAGTAGGAATAATGTGCTCCGGCCTTAATTTTTTTTCCTACATGAGCGAGAAATAATTGAGCCGTGTAAGAGCTTTTATCATCAGATTTATCAGCGTAATCTGCGTATGCTTGAACGAAAATTATTTCTGGAACTTCATAGCTAAAAGCAGCATGGAATTTTTTCCCTTTATTAATTTCGACATCAGTACCTGAACCATTGCCTAATAATAAGTGATATGTAATGTGTTTATATTTGCCTAATAGGGCAATGCCAAAATCTCTTGAATTACCAAGATTATGCAGTTCAAGGGGAGTTTTTTCTACTGAACGGTAACCCCAAATTTCCGAGATCTCTTCCCATGTCGGGGTCGGACAGATACCAAGGATGATTGAATTATGTTTGCTTGGCATCCATTCCAGATAAGCATCCTTCACAACGGGAATCATCTTGCCTTGGGAAATAAAATCACCATTCTGATTTAATTCAATCCGGAAGCGTACCTTGAACTGATCGGTAAGTCTATTGTCATAGGTAAAGTAAATACGTCTGAACCAGAATCCGTTTCGATCTTCTACTTCTTCTCCCCGATGATGTTTTGCAATATA
>MFGW01000022.1:2205-5436 GCA_001780385.1 Candidatus Fischerbacteria bacterium RBG_13_37_8 | reverse complement strand
TGTACTCTCGTTTGAAATGCTATAAGCGCAATTGCTATGCATGCTAATGTGAGAAGGTTGTTAATCATATTTTGTTACTCCTTATATAATGTAAGTTTAACTTTGTTTTTATACTTAAATATAAAAGGAGATATTTAATGCTCTATAAAGTATTTGTTAATTTCCTGTTAATTTTCATTTTTTCTTTTATCATTTGTGAGAAACTTAATTATCTTTATTACAGAATAGTATAGGTAAGAATTGTTAAGTTAGTGTTAAGATAAAATTAATATTGCGTTAAACAATAGAAGGGACAAGTCCCAAGTCTCCAGCCTCTAATCCCCGATGGGTAGCCTTATGAGGAAAGTGCTTCCTTTCCCCTGTTTGCTTTCGACATGTATAGTGCCGTTGTGCATCAGGACAATATGTTTTACGATAGATAAGCCGAGACCTGTGCCGCCGGTTTTTCTGGAGCGTGATTTATCTACGACATAGAATCTTTCGAAAATACGTGATAAATCTTCATCCGGTATACCGATACCTGTGTCGCTAATTTCAATTTTAATACTATGATTTTCACGCGTTGCATTAATGGAAATAGTACCCTGTTCAGTATAATTGACAGCATTTTCAATGAGATTAATGAATAATTGTTCAAGCTGGAATGAATCACCGGTGATAGGAGGGAGATTCGCCTCTGCTTTATATTGAAACACAAGATTTTTATTTGCTGCGGCATCCTGAAATAATGGAAGTATTTTTTCAATTAGAGGTGCTATCAGTATTTTTTCTGATTCACGAGAGATAGTTTTATCTTCCAGGCAGGATAAAGAGAGAAGATCCTGAACTATTTTAATTAGGCGGTCCGTATGTTTTTTAATAACATCGATATAATGCTGTTGCTCTGGACTGGTTTCTTGCTCAAGAGTTTCCAAGAATCCTTTGATTGCGGTGAGAGGCGTTCTCAATTCATGCGAAGCATTAGCAATGAGGTCCTTTTTCATTTTTTTCAGTGAATAAACGTCTGTTATATCATGCAGTATAAATACGGCTTCATTTCTTAATGCAAGCGGCGCGGCACTGCAAAGGTAAATCCGATCATTAAATTCTATCTCAGCGCTAATATTTAATTTTCGCTCCCAAACTTGTTTAATTAGTTCATTGAATTCTGGTTCTCTGAATACTTCAAAATAATGTTTTTGTTCAACATCGGGTGTATTTACAATTTTTTTAAAGCTTTCATTACAGAGAACAATTTTTCCTTTTCTATTGATTACCATGAGTGATTCTTGAAGTGAAGATATAATACTGTTCAATTCTTCTTTTTGATGTGAGAGTTCATCGAATAAATTTTTAATATGAGCGGTCATATAATTAAAATTATCAGCGAGTTCTTTGAGTTCATTTTTATCTTTTAAATGAATTCGTGTATCGAAATTACCTTTTGCAACTTCCTGAGATGCGAATGTAATTTCTTCAATAGGGTTTGAGAGAGAACGGGAAATAATAATGGCGGCTATAAATGATATGATGATAAGTACGATGAATATATGCAAAATTTTATTTTGCAATTTACTTATGAGGTTATTTATATCTTTGAGATAGAGACTGGTTCTTATCACTGCAATTATTTCATTATTTTTATGTATGGGCAGTGCAACGTAAAGCATTTCTTCATGCACAGTTGAACTAAACCGCAATGAGGTGCCGGCAGTATTTTCGAGCGCTGCTGAAATTTCAGGCCTGTTTTTGTGATTTTCCATTGTATGAGGATCTTTTTGTGAATCGGCAAGAACAATTCCATCAATATTAATAATAGTAATTCTTGTTTTGATTTGTTGACCGGTATTTTTAACAAGGGAATCTAGATATTGATAATCATTTTTTTCCAGATAAGGAATAATGGATGGTATCAAAGTTAACTCAAGATTAGCTAAGTTGCCTGATAATGTTTCGATATAATGTTGTTTTATTGTGCTGAATGCAAGAAAATAAATAAGCAATGAATAGAGCAGGATGAAAGAAAAAAAGATGATAAGAAATTTAAAAAATATTGTTTTTTTCATTCTTGAATTTTATAGCCGATACCCCGGACATTTACAATAAATTTTCCTGCTGTTCCAAGTTTTTCCCGTAAATTTTTCACATGAACATCAATAGTACGGTCTAAAACAGCCTTTTCATCTCCCCATAGATAATCTAATATTTTATCGCGTGAATAAACCCATCCTTTTCGTTCAGCCAGCAATTTTAAAATACGGAACTCGGTGGTAGTTAGTTCAATTTTTGTATTTTTAATGGTAACTTCATATTTTCGTAGATCAATATGCAAGATATTGCCTATCGTAATTTTATGAATAACTTCATTTTGTTTACGGCGCAGGACAGCTTTTACACGTGCTATTAATTCTTTTGGAGAAAAAGGTTTGGTAACATAATCATCGGCGCCCAGTTCAAGACCGATGATCTTGTCAGTATCATCTGATTTAGCAGTGAGGATAATAATAGGAATTTGAGTGGTAGATGATTCTTTTCGCAAGCGTTTGCAAATTTCCAATCCATCCATATCCGGCAGCATAAGATCAAGGATAACAAGATCGGGCATGGTATGTGCAAGGTAGGTGAATAGCGAATGTGCGTCATTGAATTCCTTAGAACGGAATCCATTTTTTTTAAGATGCAGTGATACCAAATCTGTGATATCAACTTCATCATCAACAATTGCAATTAGTTCATTCATAATATGTTAAGTTATTATAATATTGTTTCATGAATCCTTCAATACGAACATTGTTATTTTTTGTAATCTTTAGGTTGCATTATCAAATGAAATGCTTTATGTTATAATAAAGCATGACAATATAATTAAAAGAGGACAAATGGTGAAAATAGTTGCTCTACTTCTATTCAGTATTTTTTTAATAGGCGGTTTCTTTGTAAATGCGCAGAGCAGCGTTGCTGAAAAAGTTAGAGTTGGTGAATATGCATACAAGGTTTATGAAACACCGCATCCTTATTCGGCAGGGAGCGCTGAAGGGAAACTCGTTCATGAAACGATAATTACCCATCCGGGAGCCAGTTATATTGTTGTACACTTCACTAGATTAGATCTTGCTCGACGGGATTATCTTATTGTGAAAGATCCTGAAGGCAAGGCGAAACATATTTATACAGGGAAAGGTTACAAAAACGGAGAGAATTTTTACAGTTTATCGGTACCTGGAGAAACTGCGATATTACTACTTTATTCAT
>MFGW01000022.1:0-2177 GCA_001780385.1 Candidatus Fischerbacteria bacterium RBG_13_37_8 | reverse complement strand
TAAAATTGATTATTATGCTCACGGTTATTCAGCATTGACTGATACGGATTCATTATTTTCAGCCACGGGAATAGAATCAATTTGTGGCGCAACTGACTGGGAGGATGCGATATGCTATCAAAGCAGTTATCCAACCGAATATGATAAATCACGTGCAAGCATCCGGCTTTTAGATTCAGGGGTAGCGTTATGTAGTGCATGGTTAATTTCTTGCGAGAACCATATGATTACCAATAATTATTGTTTTAGTACACAAGCGGAATTGGACAATATCGAATTCCAATTTATGTACCAGACGCCGGAATGCAATAATGGAGAGGCGACTCCTGAATTGCAATTATATGGAGGCACATTTTTGCAAACGAGCGCTGATTATGATTACACGCTTGTGATACCGGCCTTGAATGGTAATAATCCACAGAATGTGTATGGATACATACAGATAGACCCGCGTATTCCTGATATAGGAGAGCCAATAATAGTAGTTGTATATCAGACAGGAGAAGCAAAGAAAATATCGCTTTATAGTGATCAGGTGCCTGATACAGGCGGTGTATGCCGTGTGCAATCAGTAACAGAGGCAAGTTGTTGGGGAGTAGGACCGGATGTGGGATATTATTGTGATACGGCAGGCATTTCAGCCGGTTCAGTGGTTTTAAGCCGGAACACCTATAAAGCGATTGCATTGCATCATTGTGGAGGTTGTTTAAACAGTGGAGTTCCGATGTTGGATATATACAATGATATTCAAGCTTCGCCGACACCGTTACCGGATTGTTCGACGGGTAATATACCAGATATGGTCTATCAATCGAATGCTGTAACGGATAATTGTGTTTATGGAGGAAGTGGAGATGGTGATGGCAGGTTAGATCCGGGAGAAGATGCTGTTTTATCAGTGACATTAAGGAATGATGGTCCTGTTACTGCTACGAATGTAACGGGTGTGTTAAGTACGACTGCCAGCGGAGTGACTATTACTGATGATACTGCTTCATTTCCTGATATACCGGGAACCGGAGGAACAGGAATTACACAACCACCGCATTTTAATATTCACGTCAGCACAGCGCTTGCATGCGGGACAGTAATAAATTTTTTGCTTGATGTAACTTATACTGAAGGCAGTGAAAATGTTGCATTTCAGGTAACGATTGGTGAAGTAAATCAAAGCCAGTCGACGGTATTAAGTGAAGATTTTACGGGAACAGGTGGATGGCCTACTTCTTGGACGGTTATAGATGGAGGCACATCTACTGATACGTGGACTGATACTAATCCTGGCGGGAGAACTGCTACGACACCTATTGCTGCGCCTTTTGTGATTGCCGATAGCGACTATGCAGGAGGCGGCATTGAAATGAATGAAGAACTTATTACACCCCAAGTGAATTTCGGTTCTTTTACACAGGCCAGACTGGAATTTGATCATTATTTTTATCAATACCAGAATGAAATATGCGATATCGATGTGCGTTCATCGAACACCGGGGGAAGCTGGGTAAATAAATTGAGAATGCAGGGAGCATCTTCGCCTGATCCGGAACATAAAGTAATCGATATTACAGTAGAAGCAGCAGGCGCAAACAATGCCGAGGTGAGATTTCATTATTATAATGCTATTTATGAATGGTACTGGATGGTAGATAATGTGCAATTTATCGGAACACAAACGAACTGCCTTTATACATTTTGTGCGCAGACGCTAAATCTTCCGGGTAAAATTCTTAATAGTTTAACTGTGAGCAAATCAAGCAATGACCTGGTATTGAATTGGATTGCTCCCGGTGTTAACTGTAATGTTACGCATTATGGTATTTATCAGGGGACTTTACCATACAGTTCCTATGATCATGCAACGGTGTATTGTGATGTTACAGCGACTACGTATACTACTCCGCAGGATACCGGTAGTTACTATTATTTGGTAGTGCCTCGTTATAATACCGAAGAAGGTTCCTATGGTACAGATTCATCCGGCACCGAAAGGCCGGCAGCTTCTTCAGGAACCTGTGGCACCCAAAATCTTACACCGTGCAATTAATAAATATAGGTAGAGGTATAGGCAGAGAAGAAGAAAAAGAACATAGCGTCGCAAGGCGACGCAATTGGGTTAATGGAATGGTGGAATGATGGAATAATGGGCTCAGAAGTGGATGTTGGTTGAAGAATGTTCA
>MFGW01000021.1:10666-16308 GCA_001780385.1 Candidatus Fischerbacteria bacterium RBG_13_37_8 | reverse complement strand
GAACATTCTTCAACCAACATCCACTTCTGAGCCCATTATTCCATCATTCCACCATTCCATTAACCCAATTGCGTCGCCTTGCGACGCTATGTTCACTAATATACACTATATCTTCATTGCTGTCGCTATCTATATCTGTTGCTTCTAGTTTTACCGGATGCTTAATTAATTCCGAAATAGTTTTTATAACAAATATTCCATCTCCATATCCAAATAAAACATATATTTTTTCAAGACCAAAATCTGCAACTGCAATATCCAGTGTATTATTGTCATCAAAATATCCCGCGGCAATGTCAGAAGGCAATGAACCCAAATATTCCCCATCAAGAATTATAGTAGAATATGATTGAAAATGCCCTGATCCATCTCCCTGATAAATGTTATCAACATTCGTAATATCGAATACCCTTAATAAAGTTGATGCAGTACCCAGCAATTCACTAATTGAATCCAAAGCAAATGCACTTGTTTCATTAATGCGAACATGTGTAAAATCTCTCTTCTTCGGACTAATGCTACTCTTAATGATAGGCAAATCATTGTCTGAAATGTCAATGAAAAGGAGACTTCTTGTATTTGCTGCAACCGCTATAGCATTGGCATTATCTATATCCAGAGATCCTGATCTGGCAACATCTCCCAGCATTACCTCAGATTTAAAATAAAATTTCCTTTTTGTATCATCATAAGAGAATATCTGAAAATTGGCTCCTTCTGAAGATAAAGTATATACATAACTATTTCTCCATCTAATTGCCGCATATAGATTAGCTTTGAGTCCAGTAATAGCTAAATCAATATTGGGACTATCTTCTATGAAATTTCCAAGAACACCCTGAGTTCTGAATATCGGGCTTTCGAGTTCCGTTGTTACCGGATCTATCTTTATGCTTCCTCCTGGCTCTCCTAAATAAGAACTGATGTTTCTTGCGCTTGGTAACTCTATGCTGCTAAATGCATTTGGTAATAATATCGTATCTACTATTCCATCATTGTTAATATCACCTATTAATTGGTCCATTGAGCTTGATTCACTTCTGAAACTATTCATATGACCAGTAAAAATAGGCTGCTCTTCTCTTGCAATTCCTTCGATTGGCGGTTGATGCTTTTCCATTTCATCACTCCTACTTTCCACACCCGCAAAAAATACCAATACTAATAAATAAGGACTGCCTGTTCATGGAAACACCTCCATCATTATTTACTATATTATCCAGTCTTCATCATTATGTTCTTTCATTTTTCCTTGCACTATTTATTCAGAACTACTATCGTTATCATCTGATGAAACCGGTTCGCTTCTTTTCATATATCCACTTTACTATTTTTGCACAATATTGCAGTGTTGCCAAGCACACTTGTAAAACTTTCCCCTATAATACAGGTAAAAAATGTTAAGGTTAAGACAAGGAGGATTACTATCTCAACTTTAACCTTGACCTTCCTCTTTTCATTCGATTTTGTTTAATTCTGCTGTTGCAATTTATACATTTTCTTTTTACAATATACCATAAAGCATTATAGAACTATCAGAAACCATTACTATGCGAATTCTAAGTAGCCGATGTACTAAATTAAATGAAAACAATGACTGCGGATTGCGCGGAGATGCCTTACTTTTTTGTATTCACTTCTCTGTGTTCTCTGTGGTTTATTATGAGGAGGACAGATAATGAAATTACTCTTAATTGGATTTGGAACAGTTGGACAAGGATTAGCAGAATTACTGCTCGAAAAAAAAGAAGCACTCGCAAAACAGTATAATTTCAAATACACGGTAGTTGGCATCAATGATATGCTCAAAGGCAGTATTTATGATGCGAAAGGAATTGATCTTGCGAAAGCGCTCAAAACTGTTAAAAGCGACAAGAAACTAACTGGCGGGCCCGAAAAAGCGCTGGAAATGATCAAAAAAGCGAAGGCGGATGTGATGCTTGAGGCAACCTATACCGACATAAAAACCGGTGAACCTGCGACATCACATATTAAAGAAGCATTGAAGAAAGGGATGCATGTCATCACCACGAATAAGGGACCACTGGCGCTTAATTACAAGACACTCAGCAATATCGCAAGGAAAAACAAGGCAAAATTTTTGTATGAAGGCACTGTAATGAGCGGCAGTCCGCTAATCAATTTAATAAGGGAAACACTTGCCGGCAGTGAGATCAAGGAAATAAAAGGTATTTTGAATGGAACAACGAACTACATACTCACGCGAATGGAAGAAGGACTTTCATACGAAGAAGCACTCAAGAAAGCGCAGGAACTCGGTTATGCGGAAGCTGTGCCGGATGCGGATGTGCTCGGATGGGATGCACTGGCAAAAGTGACTATTCTTGCCAACTCGGTATTTGGAGCAGAATTGAAGCCATTCGATAATCCCTGCGAAGGTATCACCAAGATAACAGCAGATGATATAAAAAAAGCCAAGGCAAACGGCAAACGTTTTAAGCTCATTGGACATATCTGGAAGGAAGGCAAGAAGGTGAAAGCATCAGTATCACCACAGCAGGTTGAGTTGACACATCCGCTGGCAGGTGTCATGGGTGCAACCAATGCATTAACTATAGCAACAGATACAGTGAAGGAAGTCACTATTGTAGGACCGGGCGCAGGACGCAGAGAAACCGGTTACAGCATGTTGAATGATCTGCTGCATCTCAATGCCTGCAAAAAATAATAAGTATCCAAGGACAGAAAAATGTTTCTGCCCCGATTAATATAATCAAGCGCGTTAGCGCAACTGATCACTGACCACTGGTCACTGATCCCTTATTCATGCAGGAGGTAAATCATGAAATTTTTATTAGATGGAAAATGGGTGGACAGGAAGAACAAAATTGATGTCCGTGATCCCTATGATAATTCATTAATTGATACAGTACCACGTGGCACTGCACAGGATGTGGAAGTAGCAATCAGTGCAGCCGTAAAGGGTTTCCAGATCATGAAACGGCTCACCGTGTATGATCGCGCGCAAATACTATTCAAGGCAGCCGCTATCATCAAGGCAGATCTTGCGAGTTATGCCGAAATAATAGCACGCGAGGGTTCTAAAACAATTCGCGAAGCACGTAAAGAAGCAAACCGTTGCACCAATACCCTTACCGTAGCTGCTGAAGAATCCAAGCGACTTTTTGGTGAAACAATTCCTTTTGATTCATTCCCTGGTGGTGAGAAGCGGCGCGGGTATTACTATCGTTTTCCCATTGGTGTAGTCCTTGCTATCACTCCATTTAATGATCCGCTGAATCTCGTGGCACATAAACTTGGCCCTGCGATTGCTGCCGGCAATTCAGTTATTCTTAAGCCTGCCACGGTAACGCCACTTTCCGCATTAAAACTTGCCGAGGCATTACTGGAAGCAGGATTGCCGCCACTAGGATTGCAGGTCATTACCGGCTACGGTAGTGAAATAGGTGACGCGCTGGCGCAAGATGAACGTATACGCATGATTTCATTCACCGGTGGTGTAGAAGCAGGAAAACAAATCGCTGAAGTTGCCGGCATCAAAAAAATAGGGATGGAGCTTGGTTCAAATTCACCGGTCATCGTATGGAAAGATGTTGATATACCGTCAACCGTTGATTCATGTGTTTCAGGTGCATTCTGGGCAGCCGGTCAGAATTGTATTGGTGTTCAGAGAATTTACATTCACAAGGAAATCTATGAAGCATTTAAAAAAGCATTCGTAAAACGGACATCGAAGTATAAAATCGGCGATAAGATGAAGGAAGAAACTGACATGGGTCCGATGATAAATGAGGAAGAAGCAAAACGCGTTGACAAATGGGTAAGGGAAGCGGTGAATCTTGGTGCCAAGGTACTCTATGGTGGAAAACGCAAAGGATCACTTTTTGAGCCCACTGTTCTGGAAAAAGTGCCCGTGAAAGCAACTATTCATCGCGAGGAAGTATTTGGTCCAACGGTCAATCTCTACCCAATCGCAACGCTTGAAGAGGCAATCGAAAAATCAAACAGCGTCAAATTCGGCTTACATGCTGCAATTTTTACCAAGGATGTCGATGTTGCATTCAAAGCAGCTTATGAGCTTGATTGCGGAGGCGTCATGATAAATGATTCGACCGATTACCGGCTTGATTCAATGCCGTTCGGTGGAGTTAAATATTCTGGACTTGGCAGGGAAGGACTGAAGTTCTCATTGCTTGAAATGACAGAACCAAAAGTGATCAGCTTCTATTTGCCAAATATATAAAAAAAGTGGACAGTGAACAGTGCTCTGTGGACAGAGCAGCAAATGCACTGCCTCCACAATTCTTGAATGGTGTCTCTTAATTGCAGGTACTAATTTCCTGTGTTTTGCATGGTGTCGTTGCGGGAGGTCTTTGTACATTCAGTGAATCGAGACCGTAGGAACCTTCCTTGTTGTTGTACTGAGCAACAACGAGATAATAGTAGTTACCTGTATCAGCAGGTACAGTAGCAGAAGTAGTGCCACCAGTGGAACATATCGATGAGGCATGGTCATAATCTAACCAGGGCAAAGTGCCACGATAGACGCCATAATCCTGCGTAATGCAAGTTCCCCCCGGAGTGCTCCAGGTTAATAATAAATCTGCACCTGTCTTTATAACAGTTAAAGGAGTCCCTGGATAATTATCAGAATCGGGCACAGTTCCCGGCGCGCCATCACCAATACTTGCGCAATTGCTGAGAGGACCAAAACAGGCTTGATTTGAACTTTGCGGTTTCACTACAAAATTGTTCATGACACCATTCATTGCATTTGTTGTATATGTTGTAGCGGTGACGGTGGCTAGCATGATCTTGCCAAAATCACATCCCATTGGTCCAATAGTTTGAAATACCGCATATTGAGTTGCGCCGGGTACTGAGGTCCAGGAGAGCTGTGCGCTATTATCGCCCTGCACTACCATGAGAATAGGCGGTATAGTAGGACCACAGGGTGTATTGGATTGTGTTGGTGTCGAGCATGCAATACTGTGCCGGTTAAATGCTGCATAAATAGCAGTCATATGCGGCGTGCCATTATTGATATTTCCATCGCTGTCATCTCCGGCAAGAAACTGCATGTAACCATTTGTCGCACCGCATCCACTCGAGCTGCCCGGACAACTGCATTGATACCAATTTGATACCATGCCACTACCTCTCAGGAAAATACGTTTGGCAATTATGAAGGCGGTCTGCCTGTCAAAATTAAATGGCGCTGATTGCAAGTCGCGGGTAGCAAGATCCCAGATTGCTTCACTCGCAGGCAAAGATTCACAAAAAATTTCCCTCCCGCATGGACCTGTTCCAAAACCGCAATGAGTACAAATATGATTAGCAGGTGTATGTGGCACTCCGCTGGCATGCTGAGCATAATCAATCTCACGGATTCCAGTGCAAGCAACACAGCAATCACCATATCCACTACAGTTATACCCGGCATTTTGCCCGGTCGCTGGACATGTCCACTGTCCGCATCCTCGGTCCATAGTCCAGAAAAAACCACGTCCAATGCAGGAAGTATGCAAATGAAGCGCTGCAAGTGAATCTGCATATGAATCCGCAGGATTAGTTATCATACCATTAGTATCATAATAATCAAGACCATGTGCCCATTCATGATCTGTAGTTGAAGCAATTTCTGCGGGATTTCTACACCC
>MFGW01000021.1:10537-10638 GCA_001780385.1 Candidatus Fischerbacteria bacterium RBG_13_37_8 | reverse complement strand
CCTTCAAGGTCTATATCTCCATTTCCCGTTGAAGATGGCTCAATGATATCACCACATCCATCAGTCATCGAAACATAAGGGCTATCTAATGTCGTAGTTGC
>MFGW01000021.1:7893-10503 GCA_001780385.1 Candidatus Fischerbacteria bacterium RBG_13_37_8 | reverse complement strand
TCTACTGCCCCATTAGGCAAGGGTAAACCATGGTTCACTCGCGGCATCCCTATATTATAAGCTGTACCATCATCACCGCAGGAATCATTGCTGCGTGGATAATATTTTCCGGCAATCTTTCTTAAAGCATACTGGTTCAGATCCTTGAAGGCAAGTACTTTTCCTGCACGGTCATCTATCAACATTTCCCAGGTACCATCATTTCCTTCACGTTTAAAAGTAAATGTCCACGCCAACCGGCAGGCATACCCATCCCCAATAGTGCCACTCCAGGATTCCGGTTCAACCTGCACTAACTCAAGGTGTGGTTTCACCAGTAATTTATCGCCTGCCATTCTGCCTCCAAGAAATGAAAATCCTGCCTCTACAGCGCTATCTCCCGTAAGCACAGGCATTACATTAATCTCTATGTCACCCCAATTTTCCATTCCCCATAGCACCACATTACCATTATTAATGCTAATTGCCATCCCGGATTCCCTCACCACAATACCTTTATGCATCCGTGAAACATAAACTTGCCATAAATAATCAGCCGGATGCCCTACATGTATTGTGCCGATTTCTTCCAAATCAATTCCTAAGATATCTTTGTGCTCTGCAATAAAATATCTTACTGAATCCTGAATCTCCCGTTCACCTATCTGTTCCACAGGATAACCAATTTTTTTCGCCACATCGCTTTCAGTAATTGTATTATGCATGCCGCTCCCTGGAAGCAATGGAATTGTAGCTGTAATTGTCGCAGGTCTACCTGAGCGTGGGTCAATATAAACGACACCATCTCTGTTCCCGCTAATAAATGAACGCCATGCCACTGCATTGTGCAATCGCCCAGCCACTTCCGCCAACGGCACGTATTCGTGGCTGATATAAAGCTCCGCCGCACTATATTCAAAGCGCTCCAGTTCATCCTTGTCTATCTTCACTATAAATGCCCATACACCTGAAGCCAGAATCATTACCAATCCAGCTAATACTAATACTTTAATAATTTCATTATTGATACTTCTGATTTCCAATTCTTTAGACCTCCTATGTAAATAATGTTTCTTTTCTCCGGATTTTCTTAACAAATTAAAAGATTATAACCACTTTATTATGCCAAAGAGCAAATTTAATGCCAACCTATCAATACCACAACAACTGCTGTTGCTCACATTTTGCAAATGCGCCTCCGATAATATGTAAAATTATTACCCATTTGTCGAGTAATTATTACGCGGTTTTTGATAGGGTGCATGCTTGTCGCCTGCTTTTTGAATTCCGACTTCTTCAGAAGCAAGGAATGGGCAGTTATACCCTTTACTCATCACTGCCCGCTGTTCACTGTCGACTATTTCTGGTACAATTTTTCGCGGGCTATTTCGATGCAGAGATGGAATTCCTCCAACATATGAATAAAAAATAATATTTCATAAAGAAGAGGGGAGGGGTCAGGTCTTGCGTTTTGAATTTAATAATCAAGGCCTGTACTTATTCTCCGCTAATGAGAAAATTCAAAACGCAAGACCTGACCCCTCCCCTCTTCTTCTTTTCTTCGTGCTCTTCGTGAGCTTCGTGGTTTTTTCTTTTTTCCAATGGAACTAAATTCAAAAATTGTACTCTAAGAAATAATAAACGAAAAAACCGCTGATGAAAAAAGCGGCAAAAGGAGGTTTAGACATGATGAAAAAAACAGCCATAGTAATAATGATCACCATGATGACAGCTTGTTTTGCTGCTGCACAATGGGTTGAAACACCACGAGTCAGACCGCAACCTGAATCATACCCTCTGCAGATAACCGATTCCACTATTGATATGAATATCAAGGGGCAATTCGTGCGTGTTGAAATTTCGCAGACATTTTACAATGCCTCATCGGGCAATGTTGAAGGAACGTACATGTTTCCCATTCCGCTTGATGTAATAATATCAGATTTTGCCATGTGGGTTGATGGAAAGAGACTTGAGCCGCGTTTACTTGATGCAGCGGAAGCACAAAAAATTTATGAGAGTTATGTGCGCCGGTCAAAAGACCCTGCACTTCTGAGATACGTGGATCAAAAATTACTGCAAGTGAATATATTTCCCATTCCGCCGCGTAGCAGTCGCAAAATTCAACTCAGTTACCGCAGTCAACTTAATGTTTTTGACAGAACTTACCAGGCAGTCGTGCCTCTTAAAATGCCAGATTATTGTCTTGTGCAAGCTATCGCAAATTTTCGCATCAAGGTAAAAATAGAACAGGACACTACTATATATAATGTTTATTCTCCCGGATACGTATTTCGTTCAGTAGCAGACCAGCCAAAGTATAAAGAGTATTCCTACGAAAGCAGCAATTTCATTCCTCATGATAATGTATTCCTGTATTTCACGACAGGTGGCAGCGAATCACAAATTACCGTCATGACCTACAAACCCGGTGATGAGGATGGTTTCTTCTTCCTGTCGCTTGACCCCGGCAGAATTCCGTGCGGTCATAAATCAATCCCACGCACTATCCTCCTTGTCATTGATATCTCGGGAAGCATGGAATCTGACAACAAGCTGAACCAGGTTCGCGAAGCTGCACAATTTGCCATCGGGCGTCTCGAAGACCAAGATATGTTCAATATCATAACA
>MFGW01000021.1:2701-7849 GCA_001780385.1 Candidatus Fischerbacteria bacterium RBG_13_37_8 | reverse complement strand
AACGTGTTGCAAATCCAGATGTACGAATGTTTGTCTTCGGAGTTGGTTACGATGTGAATGCAACATTCCTGCAGGAACTGGCACAAAAATTCCGCGGCAGCGCTGATTTCGTTGAGCCTTTCGAAAACCTCGAACAGAGACTGTCCAGTTTCTTCTCAAAAATATTGGAACCTGCCATACAGAATCCGGTGTTATCGGTAAATGGGAATGTAAAATTATATGATATCTATCCGCATCCATTACCAGATGTCTTTTACGGAAACACGCTCACGATAACCGGGCGGTATCGTGGGAAAGGAACTGCTGATATAGAGATAAGAGATGGTTCCAGAAAAGGAAAAGAAAATAGCTACCGCGCCACCTTCAAATGGAAAGATTGGGATACCTCGGAATCATTTATAGCGCCGTTATGGGCAAGCAGGAAAGTAGGACATTTACTGCGGCAAATCAAGATCAATGGTGAGCAAGTAGAACTTGTCCAGGCAGTAAAAGACCTCAGTCTTAAATACAATATCCTGACACCTTACACGGCATTCTTAGTCGAAGAACCACAACAGCAAGCACGACGAGATAGGCCAATACCACAAATGCGAACATCCAAAAAATCGGGCACCCCTCTCACGGCGCCAATGCATGCACCACCCGCTGATGCCAGCAGTCAGCCAACACCTGAGCGAGCATCAGCAGGAATCGAAGGTGCAGCTTCGGGAGACCAAGGTATCTATGATGCCGGTTATCCAGCACCTGCAACTGAAAACGAAGTCCAAAAAGCTAAAAAAATTGAACAACTGGCTAAACTCGATAATATTGAAGCAAAAGATTCATACTCTTCTGATACTAAACGCATCGGTTCCAAGACATTTAAACTATACCAGGGAAAATGGATCGACACCGAATATGATTCAGTGAAAGGCAAATTGAAAACCATACATGTCAAGTTCGGTACCGATGAATATTTCAAACTACTTGCTAGCTCAAAAGAACTAGCGCAATATTTTGCCATAGGCCAACAGGTCATCGTTGTACATGCCCGCACCATCTATTTTGTTGATTAGTTCAGCCTCCTTTCAGCCTGTCCCCCCAACAAGGGGGACAGGCGCTCACAAGTTCACACCTCCCCCAGCAATTATTTTTTTAACGATTTACCATTTTAAAAAAAACCACAGAGCACACAGAGAGGGAAATAGAGAAATATTAAGGTTGAAAGGATTGCCACGTTCTGCTTCGCAGAACTCGCAAAGAATCACCTTAGCGCTTGCGTAAAAATAACTTGGTGTTTTTTGCGCCCAAATTTACATTAGATTTGACAGATTTGAGGAAGCAAAATTGCCAAGTTATTTTTACGCAAGCGCTTAGTTGTGAACTTGTGAACACCTGTCCTCCTTATTTGTGATAGAGGCTGGTGGTAGAGAAATTAGGGTCGGTGGTGAGATTAATGCCGAGCTTGCGAAGACCCGCTTCATCACCGGGACTGGGAATATGTGTCATATGCATCTCGCATCCTTTCAATTCTTTTAATTTTTCCAGGGCATGTTGTGCGGCTGGATTAGAAGATGCATTGATACTCAGACTGATCAATAATTCTTCAAGGTCGAGGCTCTCAGTTTTTGCTGACAGAATATTTTTTTTCAAGTTGCCAATAGCTTCAATAATGGTAGGCGAGAGAAGATGAATAGCATCAGGTATTCCCGCAAGATTTTTCACTGCATTAAGAATAAGACTTGGCGCTGCATGCATGAGGGGAGAATTTTTTCCCGTGATGATTGAACCGTCATGTAATTCAATGGCAGCTCCACAGAAGATTCCTTTATTTCCTTTTCCTTTGATCCGTGCTTCCTCAGCAGCTTGATGTGCCGGATTAACGACAGATCGTTCTTCCGGTGATACCTTCAGCTCTTTCATGAGAAGCTCAGCACGCTGAACGGTATCTTTTTCCACAAGCCCCATCATATATTCACATCGATAACGGAAGTACCGTCGTATTAATTCTTGTTTTGCCGCATTTTTCACTACTTCATTATTAATGATGCCAAAACCAGCACGATTTACTCCCATATCGGTAGGTGATTTATAGAAAGAGTCCGAGCCTGTAATTTTTTCAAGGATACGCTTGAGGACAGGAAATACTTCCACATCACGATTATAATTCACCGCAGGAATATTATATGCTTCAATATGGAAAGGATCGAGAAGATTAAAATCGCCGATATCAGCAGTAGCAGCTTCATAAGCTACATTTACCGGGTGTTTCAGCGGCAAATTCCATATTGGAAAAGTTTCAAATTTTGCATAGCCTGATTGCACGCCATTCTTATAATCATGATATAACTGCGAGAGGCAGGTCGCCAATTTCCCCGAGCAAGGACCCGGTCCTGTAACAACGACAAGCGGTTTGCTGGTTCGAATGTACTCATTAACACCATACCCCTGATCGCTTACTATCATGTCTACTTCTGTAGGATAACCTTTCGTATAACTATGTGTATAAACACGTATATTTCTGCGCTCCAGCTTATTTTTGAACAATGTAGCTGATGGCTGATTGTCATAGCGAGTTATGACCACACCTGTAATATCAATCCCGTAATCTTTTAAATCATCAATTAATTTCATTGCATCAACATCATAGGTAATACTAAAATCAGCACGGACTTTTCTCCTTTCAATATCTCCGGCATATATACAAAGTAAGATATCAGCATCATTTTTCAATTCTTGTAGCAAGCGCATTTTAACATTCGGATCAAAACCGGGCAGAACGCGCGAAGCATGAAAATCAAAGAGGAGTTTTCCTCCAAATTCAAGATATAATTTATTATTGAATTTCCCGACTCGATTAATAATTGCATCGGTCTGTTCTCTAAGATATTTTTCATTATCAAAGCCAATTTCTTTCATTACATAAATCTCCTTTCGTGCAAAAGATATTATGTATATTTTTAAAGAATAAGTAAAGCTATTCCGGAGAAATTTTTTATAGGCAAGCAAGCAAAATACGACATTTCGTATTTAGTCTTTGCGGAGGGAATATAAATGAATCTGGAAATACCTGGATGATACAAAAAGGCAGTTATGGTGGAGGACGTTTGAATCCTTTTTGTTGCGTCGGGTAGTCACAGAGATAGGGTGATTTCGTAGGATCTTTTATAACGACGAGTTCGACCTTATTTCCTTTTCTGCATGCATCAATTATAGGAGCAATCCAATATATTGAGTAATCATTCAGTGTAATAATAGCAACTGTAGTTAGGTTTACGGGACTCATTACCATTTTCTGCTGTTCTATAATTTTTTCAAGATCTGCAACATCCTGTGAGCCATTAACAATAGTTCTTTCAAATTTTATCGTAATGGAGTCTTTAATTTTTTGAAATTCTTTTTGAGAAATGGGCCAGAAGTACTGGTATAAGGAAAGAAAACTCGTTCCAGAGGTGCACAGTAAAAGTTCAGGTAACCCTGTTCCAAAATAAGTATTCTGTTTTTTCCGTGCAGGTTTCTTATCATATTGTTTAAGAAGGATATCAGGGATGCAGCCCTTTATATCATAAACATGGATACAGACACGTTCTTCATCAAAAATAGTGCTGCCTTTGCAATATTCAACAAAATTAACTGGAATCAAAACAGCAAATAGTTTTAATATTTCGCGTCTGGACCATATGCACATAATTCAATTATATCCCTTCACAATTAAGACCTTAATATATGAAGAACTTATCTTCATACAATTATTGTACATAGAATCAGGTCAATTTTCAACATAAGGGAATGCATGATATCTGCATATTGATTTTATTTTGGCAAATACGCTCACAAAATTGGAGAGGCAACAAGCGTTTTTTGAAAATCCGGAGCATGATTTTCCGCAACGAATAATATATCGCCGTGAGCCTGCATGGGATATTGTGCTTGGCAGGCTGCAACAGCGTTTTATGCGACATCCCATCGATTGGACGAATCCCTGAATAGGGGATGGTTCCTTGGTCATAAGATTCTTGCATTTTTGGCAAAAAAAAATTCTTTGCGAGCACACCGAAAATGTGCGTGGTAATCCCGAATGCTTTGTCATTGTGAGTTTGCCGAAGGCAAACGTAGCAATCCGTAACGGATGATAATAAGCATAATCTGTCAAGGATTATTACGTCCCGCTGACACGGGACTCATAATGACATTTCGTCAGGGATTGTCACGCTTTGCTTCGCAAAGCTCGCAAAGAATCCGTTTTTTTAGTTTTAGGTTCCGACTTGTTCGGAATAGCAAATAGGGATAGATTGATTTAAAAGTAAATTTATGTTATAATTAAGCATAAATAATCATGGATCTATTTATCACTTCAATATGACAAAAAAATCAGGCACATTGAAAAAAGAGAACGTAATTCACTATCTTAAAGGTCACAAATACGCCAATAAAATCCAGGTTATCGAAAAAAGTAAAAGACTGAGTCAAATGTCAGTCGATGACTCACTTCGGGAATATAATCATCTTTGTGACTTATGGTATTCGACAACACAATCTGTAAACATGGATTCATTAAATAAGAGGAAGATTATTTCTTTAATAGAAAGAAGAAAAAAGTTTGATCAGGCTCAGTCATACAGGAGGAAAAAATGAATCCTCAAATTGCTGCTGTTATTGAGTTACATCAATTCTTTGAAAACAATACGATACCTTATGCAATTATTGGAGGGATTGCAGTGCAATTATGGGGTGAGCCACGATTTACAAGAGATGTTGATGTCACGATATTAGTTCCTTACGATCAAGAAACTGCGACTCTTCACAAAATATTTTACAGGTTTAAGCCAAGAATTTCAAATGCATTTGAATTTGCTTTTAAGCACCGTGTATGCCTTATTTATAGTAGTAATGAGTGTGAGATTGATATATCACTTGGTATTCAAGGATATGAAGAAATACTTATTCAAAGAGCTGCAATATGGAAACCATTTCGAGAAAAAAAATGCAAGATATGTACAGCCGAAGATCTCATTATTCATAAGGCAGTTTCAGGCAGACCTCAAGATATTCTTGATATAGAAGGAGTGATGCTGCGTCAAAGAGGCAAACTTGATATCGATTATGTACGAAAATGGCTTCATGAGTTCGATATAGCTTTAGAATCAAAAGAGATTTCCAAGCGTTTCG
>MFGW01000021.1:1445-2657 GCA_001780385.1 Candidatus Fischerbacteria bacterium RBG_13_37_8 | reverse complement strand
AGGGTGTTGCTGCTGCTGGGATTTGACTGCCTGCTGAATCAAGTCCGTAGGAACCTTCGTTAGTGGTATTTTGCGGTACAACAAGAAAGTAGTAGCTGCCGGTATCTTGTGTAGTTGTGTAAGGAGCAGAAGCAGTACAACTTAGAGAAACATGATTATATGCAGTAATTGGGAGAGTTCCGCGATAGACGCCGAAAGCAGCCGTATCACATGTCCCACCCGGCGCTGTCCAATCAAGCGAGAGATTAGCACCAGATTTCACTACTGTCAGGTTATTTAGTACACGTCCCGGTGGAGCTGATACACAATTATCCGGCTGCACATCACATCCCTGCTGATCCACATCCGTAACATACATGTCATCAAGATATACGCCTTCGCCTGCTGACAAATCGTCCGTCATGTATTTAATCCTGAGCCTGATCTTCTGTCCTGCATACGCACTCAAATCAAATACTGAATCACCCCATGTGCTACCAACGCCTGACCAACCGGGTTTATCGGGACCCTGGTTGCAATAGCCTGACCAATCATAGAAAGTCCCTGCCGCATAGAGCTTGCCGAAAGCTGGACTTATTACTGTTTCATTTGCTCCCTGTACAATCCAAACATTCGCCCTGTCATACCAGTAACCCCCACCCTGAGGCTCAATATCGTACCAGTCTGGCACATGGAGTTGCGAAGCAGCATTCACTTCAATTTCGGGAGATATCATTATATCGCAAATCTGATTCAGTGCACCTGATGAATGCACACTGTGTGTGCTTCCTCCTGGATTAACACGGGCAGTGCTTAACGCCCAGGTACCCCCTTCAACCTGCCAGCCATCAAGGCTGGTCTCAAAAGGCCACGAGAGTATCGATCCCGATAGATCCGCTTCAAACGTGAAATTAAATGAATTACCGGTCGGTTCATAATTCTGAGATTCAACAAAAATATTAAATGTACCGCTTTGCATGCAAACTGCCTTATCTGCCCCTTTTCCAACATCAAAATCAAATGAAATATTAAAAGTTCCATATCCGGGTACCACACCTACATTAATTGGCATGGGCGTGGAAATGGTAATAAAATTATCTGATGAAGTAATTGTCGCTTCTGTATCAATAGCATCTGTAATGCATGCATTTTGAATAGTCAATTGAACAGTTGCAGATTCACAATTATCCATATATTCATCTTCATCACCACCAGTGATAGCAACCACGTGTG
>MFGW01000021.1:306-1437 GCA_001780385.1 Candidatus Fischerbacteria bacterium RBG_13_37_8 | reverse complement strand
GTCAGGTATGCCAGGCATTCAAAAGATGGCGTTGGAACAACAGAAACACAGTTGCTGAGAGGTCCAATACAATCAGGATTTGAACCAACCGGCATAATAGTATAATAATAAGTTCGCCCATTTGCTGCTTGTGTATCAGTAAAAGTAGTGGCAGATACTGTGGCAATTTTCACTTTGCCAAAATCACATCCCTTCACGCCTTCGGTTCTGAATACATAATAATTTGCAGCGCCGGTTACCGGTGTCCAGCTAAGAATAACACTGTTAGCACCAGGCATGGCTGATAAAACAGGTATACCAATTGGACCTCCTGAGCAACCGCTATTCTGAGGTGCTGGGTTTGCACACGCCATTCCATGGCGGTTATGTGCTGCATAAATTGCCGTCATGTGCGGTGTGCCATTATTTATATTACCATCGTCATCCTCCGCCGCTAACCAATTCAGGTAGGCATTATTGGCGCCGCAGCCGCTCGAGGTGCTCGGACAGGTGCATGAATACCAGCTCGTTACGTTATTATGCCCCTGCCAGATTATTTTTGAAGCAATAGCAAAAGCTGTCTGTTTATCAAAATTAAATGGCGCTGCTTGCAAGTCGCGTGCTGCCAGATCCCATCCTGCTTCTGCAGGCGGAATGCCTTCACAGTGTGTCTCTTTTCCGCATGGCGTTCCACTGCCGGAACCGCACACTACGCAGGTGTAATTAGCAATAGTATCTGCATCCAGATCAGCATGCTGTGCATAATCTATTTGACGCATCCCGGTGCAATTCAAACAGCATTCTGCGGCGTTATAACCACTGCAATTATATCCGTACGCCGGTCCTGGATTCGTCGGACAGTTGTTCCACTGACCGCATCCTCGATTCATGGTCCAAAAAAAGCCTCGCCCAATACAAGATTCATGCAATCTTAGCGCCGCTCCTAAATCAGCAATTTCTTCTCCTGGCGCACTGATTGAAGGTTGCGCGTCATGCATATCAACTGCATGTCCCCATTCATGATCAAATACCGCAGCTATTTCTCCGGTGTTGCGACAACCACCGCCTGAACGGTAAAAACAGTCCCGCCAGATTATTCATACAGTCCACCATAATCTGTATAACCCTGAGTAGTATAAATATAGGGTGCAT
>MFGW01000021.1:0-251 GCA_001780385.1 Candidatus Fischerbacteria bacterium RBG_13_37_8 | reverse complement strand
AACGGCACCCACTACTTTTTTCTTCACATACTGGTTTATATCAAGAAATGAAATAACTTCTCCTTTATTTGCGTCTGCGATAATTTCCCATGTGTTACTATAGCCCTCCCGATTGAATGTAAACGCCCAGGCAAGCACATGATCATAGCCTTTGCCGATTGAACCGTCCCATTGTTGCACTGCCTTCGATGCTGAACGTGCTAATAGATTCAGTCCATACTGGCGATTCAGTAAAATTAACATCCGCAACT
>MFGW01000020.1:4824-6376 GCA_001780385.1 Candidatus Fischerbacteria bacterium RBG_13_37_8 | reverse complement strand
TCCGTCACATCTATTTTTACATCGTCAATCCACCAACCACCAAGCGATATATAATAATTCGTTACATAATTAAAACGCAGCCAGAAATTGCCGCCCGCATAGGCGCTTAAGTCAGATACATACTCGCTCCATTTAATAGAGGAGCTTGAAAAAGCCGGTTCACCACCGGCAATGCATGGTTGCGGATAACCAATAATCACAGGATAATCCGGCGTCAAATTCAATTTTGTCCAATTAGTACCATCAACCGAACCTTCCACGATTCCACCATCAGAATATTTTTCAATTAAATAGTAAGTCCAGAAATGTAATTGTGAATAATCGGTTGGTGGAAGGTTCACTGCGTTTATGAGCGATAAAGTATCGCATACCTGGTCGTCTAAATTTCCTGAATGAGCTGAATAACTTCCGCTCTGCGATTGTAAATTATTCCAATTCCAATGAGCCGATATATTCCAGTTTCCCGTGCCGGTTTCAAAATCATCAAAGAATAAATCGGTAACCGGACCTGTCGGTGATCCATTTTTCTTGATTATATTTGTATCAAAATTTCCGCCGTTGCACGGACCACTACTCCCGGACTTTGAATCCTCGGCTCTCACAATATAGTAGAACTTCAACTCGGATGTTACATCATCATCATTGAATGAGCTAGCGGGTATGCATGTCGCAATTTGATTTGAAGCATCCGGAATAAAATCAGGATCTGTGCTTTTATAAACAGTATATGTTAAATCAGGATACGTCGTACAACTTGAAATGCCATTATTCAATACAATCGTAAAAGAACACGAATTGCTTTTATTGTTTATTATGTCTTTAATTCCGTCAAAGCAGGGCATCAACGAACAATCACCGGTAGCAATAGCAGAAGCCCAGGCGCTCTTCGGCGATTCACATTGATTAAATGCTGCTACTCTGTAATCATATTGCACACCGCCTTCAACTGTGTTATCAACATAGTATGCAGGAATAACATTACTTGCGACTAATTCCTCTATTTGTTTTCCGCAAAATGTATATCTCCTGTATACATTATAAGATAAAGCCCCTGGAGCATTCGACCAGCTCACTGTTATTTGATTTTGACCTGTAACATTAGCAGTAACACCGGAGGGCTCAGGCGGAGGATCAACAGCGCACCCGCAAATAGTAGTAGTAATCCATGAAGAATCCATTGGAATTACGAAGGAATCTGCGACTGTAGGAAGCGATGGAACAGCTGCAACCGAAGTATCTTGAGCTGTTATCTCTGTGTCAACAGGCGCTGCATCAGTATCATTAACAAGAGCGCATGAGGAATGCATATTGCCGAGCGAATCAATTTTAAGAACCATAAGATCATAGGAACCTTCTCCGTAGGAGTCTGTCCTGCCAAAAACAGCTATTCCACCATCACTGGTTTCGGTGAGCGACCAAGAATCTTCGTCGATTAGACCGCCATATGTTTTTTGCCATATTATATCCCCATTGGGATCCAGTTTTAAAATCCAAACATCCTCAAATGCTGGACTAAAAGAATTTGCTTCACCTGCAACAAGATAGTTTCCAT
>MFGW01000020.1:0-4815 GCA_001780385.1 Candidatus Fischerbacteria bacterium RBG_13_37_8 | reverse complement strand
GTTGAACGGAAAACGCTGCTTCTCTTGAATCCCCGCCATATGTTTTTTGCCAGATGATAGAGCCATCAGGCGCTAATTTTATCACCCAAAAATCCCACCAATCTGAAAAAGATTCTGTACATCCAACCACAACATAGTAATTATCATTCGTTTGAATAATATCATATCCGATATCAATCTCCAACCACCCATATGTTTTTTGCCACATACTATTTCCTGAAGCATCTATCTTGATAACCCAGATGTCTGATTCACCAAAGCCAAATGAGTATGTATACCCTGTTAAAACATACCCGCCATCGCTTGTTTGGCGGATGGAATAAATTGCATCCGTATCTGTTCCCCCGTAACTCTTCTGCCAAACAATATAACCAGAAGAATCAAGCTTTTCTACTAAAATATCACCTGTAAGGTCTCCATAAGAACAGCTAATGCCTGCTACAATATAACCGCCATCGGTGGTTTGCTGAATTGATTCCGGATATGCATCCATATAGTATTTTCCATACGTTTGCTGCCATTCAATAGAACCTGTTGCGTCTATTTTTATAATCCAGAAATCCCAGCTTCCGGTAGCTGTCGAGTAAGCATCCGCGGAGATTATATACCCCCCATCGGTAGTTTGCTGAATATCATATCCCTCATCAAAATCATTACCACCGTAGGTCTTCTCCCATAATACATTTCCTGCATAATCCAGCTTTATTACCCATACATCCAAATAACCAGCTCCAAAGGAATATGTATTAGCCAACAAAATGTAGCCACCATCAGTAGTCTGCTGAATTCTTCTTGCAAAATCAGCATTTGTTCCTCCATATGCGCGAGCCCATGTTAACTCAGCATAGGCATTTGAGATAAAAATTACAATAGAAATAATTGCTATGCCCGTTTGGATTAATAATTGTGAATAACATTTTGCTTTCATGTTTTGTTCGGCTAATTAATATTTTTCTTAAGTATCTGGCATTTATTATAATGTCGAACCTGGCGGTTTTGAATAAACAATTTTGACTGCTTTTTGTTGATATGGATGAAATCTTACTTTTTCAAGATTTCCAGGAACCGTACCATCCATAATAGAACCATCTATTGGATGTCCCATAATTCCTATAGCATGTCCTATTTCATGGCAAATTACTCTTAATCTTCGTGTTTCATTGAGAGAAAGGACAAAATCATTAAGTAGAATCAGAGCTGTTTCGAATCCACCTCCTCCTGCAGGCCCTTTCGGAGATTTTTCTATGAAAATAATAGGCCTTACATCATCTTTCTCCGTAATGATAAATTGCAGTCCGGACCATTTTTCCCAGTATTCAAGAGCTTTGTTAAAATCATTTTGAATTTCTGGGAAATTTTTGTTTTTTACAAAAATGGTTGTTTTGTTGAATCTTATCAATATTCCATCGTACGTTTTAGACCAATAATCCTGGATGAATTGCATAGCTTCCGAGGTTAATATGCTATCGTTATTTTTTATTGTCAGGCTTTCTTCTGCCGTGCCTACTTCATTTCCTGCTCTTATCGTCAAAGCCTTTTGACCTTGCGTACCAAAATCTGAAACATCAATTAAATAACCAAATTGCACCCTTTCACCGACTGCAACTACTCTATCATCTATTATTGCTTGCACCCAATTCGCCCTTATTATACCAGCTTCTACTGAAAGAACGACATTTCTTCCGACAAGATTATCTGGGTATTCATTAGGAAACTGTATTTTGATAGCAGGAGGTGCTAAGTCTAATGGAGGCTCTGGGGCAGTAGGCTGCGAACTTCTGTCGCAGCCCACTGCCAAAATCAAGCAAAGTAAAAATAATGATGTTCTAAATATTTTAAACAATAGGCAAAGAACAATACGATCATTTAGCTCCAATCCAAAATCCTTTTTCTGTCTAAATCTATTGCACATGCGAGTTAGCATTTTTATCTCCTCAAATCAAACTGACATTTTTAATTAATCACATTTATTTTTGTCATTATATGAACATACTAAGCCTTTATCATCATTATTCAGGCAATCAATCTCTATGCAATCATAACCTGCAGGTGAGCAATATATTTCAAAAATTGTGTTTTCACCTATTGAACCTGTAGTTCCTTCTCCCTGTGTCCCCGAATAAATCGCAACATTGCTTTTATTTTTGTATATATAGCATTGAGTGGTTTCTTCTGAAGTCCAATATAGCATTCCACTATATGGTATCATCACTGCTATGAAATCTTGTGGATCAGGAGGCTCATTTGGATCGTCATCAGCTTTAAGGTCTGCAGTAGAATTAACAGCTGGTAAAACTATTACTAATACTGAATCAGAGGAGCCACAACCACAGTTAATTGCATAAGTAATGTTAGTTGCAATAGACGAGCTATCAGACTTATTTCCATTCTGAGTATTTGATACCCAGACTGACCCGTTCTTCCTAATTGTACAATTTGAACCTCCTGTGGAACTCCAATTAATTGTATAAGGCGTATCAACTGTGGTCTCGTATTCCGGATGCTCTCCCTCAGCATTAATATGAGCCTCACAACCCAAAGAAACCTTAACGAGGACCTCATCAGTTGCTGTCGGATTTACCTTTGGACAATAAAGTTTGAATCTGACATCCTGATTTCCTATCTGAACATCTTCTTCATAACCATTATCGGCTGTAATCCAGCTTATTTCGCTTCCGCTCCCTATTTTTTTCTTTACTTCACAGGTATTAGCTGTTGTGGAATCCCATAAAACAGTAATCAGACTATTTGGCTCAACCCATACCGTTCCATCCTGAAATTCTGCTTTTATATCAGGTAAAATGCTTCCACTGCATTGAGCATTCATTTGTTTCATCTCAAAATACCGCCATCCGGTTGGTCCAATTATATCTCCGTGATCCGTCGCGTCATTTTCGAAATGATATTGAGGAGTATATTCATATGCCTCTTTGAATAAACCACCTGCTAAATGATGCTGACATTTGTAAGGTAAATATTTTCCACCAAGAAAACAAAACTGCCCATCAGTCGAGATTTCAAGTTCTGGTTTAGTTGAATTTTTCATATCAGGACAATTCCCGCCTCCTGAAGGAATTGAGAAATTAGTGGGCAAAAATCCATGAAGCGACCAATAATCTGCATAATCCTTGAGCTTTTCCCATGCATTCTTAAAATCCCCTGTGCAAACATCAGGATCTCCTGAAGGAATATCTATGTTAATCTGAATCTTTAAATCATTTGTACTCGGGTAGACAACCCTTATTGCCTCAATCAAATCCTTGTGCGCTTTTATAGAATTTTCGCTTTTTGGAGCTTCATTGAAAATCTCAAAAACCTTTATGCCGTATTCTTCCTTAAATTTTTTGACTAACTTAACATATTCGCACTTTAGCCATTCCTGTTTGCAATTTGTACCAGATGTAGTCCAACTCGCTATCCAACTCCCACCAATATCTATAATATCATTTGGATTTGCACATTTACTTGAATCAGCTAAATTGGGACACTCATCCGCAAAGTCTGAATATTCATTATCATTATCGCACCATGGACCTGATAAATAATTACCGTGGGTGATGCATTGATACCTATGTCCTAATACAATAACAGCTTTCTCATAATTATCGTTACAGCTATTACCACAACATGATCTATCAACCAACTCTCTCACATCATCCCAGAAAGGCTTGTTCCAGCCATTGTCTGTTGTATTAAGTTCATATTTTCCACCGCTAAGTTTATAAGGAGTGGAACCATAACTTGTATTTGTCATGAAATGAGCATTAATAAATGCCCTGAAGCACTCATGTCTTGTATCTCTCATTTGTGTTGCGATCGTTCCTATTTGTTTTGGTGTTGGATTCTGAGCTAACAATGTATAAGCTCCCCACGAAAGATGCTTTCCACCAACGGAACATGGCTCTAGTGCGGGTGAATACCATGAGAATGGCTTATACAAATCAAGGCTAAATCCATTAACTGAAAGAGCAGCCATTTGATCTCGTGTTGCCGATGGATAAGGACAATATTTTGGTTGGGGCGCTCCCTGGCACCCTGATAAAATCTCTCGCGCCCAAAGATAATGTACATGCGAACAATACATGTATGCGTTCCGCCAGTGCTCATCACTTCATCAAACCAGGCATCGCGATGCGGTACCTGTTGATTAATTATCTTCAATTCAAAACATCCCTGGGGCTTTCCCCAGCAACTTGTTGTTGTTCCAGCCTCAATGATTCCATAATCTGAATGCGCATCCTTTATCTCATATCTTGCATCAGCAGGGCCTCTCCAATTAATTGCCAATCCGGAAACTGTTACATCAAAATCATTGGTGTTTTTCCATACCGGTTCCACTACTACTGTCTCTCCAGGCTCAAAAATACCATTCAGGTTTGAAGTACCTTCAGATGCTTGATGTTCATCCACAATGAGATATTGCGGTACCATGCCAAAGACTATCGGAGATATTATGCTGGAATATCTAATGACAATTTCATGAGAATCAGAGTTGCCAACTCCATCAATCGCAATTGCTTCAACAGGATTATCTCCATCATGCAACGCAATAGTAGTAAACCATGAACCGTCCGTCATAATTTCCAGCGGCACAGAATTGACACTCACCGATAATCCGCATTCCGAACTGAATTCATCCCAGACATTTCCTATTACTATTACCGAAGGCTCTTTTATGACATCTTCATTCGCCGGATAGGTGATTCCAATAATTGGCGGCGTAGCATCTATTATTATGCTGTGATAAGCCTGACTGTAATTTCCTGCACGATCTTGTACATCCGCTCTGATCTGAATGACTCCATCTGTTATGCC
>MFGW01000019.1:3655-6574 GCA_001780385.1 Candidatus Fischerbacteria bacterium RBG_13_37_8 | reverse complement strand
GCAATCAAAGCTGATTTTGCTGACATTGATAAACGAAGACATAATAAATATACGAGGGTACTGTTGAAACAATGAAAAAGTATACTGAAGAGATGAAAAGCAAAAGGCTTTAGCGAAATTATTTTCCCGAAAAGAAAAAAGGTGAAGAATGACCATGGTCTGTAAATCCAGCCACGCAATGCAACCTCAGCATTTTGCCGGGATTCTTCCTCTTTAATTGGTTCAAAAGTAACACGGAGGATTCCATCAAAGGAAGTTATGTTTGAATTATTTTCGAGCATGAGATGATCATCGTAAGTAAAGTCATTAAACATTATATTGAAAAACGAAAGAAACGACAGGATACAAATTATAATAATGAATATTTTATGAGGGGATGGTGGGGCAGCAGGAGGAATTTGTTCAGCAGTTTTTTGTTTCTTTTTTTTCATTGGCAATATTGTGCCACACTGCTGCAAATAATTCAATGATACAAGGGACTAGGGACTGGGGACTGGGGACTGGGGACCCGCAAAAAACTTTCTGTTCTAATCGCGAAAAGTGAGAATGAAAAATATCAGCGTAATATTCTTTTCGAATATTTCTTTGGTGTTCCAGCAAACAATATATTTCTGTGATTCGAAATTCCTCCTTTTTAGAGATAATCAGTAGAAATTTCTTTGCGGGTCCCCAGTCCCCATTCCCTAGTCCCCAGTCCCTAATCCCCAGTCCCTAGTCCCTCTTATTACAAGAAGGAGTGTGGCAGCGAGAGAGAGGAGCGTGATGATGAGACCGACATAGAAAGTGCTCGGATGATAGGAGAAGATTACTTTATGCGAACCGGCGGGAAGGCGAATAGCGCGGGCGCATATATTAGCGCGATGTATGGTGGTTTCGCGGTCGTCAATAGTCGCACGCCATCTGGGATAGTACGTATCTGAAAGTACAAGCCAGCAGTCACGTGAAGCATTTGCCTCAAGAATTATTTTATCAGCGGTGTAGGATAGTATGTTTACAGTACCGGGATTGTAATAAATTGGTAATTTTTCTTGCGGTGAAACTTCTTCGTCGGTGATTATTACGGTATCAGGAAGTATAATTTGTCCGGAAATTAGTGCTTGTGCGGCTTCGTTATCGGGGAGATGCACTGCACCGCGTACGAGATAACTACGAGGTAATGCCTTACTATTGAGATAGACGAGAAAACCAAGTGGGCTTGCAATAAGTTGCAGGTCAGGATTTACTATTGTCCATGGCGATATGAGGTATTTAATATTGAAAGCATTGATAATATTACTAAATGCCCATGTAGTTTGCAGAGCCTGACCATCAGGACTAAGACGGGCAGTTTGATGTACATAACCAAGCTGTTTTTCATTACCCCACATATCAATGACGTGTTTCGGGGCGAGGTTCATATATCCGTCGGCACTGCTGATATTGAACATCATATTTAATGAAGGCTGCAGCATTTCACGTTGTTGAATGTAGGGAGTGAGATCGCCCTGCCAGCCTGAGGCTAATGTATAAGTAGCGCTGTGTGTTTCAATGCCACCTATAGAAAGAATGCGGAAGAGACTCTTATCTTGTTGTATAATTTCAGCAGTGCGTGGTAACGTTTCCCATTTATCACGCGAGACGACTGGATTTTGGCGTTTTTGCATATAGAAGAGATCACCGGTTGCCAGTGCGATAATAAGAAGATAGACCAGGTATGTTTTATTTTTCAGCATATTGGCTAATCCGATAGCAGCCAGTATGGCAAGGGATAGGTCAACGAAAAGAATAAAACGTGTTGAGAAGCGGAAATAATTCATACCGGGCACTATATGAAACAATATTTTATAGAGAATTGCCTGGTCACCGAGCATGAGAATCAAACAGATGATGAATGCGATGGTAAAGAAACGGGTATGGCGGTTTTTCCGGAATGTTGCGAACATGGCATAGAATGCGAAAAAGAGAGGCAATAGTCCGACATAACCATAATCTTCCCAAAAGACACCGTGGACTTTATAGGTAGCATTTCCAGGATCTCCATTAATGTATGGATAGATGAACGTAAGTAAATCAGGGAGGTAGTAGGGGTATTGAGTAGCGAATTGGTAGGAGACACCGCCTCCTCTTTCGGAAAATTGTGTTAATTCGAAAGTGGGGAATAGTTGCAGCATACCGATTCCGACACCCAGTATTAGAAAAAGAGCTAAGATACCTGCCAATTTAGTTATGCCTGTGAGGCGTTTATTTTGAGGTAATTCCTGCCAGAGGAAAAAAGCAATTGCGAAGAGCATGGTGTAGTAAGATATTTGGGGATGTCCGGCAAGGAATTGTACACCTAAAATAAGTGAGGCGAGTGCGAGCCAATGAATTTTATGAACTTGATGATATTTTTCAAGGAATATAAGAATAAGAGGGATCCATATACCGGCATCATGAGTATTGAGATGCTTGAGATGAGCAACAAAGAAACCGCACCATGAAAACGCAATGGCGCCGAAAATGCTTGCCCATAAATTAACATTAATGAGTCTGAGGTATAGGAACAGAAAAGCGCCTGCCAGAAAAAATTTAATAAGGAGAGAGAGATTAAATGCCAGTGCAGGTGGAAAGAGCCCAAACAGGAGCAGGTTGATGGGGTAGGTAATGCCTGCTTCCGGATTTTCCTGGATAGGAAAACCAGTATAAATGAGTGGAGTCCAGAGTGGAAAATTACCCTGTTTAAGTTCACGGGAAAGAGTGACACGTGCCGGGTAGCGATCATTCATTAAATCACTGATGAATCCATCATCAGTAATTACTAAACCCTGGTTGAATGTAATCCTTAGGTCATAGATAAGAGTAATTCCGAGGAGAATAAGCAATCCAATAATAATTTCTTTTTTAAGCATGGAGTGTAGGTGAATAATAGCAAGTTTTCACCTAATGGTCAATTTAGGGAAT
>MFGW01000019.1:0-3617 GCA_001780385.1 Candidatus Fischerbacteria bacterium RBG_13_37_8 | reverse complement strand
GAATGGGGAATGGGGACTAGGGACTGGGGAATGGGGACTGGGGACTGGGGACTGGGGACTAGGGACTGGGGACTGGGGAATGGGGAATGGGGAATGGGGACTAGGGACTGGGCAAAAGGGAAAAAGGAGTCTTTGCGAGTTCTGCGAAGCAGAACGAAGCAATCCCTAGCGGAATAAAAAATGCATTTGTTCGATAATGAATAAAGCAAAAAAGTCGCCTTTATCCTCATAATTTGCTTGAGAGGTTATGCTCCTTATCGTCCGCTAGGGATTGCTTCGCACACCTTCGGTGTGCTCGCAAAGACACTGCAGTCCCCAGTCCCCATTCCCCAGTCCCCATTCCCTAGTCCCTAGTCCCTAGTCCCTTTATGGACAATAGTGGAACCCATTATCAGAAGATCCATGCCGCTTTTGCTGAAAGTATTGAGTGCATTGGTGGGGGTATTAACGATAGGCTCACCTTTTAAATTAAAAGAAGTGTTCAGGATAAGGGCAGTGCCTGTTTTTTGATAGAAAGTATTGATAAGATTCCAGTAAAGGGGATTCAAGTTCTTTTCAACCATTTGCAGTCTTCCCGTTCCATCCACGTGTGTAACGGCTGGAATTTCTTCTTGTTTTTCTTTTTTCACAGGAATAACGTAGAGCATGAATTTAGCAGGATAATGTTCAATGGAGTTGTCAAAGTCAAAGTATTTATGTGCATGTTCTGCAAGAACGGAGGGTGCGAAGGGACGGAATGGTTCACGGAATTTAATCTTGGTATTAACTATATCTTTCATTTCAGGAATACGTGCATCAGCGATGATGCTTCTGCATCCAAGCGCGCGTGGACCCCATTCAAATTTACCCTGGAACCATCCGATGACTTTTCCCTTCAGTAATTCATCCACGGTTAATTCAAGCAATTTAGCTTCGTTATTGATAATTGTGTACGTGGCGCCGAACTCTTCTACTGCGGAGCGAATTTCATCAGTATTATATTCCTTGCCAAAATAAGCATGGTTCATAATAAAACTGCGCTTATTTCCGAGCATAGTATTATAAACATAAAGAGCAGCACCGATAGCTCCGCCAGCATCTCCTGCCGCCGGCTGAATGAATAAATCTGTGAATGGACTGTTCATGAGAATCTTATAATTTGCTGAACTGTTTAGACCGACGCCACCTGCAATGCAAAGCTTATCAAGTTTAGTATCTTCATAAGCAGTTTTTGCAAGTTTAATAAGTGCTTCTTCAAGGACTGCCTGGATACTTGCTGCAATATCTGCATAATACTGATTCTCTTTACAAAGTTCTTCATAGTTAAGTGGTTTTTCCCCAAAATAAGACGGATAACCGCTATCGGCAGTAAAAAATTTAGATTTTGGAGACCGTGGTTCACCAAAAAGCTGTACAAATTTATTATTATAAGTATGCTCAGTAGAATAATGAAAGGAAAAATAATCCATATTTAATTCAAAACTACCGTCGGGGTAAAGATTAATTACTTTTTTTACTTTATCAGTGTAATGAGGGGCGCCAAATGGAGCCATCCCCATAACTTTATATTCACCTTCATTAACTTCAAAACCAAGAAAAGCAGTGAAAGCGCTATAGAGTAATCCAAGGGAATGCGGGAAATGTATTTCTTTCAACAGCTTAATAGAAGTACCGTCTCCTGTGCCTATTGTTGTGGATGCCCATTCACCGACGCCATCGACAGTAAGTATAGCAGCTTTTTCAAAAGGAGAACAGAGAAAAGTGCTCGCGGCATGTGACATATGATGTTCGACAAAGAGAATTTTTTCGAGATCCATGGAAAGATGTGAAGCAATAGCACTTTTAATCCATAGTTTATCTTTAAACCAGGTATGAGTTACTTCACGAAAGAGCTTGGAAGAACGGGGATAGGTTTGCATAATGCTTTTTATGATGCGCTCGAATTTCAGAAATGGCTTATCGTAAAAAGCCACGTAATCAAGTTCGGCGGGCTTTATAGATGCCTGATTAAGAACAAAATCAATAGCATTTGCAGGAAAATCCGGGTCATTTTTTTTACGGGTAAACCGTTCTTCCTGTGCGCAAGCTATGAGTTTGCCATCTTTCAAAAGTGCCGCAGCAGCATCATGGTAGTAGCATGAAATGCCCAATATATTCATGAAGTTAGCTCCTTATTAAACAGTGAACAGTGGTCAGTGGACAGTGAGTTGAGATTAATATTGTTTTTTCAGGGATTCCAGATCAGTACCAGCGTTAGTATTGCTCCAGAATGTAGTATATTTCCGTTTCATTTTCAATGTGTCATTTGTTAATTTAAAAGGGATTGCCGCTATCGTAAGTATCAGGAAATAAAAAAGCGTGAGCAGTATTTTTGCATTAAAAGCACCGATCTTAAAAGCAATTGTTTTCCAGCCTTCCCAAATTCTTTTTAATAATTTCATAGCAGTGTTATTTTATTTTTATTGAATAGCATGACCACATTGCATTAGATGCAATGATACTATTATAGTGCAATTAGAATAATGTGTAGATAAAGGGAGCTATAGGAGAGGTTTGTGTAAAAATAAGGAGGAGTGAAAATGCAACAAGGACAACGATAATTGGAATGAGCCACCATAATTTATTTTTCCACAAGAAGGAAATAAACTCTCCAAAAATTCCGCCTTTTAATTTTACATTTTTTAAAAAGGACATTGTTAGCTCCTAAGTAAACAATTTCAAGGTTCAAGGTTTTCCAGAACTTTCGTTTTGTGACAAGCACATTATTATAGCGTTAAAAGCTGCAAAGTCAAGAGAGAGGTCAAGGCCAGGTTAAGGTTAAGGAATAGGTTAACCTTAACCTATGAAAGTATTTGCTTTAAAAGGCACTATTATGTTACAATATGCGGTCAGGATAACCTGAAGAAATACAAGGAGTATAAACCTTCCTAATATTATAAAGAAAGAGTAAAATATATGATAACAAAAGCAATAGTAAGAACACCGGGACGTTCAGTAGTAAACGGGATAACATTCTCCAGGTTTGGGAAACCAGACTACCGTAAAGCCTTGGAACAGCATGCGGCTTATGTAGAAGCACTAAAGAGTTGCGGGCTTGAAGTAATAGTCATGGAATCTGATGAGAGATATCCTGATTCTACTTTTGTAGAGGATTGTGCGGTGCTTAATGAGCAATGTGCAATAATAGCAAATCCGGGAGTAAAAAGCAGAAAAGGTGAGATTGAGAGCATCGGCAGGATTCTTGGGAATTATTATGCAAAAATTGAGTATATAAGAGAACCAGGTACACTTGATGGTGGCGATGTAATGAGAGTCGGCAATAAATTTTATATTGGCATCTCGGCAAGAACGAATTCAGAGGGTGCTTCTCAACTAATCCAGATACTTAAAAAATATAAATATACCGGTTTGACAGTTGCTTTGAAGCAAATGTTGCATTTAAAAACTGGCGTTGCATATTTAGGGAATAACACATTATTGGTAGCAGGGGAATTAAAGGAAGAGTCGTCATTTAGTAATTATTGTAGAATACCGGTAGAAGATGATGAGAGTTATGCAGCGAATTGCATAAGAATAAATGATTATATCATAGTACCATTGGGGTATGAGAAAACAAAGCGAGCGATAATTGAAGCAAA
>MFGW01000018.1:6446-6590 GCA_001780385.1 Candidatus Fischerbacteria bacterium RBG_13_37_8 | reverse complement strand
CTGAATGATTTGTGACGATAGAAATTTTCTCGAGGTGCATAAGGGATTCTTGAACCGTAATAACCTTTATATCTTCCTACAGCATATCTGCCCCTGTAATTAGTTGCCCAGGGCATTATCCATTTTCCAGCGGTTTCTTTATCT
>MFGW01000018.1:4976-6436 GCA_001780385.1 Candidatus Fischerbacteria bacterium RBG_13_37_8 | reverse complement strand
GGTTCCAGCGGGATGTTGATCCTATTTGCCAGCGTGATCCCCAATGCCATCTTCCCGAGGGAACAAGATCACCACTCTTTGGCTGAATGCGCTCTTTTTGCTGAGCAGATTGACGTGTAACGGGGGCATTTGTCCTTTTTTCTTTGGACATTCCCATAGGTAATAGGGCAAAAATACCTATCAAATATATTATTATTATTTTTTTTGTCATAGCTGTCCTCCGCATCCGCATAATGTTCTATGCAGTCTTTTATATGTAATAATGGTGCAAAACATATTCTTTACCATATTATACTACATACAATTTATTTGCCAAATATGTTAGGGAGTAGTCCCTACGTTGTGAAATTCTTGCATTTTTGGCAAGAAAATTATTTCTTTTGCCAACATACCGGCGAGTTTATTGAGTTTATTGGGTTCCGACTTGTTCGGGATAGAGAATGGGGAATGGGGAATACCAACCTAAGGCTGGCAGTTCAAGGTTCGTGGAAGCTTCGCATTATTAATTCTGTCCACTGTCCACTACCTATTCCCTATTTCCTCTTAACTTTAACCTTTATATTATACTTTTTCTCCTCGTTCACTAAGTGTATAATGTGATGTTACTATAGTATGGAAAAATATCATGATTATTACGGCTAAATGGCTTATTCCTCTTACCTCTCCTGTCATACATAATGGAGCAATTAGAATTATTAAGGGAAGTATTGATGCTATAGGCTATGCGAAAGATATTAAAAAAAAATATTATCATGATTCTTTTATTGAGCTTGATAATGCTATTGTAATGCCAGGGTTGGTAAACGCTCATTCTCATATTGCCTATGAGGCATTTACAGGTCAAATGGATAATTATGCTTTCATGGAATGGATTCAAATGTTCACTGCTCTTAAATATACGGTATTGAATGAAAATGATTTCAGATTCTCTGCTTACGCAGGCGCTCTTCGTATGATAAAAAATGGTATTACGACTGTTGCGGATACTTGTGATTCAGCAACTCCTTTTTCTGTTGCCAGGCAATTGGGAATGAGAATGATATTTTATTATGAACTATTTGGCTGGGAACAATCGACAGCTGCTGAAAATTTTTATCATGCACTGTCGGCAAGGCGCTCCATGTCGAGCAAAAAAACGACTCTTCAAAGTGTGGGTATTTCCCCCCATTCACTTTATACCGTCAGTCCATTGCTCTTTTCAATGATTAATGAACACCTGCACAAGGAATTCATTCCCTTATGTATTCATGTTGCGGAAACTCAAGCTGAATATGATTTTGTTACGGCAAACCGTGGAGAATTGAAATATTATATGGATGCAAAAAACAGGAGTTTGCATCAGACATACCAATCAGTGTTATCTTACCTGGATAGTCATGACATACTTCAATTTCAACCATTGCTTATTCATGGTGTTTATTTTACTGAACATGATATGGATCTAATCAGGCAATATAAAT
>MFGW01000018.1:2581-4947 GCA_001780385.1 Candidatus Fischerbacteria bacterium RBG_13_37_8 | reverse complement strand
ATTAATTTTGGAAATACGACTGTTCCCATGATTCTGAAAACGAAACCTTCTATTTTATGGGGAGTAGGAACTGACAGCAGTGCAAGTAATAAGAGGATGGATCTATTTGAAGATTTAAGATTAATCAAGAAATTGCAATGCAGTGCTGAAAATAATAGAGTGGATGATAAATTCCTGATCCAAAAAGTGACCTTCGATAATGCGAAGTTACTGCATCTTGAACGAACGATAGGTTCACTTGAAAAAGGCAAGGATGCTGATATTATTGCCCTTCGGATTTCTTCCCAAAAGAATCTAAGTTCAGAAGCAATTTATTCTTATCTTGTGAATAATTGCACAACACAGGATGTAATTTTAAGCATGATAAAAGGGAAAGTGAAATACAGAGATGGTCATTTCTATTCAATAAGACTGCCAGTGAATTTTGAGAAACGGCTTGAGACAGTGAAAGCCAAAATCAGAGATAGTATTAAAAAGAAAATATGAATAAAGACTTGATTCTTTTTGATATAAACCTTACTATATGAATCTGACAAGTATTATTATATGGAGGAAGAATGCAGCAAAACGACAGGATTGTCCTGGTAGACTCAAGTGGTAATAACATTGAAGTTAGCAGAGATGAGTATGTCAATATGTTAATGACAGAAGCAGATAGAAATAAAAATGATGCAGAGCAATTGTTTTATATCGGTCATGCATTGCTCAGCGATCAATTTTTTGATAATGCTATCGAAGTATTTACCATGGCGGGTAATTTACATCCACAGAATTCAACATATGATAATGCAATTGGAGTTTGCTATTTGCAAATGAAAGATTACGAAAAAGCAAAAGAATACTACAAGGAACATATCAAAAAATTTCCTGATTCAGCGCTTGGTTACCTGAATATTGCCAAGGCATGTGATTTTTTGCATCAGCATGATGAATTAGAAATTAATTTAAAAAAGAGCATTGAATTAAATCCTAACCTTTATAATTCATTGCTTTACTGGTTATTGTTTTGCAAGGATACCAATAGAATAGATAAGGGCATAGAATTCTTGTTGAAAGTAGCAGAAAGCGGTGATTCTAACTGGGGGCCTTATTTAATATTAGCATTAGAATTTGAGGAACGCAAAAATTATGGCGTAGCCCTGGAATATGCAGATAAAGCTTTAATGCGAAACGTAGATAATGGATGTGCTTTTGCTGATTTAGCGACGTTATATGCAAAAATGGGACAAGTAGGTAAAGCAATCGAGATATTAGAAGAGAGAGCTAGGACAGAAGAACTTAGTTTTAAGGAATTATGGAATTTAACCGTAGCATATTATGAAGCAGGAAACAGGGAACGAGCACGTGAACTGGTAAAAGAACTGGAAAAAATGGCAGAAGATCCTGATTCAAAAAATCTTATTCAAGAATTAAAAGATTACTGGGAACAAGGAAATCAAGCATAATTGAGCGTTAAATTATTGGTTGCGGGATACGATGTAATCGAGCATATTGTAGAGAAAATATTTTGGTGTCCCATTATTAAAGGAAGCAAGTGACGACATGGCACGGTCAGCAAAATAACGCGCCATGTTTTTAGTATATTCAAAAGCATTATAATTTTTCATGATAGTAAATAAAACTTGCTGATTGATTTCAGCATAAGCACCATTTTTAATATGGGCAAGGATTTCTGAAATTTCATTATCGGGCGCATTTTGTAACGCGTAAAGAAGTGGAAGGGTGATTTTTCCTTCTTTTAAATCATTACCGGATGGTTTGCCCATGATAGAATCTTCGGAGGTATAATCGAGGAGATCATCAATTAATTGAAAAGCGATACCGAGAGAAAGACCGAATTGTTTCAGACACTGTTCTTTTTGGCTCGGCAGTTCAGCTAAAATAGCAGGAATTTGCGTGCAAATTGAAAATAAATGAGCGGTTTTCTTTTCAATAATTTCTAATAGCGCCTGTTCCGAAAGAGCAGTGTCCCATTTATGCAGTAATCCTGAAATTTCACCACTTACCATGGTAACCATCGTATCTGATAGAGTTTTAAGTATTTTCTGGTTACCATATTCGATGGCAAGATCCATAGCCTTGCTGAAAAAATAATCGCCAAGCAAAACAGTCAAATTATTTCCGAATTTAATATGCGCAGCAGGTTTCCCTCTTCTTTCAGCAGAACCATCAATAATATCATCATGTATAAGGGTAGCCGTATGCACCATTTCAATAATCTGAGCAAAAAGAATATCCGCATTTCCTTTATAATTGCACAGCATTGAAGTAAGCACTAATAAAATTGGTCTGATTCTTTTTCCACCGCTTTTTAAAATATAGGAGCTGGCATCAAGAATTAATCCTCCTTCTTTCTGCATCATTGA
>MFGW01000018.1:1667-2510 GCA_001780385.1 Candidatus Fischerbacteria bacterium RBG_13_37_8 | reverse complement strand
ATTCTTTTATGAAAGCATCTAATTGCATTATTGTCCGAGAAATCTTTTTATAAAACCTTTACTTTTTGTAAATTTTTCATCAATATCATTTATGCGTTTGTAAAGTTCTTCAATATTTTTTCGGATACGTAAATTTTCTTCTGCAAGTTCTGATGTACATTTAAGAAGAAGATCAATTTCCTGTCGGAATCTTTTTGGATCTTCGTCAGCCAACACTTTATTCTTAACTTCTTTAATGCTGTAGCCTTGTTCATGTATCAGTTTTTTCAAATAAAGAAATTTCTGAATATGTTCATTTGAATATCTTCTGTGTCCTCCAACCGATTTAGGAATATTCAAATAAAAAGAAAATTCTTTTTCATAGTATCGCAAGGTGGAAGAGGGAAGTCCTACCAGTTTTTCAACTTTTGAGACAGAGAAATGTTCTTTTTTTGATTCATTCATATTATTTAATTAATTTAAAGGTACGTTCCCATCTGGTTTTACTGAAAAAATGAATAATAGTATTGAAAATATCTTTGACGCTTTCTAAAAAAGTTTTATCTGGTCTGTATTCTGACCTGTCAGCTTTTTCAGACCAATATATGACAAAAGCTCTTCCTTTAATATGATCCCTGGAGAGAAATCCCCAGTATCTGCTATCCTGGCTATTATCACGATTATCTCCCATTACAAAATAACTGCCTTGCGGTACTCTTCTCGGTGCAAAATTATCTCTGACAGGTGATTCGAAACCTTTATCAAAATGAAATTTATATTGCTCATCAAGAGGTTTCCCATTTATGAATACTTTTTTATGCTTTATTTCTATAACATCATTCTCAAGTGCTATTACTCTCTTTA
>MFGW01000018.1:954-1646 GCA_001780385.1 Candidatus Fischerbacteria bacterium RBG_13_37_8 | reverse complement strand
TAGGATATTTGAATACGATTACGTCTCCTCGTTTTATATCTCTTACCGGAAGTATTTTTTCTTCATAAGATTTAACGACAGGTGCAAAAACCATTTTATTAACCAGGATATGATCTCCAATAAGCAAATTTTTTTCCATTGAACCTGATGGAATTTTAAATGCCTGGATAACAAATGTACGTATAAAAAAAGCTAAAACAAAAGCTACCAGTATTGCTTCCGCATATTCCCGCGCTACTGATTTTTTGATTTGCTCCTTTTCGGCTGTTCCTTTATTTTCAGGTTCTTTATTTTTATTTTCATTTTTTGTCTTATCCATACTGTATCTATTTATCTCCATTAAAGAAAATTTTTATTCATTGTATTCCTTTGCATAATATGCAGCGCCTATGACGCCAGCTTCATTTTTTAAATGTGAAGGAAGAATCAGACATTCTTCATAAGGTTTTCGGAATGAATAATAACGAACTTTTTCTCTTGCTTGTTCTATTATGAAATAATTAGGAATAAGCACACCGCCACCTAAAACAATTGCCTGCGGATTAAAAATATTTATCAAGCTTCCCAGTCCTGCTGATAATACTTCAATAAATTCCTGAAGGATAAATTGTCCTGCCAAATCACCCTGTTTTGCCGCTTCGAAAATATCTTCAGTATTTAATTTCTCTATTGCAATGCGGCTTAATGAAGAA
>MFGW01000018.1:0-892 GCA_001780385.1 Candidatus Fischerbacteria bacterium RBG_13_37_8 | reverse complement strand
TTCTATGCATCCCTTTCCTCCACAATTACATTTTTCACCATTGATATCGATACATAAATGTCCTAATTCAGCAGCAAAACCACTGTATCCTTTATAGATTTTCCCGTCTATAAGTATCGCACCCCCAAGACCCGTTCCAACTGCTATAAATAATATATTTCTTAAATTATTCTTTTTTATTTCAGGATGTAATTTATATTCAGCATACGCTGACATATTTACATCATTATCAATATGAATGGGCACTTTAAAGTGATTGTACATTATTTCTTTTATATCAATATTTTCCAATTGAGGAAGATTCGGGGATTGCACCATGATCTCTGTATGTGAATCGACAATTCCGGGTAATCCAATTCCAATTGCATGTATTGCCTTTGCTTGTTTTACTATATTTTCAGCCATTTTTAATAATTGATGAATAAGCTGTTCGGAACTATTCTTTTTAACAAATTCAATAAGCTTCATAGAAATATTCTCTTTTTCATCTACTAATGCTGTCTTTATATTTGTGCCGCCAATGTCAAAACCTAAATTATTACTCCCCATTGAATATTCCTTTATTATTGAATGTGAAATATGATAGCTGATTATTTCCCGTTATTATAATATATCACCTCTTCTTATAATAGTAATCCTGTTACCCTTAGCTTACGTGCTTATGGGCATATTTGATATAGTACAATTTGAAAATTTACTATACCTAAATTGCTTCATAAAGTCAATAAAATAATCTTGTGCTCATTTTATCTTTTTCATTGAAAATGCTACTGTTTTTTTTATGCCTTCTTCAAAAGAGATATCACATGCATAGTTAATATATTTTTTTGCTTTACTTATGTCGGCAAGAGAATGTTTGATATCACCGGCTCGTTCTTTAATATAGCGTGGT
>MFGW01000017.1 GCA_001780385.1 Candidatus Fischerbacteria bacterium RBG_13_37_8 | reverse complement strand
TCCTCATCAGAACCATTGCACGGTGATACATTTCCAAATGGATCGATGAAAAAGAAATCAGTGCCAGCGCCACATGGTGGACGGTACCCAGGTTCATCACCTCTCAACCGACGCAGAATACTAAGGTTAAAATAAGCACGACCATAATCCTTAAGTTTGGCCTTTAGACCATATCGTGGTGATCTCAACAAAGCCTTTATAAATTGCGCTTCCATTTGCCAAATATGTTCATCTCCAGAAATGATATTATCATACTTATGAAAGTACCAAGAATTATGGATAGCTGAATTACCTAATTCAACTCCCAAAGCACAACATAATTCATAGAGGTTCACTAAATCAAATGCGTTTTGTGGCGATATAACTACTGAAAAACCAATATTCCTACACTTAGTCTTTTTTAATGCCATGATCGTTCTCAACGCATGATCAAATCCATTACGAATGCCTCGTAAACGGTCATTTGTCGCCGGTAAACCCTCGATACTGACTCGAATCAATATGTTTGGAAATTTTTCAGCTAGATTTACGATCTTATCTGTGAAATAACCACTTGTGCTCAATTCAAGCAATGATGCCTTCGGATAAAGGATTCGAAAAATATCTTCAATATCATCCCGCATCATTGGTTCACCACCGGTTATATTAATTCTAAATCCATCAGGCAGCTTCTCATAGTATTTCGGGTCCAACTCATCCTTTGGATCAGTTGGATACTTCCATATCTCGCACATTCCACATCGAGCATTGCATCGGTAAGTAGTTATTAGACTTGCCTGTACAATATTTTTCATTACTCTATATTTATTTCTGAATTATTAATTGCATTATTGTATATTGCAAGCAGGTTTCTATAGTGATTTTCAGAATTATATTTCTGTTCTACAGTCTTTCTGGCAATTTTTCCCATTTTCATAACCATATCACTATTTGACATTAGGCAATTGATTTTTTTGGAAAGATCCTGCTCATCACCCGATTTAAAAGTCAATCCAGTTTCTCCATCAATAACTAACTCAGGAATACCACCAATCCGTGCACCAATTACTGGTTTTCCTAGTGCGAATGCTTCTAAAGCACTCCTTGGATTGTTTTCATAGCATTCAGATGGTATAATTACAGCCATTGATTCCTTAATCGACTTTTGTAATTCATCACCACTCTTATATCCCAACATCTCAACATTATTAAGACCTTCTTTTTTTATCATGCTATTAATTTCCTCACCCAATGGTCCATCACCGATTATTCTCAATTTAGCACTTTTTGCGGCAAACGCTTTTAACATGGTAAAGATACCCTTCTCTGGAGACAGTCTGCCAAAATAACAAAATATTCCTTTCGTGAATTCGTATTGAGGTTGATAGTTCTTCGAATCAATGAAATTTGGCAAATATGTTACTGGTAGATTAAAACCCATTTCCTCTACTTCATTCTTGAGGAAAAAACTGGGTGCGATAAAAATATCAATCAGGTTATATATTCCCATTATGTCATGGTGCAGATACATCTCAAGACAGTTAATAGTACTCTTACTATAGGAATTTTTCGCGCAGCGATTTATTATGCAGCGATAATAGCGACGTCCACGACATTCTTCACAGCATCCACTATTTGAGAACATTGAATAGGCAGGACACACAAGCTTGTAATCGTGCATGGTCATAACCATTGGAATCCTTTCATTCTTGATTGCGTGAAGGATCGAGGGCGAAATCTGATGAGCAAAATTATTAAGATGCACAATATCCGGCTTAAATGATTTGAGAACATAGGTAATTTTTGCTTTTGCCTCGAAGGAATATAGAATTGAAACCACGGCTTTCATTCTATTTTTTATTCCCTTTATATTATCGAAATCTATATATTTTACAAAATAGTCATCGAATGGCAATTTGGGATTGTTTGAATGATGCATTCCCCAAAGCACAACATTATGATTATGTTCAACAAGTAGTCTCCTTGTTTCAAGCGAGCAAATTGCATCACCTCCCTTGGGATAAATAAATTTATTTATCATCAACACCTTCATCATACGTTAGCATTCAGCGATGGACAGGAGAAAATTGGGCTGACGTTCGATAGGAATTAATGCGTGACCCGGGCATTGCGTATACCACGACCACGCCTTAAAAGCCCGATCTTCCGCGATAAAACTACTTTCTGATCGTTGTCCATTAAATGATACCATCGCTTATCAGCTACAAAAATCTTTTTTTAAGCAACGACAAAGTCCGCTCACCTAACAGCCCTTTCAACTGACCGTTCTCTTGCTTGAACTGATCGACTTCCTTGTCAGTCGCATTCCGCAGCATTTCACCCCGCAGTTGTGCTTACCCGCTGCCATGAAGTTCTTGGACAGGCATACTAGATCGCCGACCGGCAATTTCTAGCAGAGCCCTTCAACAATAATCCGTACTTTATCCTCAACATGATTTTCCGCCGGGTCGCGTGCCTGACGCGACCCCCTAGCCGAGGCACTCGTCGGGTGAATTCATTTCATCCGATGCTTGGGCGCTTCCCGAATCTGATTTGTGCCATCCACTCTTGCCTCATTCAGGCCATCCTATATTAACCTTTTTCTGGCTTGCATACAACCCTGAAGTCTTTACTGATTTTACCTTTTTTCCCCGATGGTCGCTGAAGTTCAGCAGTCTTCCTTAATGATACTTTATCAAGATGCACATAGACATAGGCAAGCAAAAAATAAAAAATGAAGTTCGGTGAATCATGACGCCAAACTAAGTCATAAAATGGTCCTAATATTGCGTAGAATATCCACATTCCGTAAAGTGCTACAGCAATAATATGAATATCAGAATCCTCAATTATTCTATTTGCATACGTTATATATCTCAGCAAGCTGAGCTGTAACCAGTAAAAGATTAGAACACCAACCACTCCAACTTCACCCAGAATCACTGCGAGCTGGTTTAAATAAGGAATTTCATCAAAAATACGACCAGGTGTACCTAAAAAATTCCCAGCGAGTAGACTCCCCGGTCCCATTCCAAATAAGAGTGTTTTCCAGTCAGACTTCAGTATATTCCACACAAAAGCACTACCGAGAAAACGAGATGCTGAATAATCTGCTTTTTCAGCAACGATCAATTGAGTCGGGTCACGAAAAAAACTCACCAGTTTGTCTAAATAGACTGCCAGCATGTTTCCGCTGTAAGTATGAACCCGAGTCCAAATCGTTAATGAAACATAGACTGTCGTCATTAAAACTAATGGGACTGCAATTAGCAGTATGACCTTTCGTATTTTCTGTTCTCGTAAACCAAAATATATGACAGCAACAGAAACAACCGGGATTGAAAACGCCAGAGCTTTGATTTCCCCTATTAAGGCCAGGGCAATCAATAAGATAATAAACAATGTATAATACCACTTAAAACCTCTTACAATACCAATCGCAACGATAATCGCCGACACATAAATAGAATAGACGCCCAGATCAAACTGACCCCATGGACCTAAAGTGTAGGAAACCAAATCTCCGTGTATGCCGAGTGCAAGGAAACGATATAGACATTCTGGGATTTGAATAGCTACTAAAAAAACGAGTAGTTTGACAAAAGTCGATACCGTTTTTTTCGATATATCCATATTGACCAGGGCGATAAAAAGAAGTGGATACCGAATATACAGTGCAGTTGAACCGACACATTCAATTATCTTGGAATCGTTCATGATCCCTGACGCCGCACTAAAACACACATAGGCAAATAACGGCCATATTATCGTGGTTGTTCTGATTTCCTTGGCTTCCATTATTAATTTCAGAATTTGAATAATCATTATTACTGGTATAATAAGTAATGTTAACCACCGTAAAAAGACAAAATCCTCTAATATGCCATCAGGTACCGCTTGTCGAGGAATGTACCACAATATAATAAGCAATAATATTGGCAACCAATCCCACTTTTTCAATAAAATGGCAAGCAAACACAAAATAAGAGCGCCGAAAATCGCAATAATTAGTATAGTATCAAACATCAGACAAGATCCTTGGAGCTCTTTTTTCTTGCATATAATGTCAAATAATCGCCGCTCATTCTGTCTCTACTCCATAAAAAATATAAAAACCTTAATACGAAAATCTTAAAAATTGCAGAAAAATAGCGGATTAGGTTTTCAGATTTTCTCAACCGCCTTAGATCTTCATAAATTACTCTAGGGATAAAGAAAAAACTGGTTCGTGCATTATCTATAATAAACCCAACACGTTCAAGCATAATCCTCAGTGTCGTATAGGAAAAGTAATAAAGATGCTTCGGGACATCAATTGCATGCCAATAGCGCCCCAATACCCTAAATGAGTACGATTCGATGTTAGGCACACCGACTATCAACAAACCACCGTTTTTCAAAATACGATGGCATTCAGTTAATAATTGCTGCGGATCTTGAACATGCTCCAATACTTGGTTAATTACTAAAGTATCAAATTCGTTGTCATTAAATTTTGCATCACTGAGCTCACCACAAAATACATCAAGACCTTTCTCATATGCTCGTTCAGCTGCTTGAAATGATACATCCCCACCCTGGGCTTTGAAATCATGATCAACAAGCCATTTAAGAAAACCACCACTGCCGCATCCGACATCAAGGACTTTCTCGTTTCTTCCGTATTGTACAATTACACTTACATATCGATCAAAGAGCCAGGCGATTACACGTCTCAAAATATTAACCGGGAATGAATAGCTCTTAACACAACAATGTCCACGTTCTTCCATGACTATTGTTTTTACTCGTTCTCTTATCGACAACCTTCCCGCTGATTGCCACGCATAATAATCAGGAGCATAATAATCCATCACTGCGTGCTTATTGGGCCGTGGATCCAAATATAATAATCCGCAATAATTGCATCGCACAATTGAGAATATTTCATCTTCCCGATCAATGCAAGCGACTTGCACGAACGGTTGTTTTTCCCGACCGCCACATAAATTGCAGTTCACATGTTTGTATGTAGTCATTATTTGAAGACTTTCAAAAAATTATAAATACGCCTCGTCATTAGTTCCTCACTGAATTTCTCTCTCACGTCTCTATGTGCCCGGTCACCGATATCCTTTGCGGAATTCGGGTTCTTTAATAGAAACTCCAATTTGCCATGTAAACCATTCACATCATAAGGATCGACAAAAAATCCATTTCTACCATTCACGACATAATCCTGTGTGCTAGGTGTCTTTGTCACGATTACCGCTTTACCCATACTCATTGATTGCAATAAACTCATTTGTCCATAACAATATTCAAAATAAGGCAGAGGAATGACTACAAATCTCGAAGCAGCGATGATTCTCTTTAGTTCACTGATCGGCACAAAGTCAAAAAACTTAATATCACCAGAATTATTTTTGAGGCTGCAAATCCCGGAATTCTTGATACCAATGATTCTCAGCTCAGTTTTCACTCCTTTTAAGCCCCGCCAAGCTTTTAGCAGAGTCTCGTAATCTCGCTTTTGATAGCCAAAGGAGACCACCACATCATCAATCTCACCATTACCTGGAGCGAAAAATTCCACATCTACGCCAAAGGGCACAAAAATTGTACGTTTCACTATTGTTGGGAAATGTCTCTGATAATACTTACGCTGTATACTACTATGATAAATTATTCCGGCTAAAGTGCGTGACGCAAATTCAATGGGCATTGTTTCAAAAAGATTTTCACGTGCTCCATTGAAGCAGCCAATATCAATAATGAAATGAGGTGGATTCCGATTCCCGCACAAAGCACGTAAAAAGGCCAGTAGAATACCACTCTGCGCACCATGCGATATTATCATATCATAATTCCTGGATTTAAAAGCAGCAACAATAGCCTGCCAAGCATAGAATTTTAAAATTTCTTTTTCCAAAGCGTGAAAAAGCGGCAATTTTGAATAATCGACGACATCAACAATGACATTCTCAGGCCAATATTTAAAAATCCAATACGGCGTTCCTTTTACAACTTTATCAGGCGGTTGAATTGCAATATTATCAGTATTGAGATAGTGGATTTTCCAATTTACCAGCATCAGTATTTTCATTGCTGTAGGAATCTCACCTAAAAATATTGATTTTATTATGGCGCAGCACCAAGATTGATGAAGTAATAATAAACAATTCCGTAATTATAACCGTAATTGCTGTTCCGATATAATTGAAATAGAAAGAAAGGATCACCGCACAAACAACGCTGACAATCGCTGCAGCAATTAATACTCGAGCATACTTATCTTTCAGGCCAAAAGAGAACATTGTCTGCAAGCCGAGAACATTGCTAACCGTTGCGAGAAAAGGTATTATCGCAAGTATTCGAAGAATCCTCATAGATGAAACGAATTGCCGCCCTAATACTAAATTGGCTATTTGTGGTGCAAATATAAAAACAACACAACTTATCACCATAAAAATACCACCCAGCGAAAAAAGTACTTTGCGTATGAATCGAAGTGTCTGTTCTTGTGATATTTGTGCCAGTCTATTGATATGAGGATAAAGACTTTGTGACGCAGCCCATAAAATTCTTTGCACAGCACGTATCAGCTTTTCTGCAGCGCTATAATAGCCAACAAAAGTTGAGTTAGT
>MFGW01000016.1:24340-36843 GCA_001780385.1 Candidatus Fischerbacteria bacterium RBG_13_37_8 | reverse complement strand
TTTTTGCGCTTCTTCAGATTGTTGCTTCAAATCAGTAACAAGCCTTTTCATTTTTTCTGCAAATGGTTCGCTGTCTTCTTCAATAAGCTCAGCGCCGACATAGCGACCGGGTGTGAGTACATGCCCATGCGAGCGAATTTCATCGAGTGTGGCGCTTTTGCAGAAACCGGGGATATCTTCGTATTTTTTCTGGCATTCTTTATCACCACGCCACGAGTGATAGGTGTCGGCAATTCGTGCAATATCTTCCGGAGCTAATTCGCGATGCACACGATCAATGAGCGTGCCGAGTTTGCGTGCATCTATGAATAGCACCTCGCCGCGCCGGTCACGAAACCGGCTGTTCTTTTTATCGCGTGCGATGAACCAGAGACATGCCGGGATTTGTGTGGAGTAGAAGAGCTGACTGGGGAGCGCTACCATAGCATCTACTATGTCTGCTTCGATTATCTTCTTCCGGATTTCACCTTCACCACTCTGGTTGCTGGACATACTACCGTTAGCAAGCACGAATCCTGCTATGCCGGTCGGATTTAAATGATGAATGAAATGCTGAACCCATGCAAAGTTGGCATTGCCGGCAGGTGGAATTCCGTATTTCCAGCGTCTGTCTTCACGTAATCGCTCAACTCCCCATTCTTTGGAATTGAATGGCGGATTGGCAAGAATATAATCTGCTTTAAGGTCAGGATGTAAATCATGATGGAAGCTATCAGCATTCTCTGCGCCAAGATTTGCTTCGATGCCGCGTATCGCTAAATTCATCTTGGCAAGACGCCAGGTTGTCGGATTTGATTCCTGCCCGTAGATGCTGATATCACCAATCTTATCGCCGTGCTGCTGTATGAATTTCTCACTCTGCACGAACATGCCGCCGGAACCGCAACACGGATCATACACGCGTCCCCGATACGGCGCCAGCATCTCAACGAGCACCTGCACCACGCATCGCGGTGTGTAGAATTGTCCGCCTTTCTTACCCTCGGCGCTGGCAAATTGTCCGAGAAAATATTCATAGGTGCGACCGAGGATATCCTTCGAGCGATTCTCAGCCTGACCGAGGCTAATCGTGCCAATTAAATCAATAAGCTCGCCGAGTCGCTGTTTATCCAGTGCGGGGCGTGCGTAATCTTTTGCAAGGACGCCTTTGAGTGTTTTATTATCGCGCTCGATTGCGATCATGGCATCATCAATCAGTTTGCCGATGACAGGCTGCTTGGCATTGGCAAGCAGATGCGACCAGCGCGCTTCTTTCGGCACCCAGAAAATATTGAAAGCACGATATTCATCCGCATCTTCCGGATCAGCGCCCTGTTCTTTCTCAGCAATTAATTTGGCATAATGTTCCTCGAATGAATCGGAAATATACTTGAGGAAAATCAGTCCGAGCACTACATGTTTATATTCCGCAGCATCCATGTTATTGCGGAGTTTATCTGCCGCTTGCCATAATTTTGCTTCGAAACCGAGTGTAGCGCCATTCGACTTCGCTTTTGCGCTTGTTCTTGCCATCAAAGCGCCTCCAACTTGCTCTTCTTCTAAATAATTGATAAACTAATTGTTCTGAATTTTCATTATATCGCAAAAAGAATTAACCTGCAAAAGGCGAAGCGCTATTCTATGTAAAAAGAGGTATAATTATGGATAACAAATTTATCGACAGAGGTGCGTTATGACAAAAAAAGAAAGAAAAATAGTATTACCAGGCGGCAAATGCAATTTTTGTGGGAATAGGTATTCGGTTCAGGGGATGAGCGCTCATCTCAAAAAGTGTGTTGAAAAGGATAAGCAGGATCAGGCATTGCTGCAAAATAAAATAATTAAGCTATCGAGCATATTTCATATTGTTGTAAGAGGCGAATGCTTTTATTGGCTCCAAATCGAAGCTGACGGTAAAACCACATTGTATGAGCTTGATTCTTTTTTAAGGGACATATGGGTAGAGTGTTGCATGCATTTAAGCATGTTCCGGATAAATGATATAAATTATTCCTATAGCCCTATGAAAGAATATGACGAGCGCAGTATGAATGTGGCATTACACAAAGCGCTTAAACCGGGAACTAGATTCGATTATGAGTATGATTTTGGCTCTACAACTCATCTGATATTAAAGGTTCTGGGAGTGAGGACAGGCAAAATAGATAAGAAAGGAATACGTTTATTGGCGCGTAATGATGCTCCGGAGATATTGTGCAGCTATTGTGATAACCTTGCGACTGATATATGCGCAGAATGTTCAGAATGGACATGCAAGAATTGTCGGAAGAAGCATGAATGTGATGAAGAAATGCTGCTTCCCGTTGTTAATTCTCCACGCGCAGGTGTTTGCGGGTATTGTGGTTAGTAGTTTTTACATAGATTGCAGCATTTTCACATCGCATTATATATTTTTATATCAATAGTTTTCATGATTTGTTTGTACATTGATATTATTTTCTCTCGTTATCGTTACCAACAAGGAATAAATCATTAATAATTTGCTTTTCTTCACAACATATTTGTTGCCAACATTCTTGTTGCGATTATAGAAAAGATAGGGACAGTCACCTATTTTTTTCAAGAAAATAGGTGACTGTCCCTATCTTTTAAAAGCGATGAGCAAGACCAATAGAAATAAGATGAGGTCCTTGCTGCAAACCATGCATTCCTAATTGAAAAGTGATTGGAATAATGAGGTTTTGTTTTATGTTAATGTCAATACCTGCGGCTCCAATAAGGACGAATGTGTGATGACTGTATTCCAATCATGGGCAGTTCGGACCTGTTTTATTTGGATTGCCGATTATGCCTGTCCTGGAAATGGAATCAAAAATAGGTGTGCCTAATCGTTGACATACCAAATCACCCTTAAGTTGTATCAATTTTGAGCAGTAATATCCTCTCTCAACGCTCTGTGTCCATTCCCACCCGTAATTATAAATCCAACCTGCATCTGAGACTTTCTGCCACAACGATACAAAAGTAGGATTTCCATAAAAATCGCCCTGGTAAGAACGTGCGTATGAACTTGCATATTTACCTCCATTTACATCCACACAGTCACAGTCCCATGGTCTGAATGAAGACTTAAGCGAAGCTTTTGCAACTGCATCCCATTCTGTCCATGAGCTGTAATTCCAACTGCTCCATTGCCCAACACACCATTGGCCAGTGCTGCATGCCCTGTTTGTCGTAGATCCGCGACACACAAAGCAGTATCCGCAGCCACCGTCCCAATAACTGCATGTCCCATCAGAAATATTGCAAATATCGTCAGAGTACCCCGGACAACCTTTACTCGTGAGAAGATTAGCCGTTGGCGGTACTTCATGTCCATCGCCAATTGCCCAATAGCAATACCGTTCCCGCACCTCATGTTTCGTGCGATGCGATTTAAAACTGCAGCAATCATCCGCGCCGGAATAACCATGATTTTTGCACCACAGGCAATCAGGCGATGTGCAACCGCAAAGTCCTGATTGAACATGCCTTCCTCCAGACATTGCATCATAACTCTGCTGGAAATTGTAACGCTTATCTTCGTTTTGTGGACATTTTTTGCCAGGCTCGGAATCAATACAAACCTTTACCATACCACAGCATGAGCCACCCTCACTGTCAAACGCTGTGAAATAAATAGAGTAGGTTCTTTGCTCGCGGTTGATACCTATCGTGGCTTTAAGCTTAATAGTGCCTGATAATACTCCTTCATCGTCTATATAATAAAATGCCGATGGCACAATAGCACCGCCATAAGAAATATCCAAAGGCTCATCCTGTACTATTTCATTTATTTGAATCTTTATAAGATCATTCTCCGGTTCTTTTATACCTAATATATTGATGGTGTGGAATCTGCCGTCTGGCGGATATATGCTTTCTATCGAGGGATATGCATTTGAACAATCTGGCTGCTCATTATTCAAAGATTGTGAATGTGCTAATTTAGCATATATCAATACAATGATAGGCATCATTGCTATGAGCCACACTTTCCTTGCAGGCATAGCTTATATCCTTATTATTTTAAACTTTCATTTTATATAGTAGACTTCATTTCATCTTCATTTTATGATGAAAACAACCTTATTACAAGAAGCTGCGCTGGTATTTGTCGATAAATTACTGTACAATTCTATGATACCACGTATCACATTATGCATATATTAGAGCTTACATTAGAGATATTATATGAATTAGGGCTGTGGACAATAGCGGTTAGTATTGGAATATTTTTTCTCGGTGCAGGGGTATTAATCCTTATCAAGATTATCAAGAAACGAAAAGAAATTATCGGGGGAATTTTTGCTTTTATACTAATGGGGGGATTAGGTGCATTTATTCTAACAGGTTGTGTGGATGAACTTATCAGAAAAAGAAGACTTGGATTTTCCACGCTTCTCGTTTTGACAATGGTTGTTCTCGGATTCCTGGTATATAAGACAGTTCAACATATCAAGAAGATCGAAACACCTATTTTCAAGAGAAAAAAAATAGAGGAATATGAATTACCTTCTATTATCAAGCTCAATCCATTCCTGACAAAACTAATTTCAGCAATTCCAGATTTTCTTTTATCAGGAACGTTTCTATTTGCAATAATTAATCAGCAATTTGATATCGCGAATCGCTTATGGCTCACCTCAATAGTACAAATTCAATTTCTTGTCATACATGCATTTCTATTTTTCGCAGTAATAACATTTCCGCAAATCAATGCATGGAGTTTCAGGCTGATACAGGTATTTTATTTTATCACGTTCTTTGCATTTTATTTAAGTGCTTCACTGCAGCTTGGTTTAGAAGGACTGCTGGCATTTCTCTGCTGTACGCTTGCGACTTTTTTAGGTTTTCTTCTGCATGTAAAATCCGAAACCATGATGATTCAATCGGTAAAGCGTTGGGTGATCAGTTTTTTAGGATTCATAATTATTTCCATAATAACGCATATGCCTGAACTTGTTAATAAATGGCATGAGGAACGTAACGCACTTTATTTCGGCTTACTCTATTTCGTATTTCTTGGCATTATGGAAATGACAACGATCTACTACATACCATGGCGCAGAAAAAAAAGGATAAACAATGGAAACTAATTCCACATCATCGATAGAATTAATAACGGATGATGAAATATACAGACGTGTATTATTGGAGCAGGTACCCGGGGCAAGGAAATTTCTCTGGATAGCAACGGCTGATATAAAGGATTTGCATGTAGCCCGTGGCAAAAAAATGATTCCATTCCTGAAGGTGCTATCTGAATTAATTGAACAAGGTGTCGGCATTCGATTAATTCATGCGAAGGAACCCGGTCCTGTCTTCCGGCGTGATTTCGACCTGTACCCGAATTTGATAGATGGACTGGAACGCATGCTCTGTCCACGAACGCATTTCAAATGTATTATTGTAGATGGAGTATTTGCATACATGGGAAGCGCTAACTTAACTGGAGCCGGCATGGGGGCGAAAAGTGTTCGCACACGTAATTTTGAATCCGGCCTTATCACCACAAATCCGGAATTGATCGCTCAGATTATGGCACAATTCGATACTGTCTGGATGGGGGAATATTGCACCGATTGCCGCCGGAAAAAATTCTGCACAGAATGAACATCCGGCTTCCGCTGAATTATTTCTTTTCTTTCACTTCATTGCGTGCATAAGTAATACCCGGTATCCAGATAATTTTCTTGAAGATTTCATTGACAGCATCTTTCTGTGTCGTGGTGCCGATAAGTCGCACTACACTATCTTCAACCGTTACATCAACATCTTTAAGGTCTACTTCCTTAGTATGTTTATTCAATTCTGCCCGCACTTCCTTTTCAATTTGCGCATCACTCTTAGTCTCTTTTGGTATTACTTCTATATTTGTATTAATCATCTGCGTATTAAATTCTGCAGCTTCCCGTACTGCAAGATATACTTCGCCATACAGGTCTGCCGTTCCGTCAAGCTTGACTTCGCCATTTCCTTCATCAGTCACTTCCAGGTTATCTATGGAAATATTTTTATTCAGCAGGATTTTTGCCTTTATTTGTTTTGCCAGTACTGTGTTCGTACTTCCTGCGAATAAGCCGACCGGGATAATCAGCGCTAGCGAAACAAATATTATTAAAAAAAGGATAGTTCTTATCGACAATAGTTTCATTATCATTCTCCTTAACCAATGATCAGCAGGGGCGAACCTTGTGTTCGTGCCTGTATTCTTTGCTAGATCTGCTGTAGGGGCAGACCAATGTGTCTGCCCTTACGAAGCAATCCCTAACGCTCTTTGTCATTGTGAGTTTGCCGGAGGCAAACGTAACAATCCTTAACAAATGATAAGAAGCATAATCCGCTACGGATTATTACGTCCCGCTATCGCGGGACTCATAATGACATTACATTCGGGATAGCTTCAAATGTCATTACTATAATAACCCTCAGAAAAATAGCTTTATTCCCTAATCTTGCATTACAAGGGCAGATTCATGCGCTCTTCATGCAAACCATAGAAAAAATCTCTGTTATACCTATGGTATAAAATCTTAAAAAACATTTACGATTTTGTCCAAACGACTATAATTTTAATGTTTTCTGAGTTCAAGATGAAACAAGGTAGCGCTAATGTTAACCCTGAACCCTCAACCCTATAAACCTTGAACCGTTTTAAGCAAGCAAGGCTCGCTTAAAACGCTAGGTTCTCTGTGGTTTTTTTCTTTGACAAAATCTTTTTCTTCGAATATGATACTTCACTGGCGTGTCAATCATGCTCCTAAAGAGGCACCCAGAGATATTAGTAAATAATTGTAACGATAACATAAAAAGGGCAGACACACAGGTCTGCCCCTACAGCAAAGTTCAAGGAAACCTTGAACTTATTCACATAGGAGCAATTATGAAATGGAAAGGAGCAGAATCTGTAATAATAATTTTGATATGTCTATGGGTTGGCGGTGGATTTTTAGGCTATGGTTCATACACATTATACAAAGAAATTAATCTTCAATCTGCGGGAATTGAAACAACGGCTACAGTACTTCGAAAATATGAAAAAGAATCAGAAGAGACAAAAAGCAAAGACACCATATTTTATCGTCATATCAGCGCGAATTATCATATTGTATATGAATTTAAGACAAATAGCGGGGAGGTTGTGCAGAATGATAAATTAGTGCGTAAGTCTACCTATGATAAAGCAGAAAATACAATAAGTGTTATCTATGATGCTGATGATATTAAAAACAATGAAATCACATCCGATTCATTTCACTGGCTCATGCCCATAGCTTTAATCATATTTGGCATTGCAGGATTAATGTTTCCAGTATTATGGCACATGGAACCTGCACCGGCAGTAGTCAGGAAAGATCTGATACCGGGAGGACCTCAAAATATAAGCCTCGCATTATTGAAAGAATCAAAACCTTCTTATATTTTTCTTTATCTTGCATGGAATATAATCCTTGGCTTAATAATAGCGTTTACCTGGGATATAATGCCGCTTTTAGGATGGATCATCCTTTCTCCGCTCATACTAATTGGCATTTTTATGTTTTTGGGCGTTTTTACCACACTTGCCTCTCTGCTTAATCCTGTCTTCCGGATAAGTGTGAGTGAAAATCCTGAAATGGGAAAGACAGTACAACTTTTCTGGAACAGCACCGGCAGACCTAAATCGCTGCATCGGCTGGTGATTATGCTTGTTGCAACAGCCCGGGATGACATCAAATACGAGTATCCGGTCTTCGATTCTACTGCACGAGAGACTTTTGCCGAGGGAAAGAGTACCTTAACCCTTCCCTCAACGATACTTCGCGACACTAATGATCCGCAGTCAGCATTAAATGCGGTTTATATAACATGGAAGATTCGCCTGCGCGGTTACCGGCACCTCTGGATTGATGTGGACCAGGAATACAGGTTGTAGGGATCTGGGACTAGGGAATGGGGAATGGGATTCTTTGCGAGCACACCCGCACGGCATAAAACAACGCCACAAAAACATACTTTCATAAGGTTTTTAGTGAAATTTTGTGCTTTAGTGATTTTGTGGCATTCTTTAGTCCGTTACGGATTGCTTCGTTAGGGCGGACGCATTGGTCCGCCCCTACAATAATTATGACCACTGTTAACTGATCACTGTCCACTGCTTCTTATAAGCCGTACAGCTTGATAATTTCATCTTTCTTTTTGCCGAGAATATTATATTTCTGACCTATCTTGGTAAATGCTGCGATCGCTTTATCAATATCTTCCCGTTCATGTGCGGCAGATAGTTGAACGCGAATGCGAGCCTGACCTTGCGGAACAACGGGGAACGCGAAACCAATCACGTAGATTCCTTCCGCGTAGAGATCACGAGCCATATCCTGTGCCAATTTCGCATTATAGAGCATGATCGGCGCTATGGGATGCACACCTTCCCTAATATCGAAACCGCGCTGGGTCATTTCCTTACGGAAATAGAGTGTGTTGGCTTCCAGTTTATCGCGACGATCGGTCGTCTTTGAAATAAGCTCAATTACTTTAATTGCAGCAGCTACAATCACGGGTGGAATCGTATTAGAGAACAGGTAAGGCCTCGCACGCTGCCGGCAAAGCTCAACTAATTCCTTGCGACCGCTTACACAGCCGCCTGATGCTCCGCCGAGTGCTTTGCCGAGTGTCGTGGTGATCAGATCAATGCGTCCCAATACACCGCAATGCTCATGTGTGCCACGACCATGTTTCCCCATAAAACCGGTGGAATGTGAATCATCTACCAGTACCATCGCATCATATTTTTCTGCCAGATTGCATATCTCATCCAATTTGGCAATATCTCCATCCATCGAAAATACACCATCAGTTATTATCAGGCGGAAACGGCATTCCTGCGATTCTCTCAATTTTTCTTCAAGGTGTGCCATATTGGAATGCTTGTAATTGAATAATTGCGCTTTGCATAATCGCATCCCGTCAACAATCGATGCATGCACAAGGCGGTCGGCAATCATTGCATCTTCCTTGTCCAATACGACATCAAATACTCCTGCATTCGCATCCATACATGAAGCAAACAGTATTGTATCTTCCGTCCCAAGAAATTCACTGAGCTTTTGTTCAAGTGTTCGGTGAATATCTTGTGTTCCGCAGATAAATCTTACGGAGGACAAACCATATCCACGGGTGTCCAATCCTTCACGCGCCGCTTGTACCACTTCAGGATGACTCGATAATCCAAGATAATTGTTTGCACAAAAATTCAATACTTTCTTCTGCGGTGCTCCCTGCGGATATTCCACATCAATACTTGCAGCCTGCGGTGAACAGATAAATCGCTCTTCCTTAAATAATCCCTGGCTCTGTATCTGGTTCAATGTCTCACCAAAATAGCTCTTTGCTTTATCACTGTAAACCATTATACCTCCTGGGTAAATTCTTTAAGTAATTTTATGATATTGTTGACACTGTCAAATGCTTCAGGGGTAGCTTTTTCATCCGGTATCTTGATATTGAACTTTTTCTCAAGAAACATTTTCAATGATACCATGGAAAATGAATCTACAATACCACTGGTTATCAGTTGTGTGTTCTCCGTTACTTCATCTGTTGAATCTTCATCCAGGTATTCTTTCTTTATATACTCAATGATAGTTTGTTTAATATCGTCCGGCATTGTTCCTCCAATTTATTTATTCATCTTCTAAAGTTGATGTATCACCAATTTCCTGTCCCCATTCCTTCGCACGTAATAATCTTCTCATGATTTTGCCACTACGTGTTTTCGGCAGGGACGGAACAAATTCTATTTCTTGCGGCATAGCTAATGGAGACAATTTTTTTCGTATGAAATTTATAATATCCAATTCCAAATCAGAACTTGGACTGAATCCCGGTTTGAGTGCCACGAACGCTTTCACGACTTCCATATTGATAGGATCAGGTTTCCCCACCGCTGCTGATTCAGCTACTGCCTGATGTTCCAGCAATGCTGATTCTATCTCGAACGGCCCCACAAGATGTCCCGCTGTATTTATTACATCATCATCTCGTCCCACAAACCAGAAATACCCTTCATTATCAATGCTGGCACGATCACCACACAAGTACCACCCTTTCTTGAATTTATTTTCATAGACTTCCTTGTTGTGCCAATACGTGCGAAACATTGATGGCCAGCCAGGCTTCAACGCGATAAGTCCAACCATTCCCGTTTCGGTTATCGGTTCGAAGGTACTCTGATTTACAACCGTTGCCGTTATGCCGGGAAATGCTTTACCCATAGAACCGGCTTTTATCTTCAGTCCCGGAAAATTCGTAATAACGATAGAGCCTGTCTCCGTTTGCCAGTACGAATCATGGAACGGTTTCCCAAATGCTTTCTCCGACCAGATAACTGCCTCGGCATTCAACGGTTCACCTACACTTATCAAATGGCGCAGTGATGACAGGTCATATTTATTCACCGCTTCGACTCCTTCTTTCATGAGTAATCGTATCGCTGTCGGCGCCGAGTACCAAACCGTCACGCGGTTCCGCTCAATAAAGGCATACCATTTCTCCGTGCTGAATCCGATGTCATACACTGCCTGCGTAACACCGTTCGACCATGGTCCTATGATACCGTATGAAGTTCCCGTAACCCATCCTGGATCCGCTGTGCACCAGTATATATCATCCAGCATCAGGTCAAGCACCCATTTCGCCGTTATATACTGCGCTATGATCGATGAATGCACATGAAGCGCTCCCTTCGGTTTACCAGTCGTCCCGGATGTGTAATGCAATACCGACGGAGTCTCAGGTTCTACCGGGTAAATATCAACATGCTCCACCTTCGGCGCTTTCTCCATCGAATACGTTTTCTCATTTTTCCCCGGCAACTCCCCTTCTGCATCCACTATTATTATGTGCTTCAGTTCCGGAAGTTTATCAAGTATCCGGCGCACTTTCCCCGCATGCTTCTTTGTCGTCAAAATAGCGCTCGTCTTCGCATCATCAATCCGCGTCAACAGCGCTTCTTCACCAAATGCCGAGAAAAGCGGCTGTACAATACCTCCCATTTTCAAGACTCCAAGAAATGATATGTATAATTCCGGAATCTTGTCCATAAATAAACAAATCCGATCACCCGGTTTTAAACCTAGCCCGGTAAAATAATGTGCAAATGCATTACTATGCAATCTTATATCATCATACGTATAACGCCGTACTTCGCCTTTGAAACCTTCCCAGATCAGGGCTAGTTTCTGACCGAATCCCTTCTCACAAATTCTATCACTACATAAATATCCGATATTTTTAGCTTCATTCTCATGCAATTCCAATTCTTTGGCCGAATCATTCCATTCGAAGTTCTTGTACTTATCATCGTATAAACCGATGTTGCTCATGAACATTTCCTCCTATAATCAGGGATCAGTAAGCAGTGATCAGTGAGCAGCTAATAACCCGGGGCTTTAGCTCCGGGCATGCGAAGCCTCTACTAACCTTGAACTTTGAACATAGAACCTTGAACATATGATCTTGATCACTCCTCTACGTTATTGAATGATAATTCAACTCGAGTTGATTTTTACAATCCTGATAGTAGGAAAATATTACCGCAATTATCCCCAAAAAGTCAAGCTGAGTACATACTTTTCATTTGTTTTATAAAGTAAAAATAAGCTAAAGATATTAAATGTTCTAGATACATTCAATTCATTTGACTTTCGCAGAAATATGTGGCATATATACTTATGCTAAGAAAACGAAGGAGCTTTAATACTTTCTAACCACTATTCACTGACCACTGACCACTTTATTACATCGGAGGTTCTATGTCAAAAGTCATATCATTTATGCTTATCATTTCATTGTGGTTCTGCTGCTATATTCACGCTGAATACCATGTTATTACGGTGGATTTTCTTGCACAGAATAAGCTCAGTGTTAATGCTGCCGGACCACTATTGGTTAAAACAGATGTTACAAGAAACCGCATAATCCTGGTGAACACCAATACTTCTTCAGTTTCATTAATTGATGGAAATGATTATTCCGTCATAAATATTCCCATCAAAAATCGTGTCCCGCAATACCTCAAAATGGAAGCAATGACTATCGACAACCATACCGGTAATATTTATGTTATCGGCAGCAAGAGCTTTCACATAATCCTGCCCGATAAACAAACCGCAATCTCCATTGACACGGCTGAACAATATGAAATGACAGCCGTGAATGAAGAAAATGGTGACGCATTTCTATCCAGCAGGGAAAGCAAAGATCTGCTCATGATTCCTTTCAAGACGCATGCAATCAAACGAATACCATGGGTGGAACATATTGAACAAATGATTAATCTCAACCAGACTCCGCCTCCGCCAATCAGAAAAATAGCCGTAGATAATTCATTACAGCAAGTCATTGCCATTGATGGATTTACTTCCACACTTTATATTTTTTCTGCCACTACCGGCGAACTGATTAATAAAAGAACTCTTGCTGTTACTGGCGGCACCCGCTGGCACATGGCAGGTTATAATCAGAAAACGCATCATCTCTAC
>MFGW01000016.1:19329-24325 GCA_001780385.1 Candidatus Fischerbacteria bacterium RBG_13_37_8 | reverse complement strand
AGGGATCGACACGTAAATGAAGCAATCAAAATTGATGTGATTAATGGTAAAGATACCGTGGTGAAACTCCCCGAATTCACCGAAGGAGTAGGCATTAATTACAATCCTGAAACAGATGAAGTATACATACCCTATGACAACCACCCAAGTGTACATGTGGTGGATTTTAAAAATGACGGCAAAATCGAAGAAATAAAAATTCCCAATTTTGGCAATGATGCTTCCGTGCTGGATTTAAAAAACAATATCCTCTATATTTCAAGCTGGGGTTACGGTGAAGTGGATGTCATCGATTTGAAGACGCGCACATTGAAGAAACGCATTGAGAATGTCGGCATTATTCCGCACATGTTCAACATGGCGCTCAATCCTGCAAAAGCTGAGTTGATTATTCCTGTCGGCGCTTCAGCGGTAAATGGTTCATTCGGTGCATCTGTAACAGCACTAAATCCTGAGACTGAGAAAAAGCACAGGATTTATACCGCGTGGGCACCGGTAGCACTGGTCCAAATTCCCGGAAAAGATTCATTCCTGGTTTTCAATTCCGAAGACCAGGCTGCCGAAGTATTTCCGGATGGTACAACCACTTTTCATACACTCCCCTGCTGGCTCATTAATAATGCAATCGAAGGCAATGGCAATTTTTTGTATGTATCATACGGACCGCATCAAACCTATTGGCCAACGGTTTACATCTGGGCAGCTCGAAATGGCATCATGAGCATTCATTTCGATAATGAAACAGGCGAGATGCGATTCTATGACCGGCGCATTCCACGCATGGCACATCAAATGGTCCTTGATAAAAACGGTGCACTCTATGCCCTGCAAAATAGCTGGGGCGAAGAGAAACAATTCCTGCTCTTCCTGCCGGACGAAATTCGCATTCCGAATCTGAACTTTATGCCAATGGAACTGGAAGATAAATACCAGCGCGAAACCACTCCTCGCCTCCTCGCCTATGACAAGAATAAACACTGGCTCCACACCGTTCGCATTGCCGAAACCGATGCCGAACCAAGCATGCTCTATATCATCGATCTTGAAACAAAAAAGACCCTGCTGAAATACCCGGTCGGCATTACACCTACCGACCTGGTATTCGATAATGAGAAAGTGTATGTCGCTAATTTCGATTCCAATACTATCGCAGTTATCAAAAAAGATGATTTCTCCGTCCAAAAAATAAAGACCGGCAATAAGCCATTCAAACTTGCATTATTAAACAATACCCTTTACTGGATCAATCACAATGACAATACTCTCCAGTCATTCGATCCTAAAAAAGGAACCAGGACCTATCCTCTTCCCAATCCTGGCATACCATCTAATATCTTCAGCAGCGGCAAAGAACTTATTATCACCAGTCACACTCCAGATGCACTTCACATTATCCAGTTCAATCTCGCAAAATCCTCCTTCGAACTCATTCACAAATCTACATACCCCTACGGTGAAACAACCGTCGATACCAATAATTCAGCATTTTATATGCGAGGACAATTTGCCGACGGTATCTTTGAACTCAATCACTTCAAGCAAGACCGTTCTGGCAGAATCTGGATCACCGACTATCTTTCGGGAAAAGCATTCATCCTCGAGTAAGGGACTAGCTATCCATTTCCGATTATCTGAGTATTACCCTAAGCAATTTAGAATAAGTGCCGGGGTGAACTCGCCTGTTCGCACTTGCGTGCTAATCCCTAACTCTATTTTTTGGGAGCTTTGCGTGGGCAGACACATGGGTCTGCCCCTACAACAATGCTCGCAAAGAATGCTTATTTTGGGATTCCGCTTTGTTCGGGATTATGCATAGAACGTTATTTACAGGTCGCCATTCCCTATTCCCCAGTCCCTAGTCCCTGTTCCTAATACCAATTGAATATCTTAACGCTTATGGAGGTGAATACTACGCCGAGAATGATCAGCGCTGCGGAGGGCAGCAGTATTTGCGGGATGCCGGCGCCTTCAAGAAAAATGCTCCTTATTGAATCAATCACCATTGTTAATGGAAGCCACCTAATTATGCCTACCGCCCATTCAGGAAAATTGTGGTACGAAAAAAAGATGCCTGAAACCAGCATGAAAGGGAAACTAACGGCATTTATGATGCCATTACCGACACGCGTGCTGGCAGTCCTTGAAGCAACAAGAAACGCTATGCCGCCAAATGCAAAGGTACTGCTGATAAAAACAATTGCCAAGGCAAGAATGCTCCCCTCAATTTTCACACCAAAATAAAAGTAAGCAAAAAGATAAATAGCTAAAAATTCAACAATGCCAAGAAGTAATCTTGCGATAACATACGAGAAAAGAAATATGTTTCTGTTCATGGGTGAAGCTGCCATTCGCCGAAGTAATTTTTTACTTCGGAATTCTATCAACGCCCATCCTATTCCCCACATGCCAGAATTCATGATTTCCATGCCAAGCAAACCTGGTATAAGGAAATCTATATACCGGCTGCCCGGAACTACCAACGCCACCGGCTCACTCTCATGTTCACTGGTCTCTCCGGGAAAAAGATAATGCTCAAGAAGGAGAAACGTGAGGCGTGCTTCACTGCTCTTCGGATCATAATGATACTTGATCTTGGTGCCATCTTGCACTACTTCGATGAAGATTTCAATTTTACCTTCTCTCAGTGCAGTGAGTGCGCCTTCTCTGTCTGTGAAGAGGAATTTGAAAGGATGCTTGGTTTTACTGGAAAAATATTTAAACGGCACTGACGCATGGTACTTTTCAGCTTGTTCCATTAATTTATGAAGTGAACCATCTTTATCCAGCACACCCACAGTCCTGGTTCCCTCTCCTTTTATACCAAACGCAATACCGAGTATCCAGGAAAGTATTATTGGAAACATGAATACCCAGAATATTACTTCAGGTTCCCTGAAAAATTCTTTAAATTGCGAAATTACAAGTATCTTCAATTGTCGAATCATCAAGACTCCTTCCCGTTAATGCAAGAAATAGATCATTCAGATTCATTCTCCTGCATTCAAGCTTCTCCAGCTTAATACCATTCTCTTCCAATTTTTTTAGCACAACCGGCAATGTGACAGTTATGCTTTTCACAAATATGCATCCGCCATTACCCTGCAAATTTAAATACGTTTTAATGACTCCCGGAATATTGTCAAACAAATCATCCTTTACCGGCATCTCAGTACTGAACAATATTAACTCACGATGCGCATAGCGTGTAAGCAATTCATCCAGTGTTCCTTCAGCAATAAATTTACCCTTATCCATGATAATAACTCTATTGCAGAGGTATTCAGCTTCTTCCATGTAATGAGTGGTGAGGATAAGTGTAGTGTTTGTTTTTTTCAATTGGCGGACGATATTCCAGATTTCCCTGCGGGCTTGTGGATCAAGTCCGGTAGTTGGTTCATCAAGAATGAGAATCTCCGGTTTGTTAATAAGAGCCACACCCAATGCGAGCCGTTGTTTTTGCCCACCGGACAAATTCATGAAATAACTCTTTCTTTTATCCTGCATGCCAATGATAGTCAATATCTCTTCCGATACCGATTCCCGCTGATTATAAAAAGCAGCAAATATATTCAATATCTCAATCACCCGCAACTTATCAACAAAATATGTTTCCTGGAGTGAAATGCCCATTTTTTTTCGCAAATCGCTCTCATTGCCGTTCCATGATTTATTCATTATTTTTATTTCCCCTGAATCCGGCTGCTGTATCCCTTCAATTATCTCGACCAGCGTGGTTTTCCCGGCTCCATTCGGTCCCAGCAATGCGACATACTCTCCCTGCCTTATCCGAAGGTCAACTCCATCCACCGCCTTCACATTCTTAAAATACCGGCGTACATCCCTCACTTCAATTACTGCTTCCCGTTCATTTGCTGTCATATTCTTTCTATACTCTCCTGTTTCCCTGTCTCACGCGCTCTTATTCTGCCAATTAATTCATTATTGAATTCATCCTTCATATATCTTTCTCAATAGGTAATTTTTCATGAAGTACACAAATTATAGATATGAAAAGATGAAATAGCAAATGAATTATTAGCATGTATTCATTTGTCTCAAAAAATAAAACCACAGAGAACACTGAGAGAACGCAGAAAAAGAATAGAGAAGGAGGGGATACTCATGGTGCCAGGCGTTTACAAAATTGTAAATTTGTAAATGCCTGTCCCCCTTACAAATTAAATCGATACGATAACTTGACCAGAAATATATTACTGCCGGGTGCTTTGAATAAATTACCTAAATCACGACTGAAATCTACATCACCCGGATAAGCACCGTCCTCGCGGGTCTGTGTCCAGACAAAATAAAGTGTCGAGCCGAGCTTGAATTCATAGCGCAAGACCACGGTGCCGCGCAATGACTTGTAATTAAAATCAGGATTATCGAAGGAGAAGGATTCGGCAGGACCTGGTCCGTCCGGGTCTACCGTGTAGACACCATCTTCGTAATAAATGGTTGAACCACTCATGCCGAAGATATTGAAATCGAAGGTGCGCGGCATTGCGAATTCCTTGAACCGATCGTATTTGCCTACTGAAACATATGGCTGAAAATAAGCCTGGAGACTGAGATTAGGACGAAATGTTATATTAGCACGAATCGCTGCTTCAACCGTATGCCGGTTTATAGTTGCAAATACATACCGGTCACCATAGGTTGCAGTCATCAGTTCATCTTCAATTGTATCTATCCATTGAATATACGAACGTTCAAAAGAATAGCTGGGAGAAATGCTGAACGTTATATTAGATCGAGGCTTGAAGGAGAAACTCATATTTATCTGCTTATTCCGGTACCCGGAACGGCCTTGACCGTAATTAAGTGCAATTGAAAATATTATTGGTTTACGATCATCACTATGTGTGCAAACATGAAAGAATTGCGAAGAAGGATCAAGCATTACCGGGCCTCCACGTGTGAAACTATCAGACCAGGCATCTGCCGCTGCATTAAATTGAAAATGACTGCCCCAGTAATTGAGCCACTGCCCGTC
>MFGW01000016.1:19179-19316 GCA_001780385.1 Candidatus Fischerbacteria bacterium RBG_13_37_8 | reverse complement strand
TACAATTCGCTCTGTGTATCTCTATCAAAATTATACGTGCGCGCTGTGAAGAAATAACCAGTCCAATTCCTAAAGATTTTTCCAGGATGAAAGGAGCGGTAACCAGCAACTACATGGTGATTGATTAAATCCGAGCG
>MFGW01000016.1:18997-19116 GCA_001780385.1 Candidatus Fischerbacteria bacterium RBG_13_37_8 | reverse complement strand
AATAAAATTACCTTTCTGCTTATTCAGCATGTATCGTCCTGCCCAGCCACTAAGCGATGTTGCATTCGGATCAAGGTTCACATGGGTTGCATCGGGTCGCTGAAAATAATGAATCGGAT
>MFGW01000016.1:18666-18967 GCA_001780385.1 Candidatus Fischerbacteria bacterium RBG_13_37_8 | reverse complement strand
CGAAATACACCATAATATGTGAATGGCTCCACTTCTTCCCTCCATCTATCTCCATCTAATTCAAGATTAGCATATTCCCTTTGCGTTAAAGCGCTTATTACACCCATATTCCAACCATTGACGATCTGTCCGGTTAATTTTCCTGCAGTTAGAATAGTCGTCCCTGGTGGATAATTTGAATAAGCATCATTATTACTCACATCACCCTGTGGTGCACGTCCGATACGGCGACTGTAAAAAAATGAGGGATTATTCCAGTTGAATGACCAGTAATTATTAGAACCACCATACCCAAATTCAA